>LFRN01000235.1:10944-14523 GCA_001512375.1 Candidatus Methanoculleus thermohydrogenotrophicum | reverse complement strand
TGATATTCAAGGACTACGAGGAGAACCTGAAATGAAGAAGACCGTCGACGTATCCATACCCCTCGGCCCGATGAACCCCTGCTGGAAAGAGCCCCTCCGCCTCAAGTGCGAGACGGCAGGCGAGCGGGTGATCAGGACCGAGGTCGAACTCGGCTACATGAAGAAAGGGATCGAACGGATCATGCGGGGCCGGCCCTGGCAGGAGGTGATGTTCCTTGCGGAACGCGTCTGCGGCATCTGTTCGGTCGTCCACAACATGGTCTTCATCGAGGCGATGGAGGAGATCAGCGAGATAACGATCCCTCCGCGGGCTGCCTACCTCCGGGTGATCGCAAACGAGCTCGACCGGATAGCCAGCCATCTCATCGCGAACTTCTCCTACTGCTACACGATCGAGCACGAGACGCTCGCGATGTACCTCTTAAACACCAGGGAGACAGTGCTTGACAACCTCGAGCGGCTCACGGGTTCAAGGATCAACACCGCCTACATGATCCCGGGCGGGGTCAGATTCGACCTCCTGCCCGAGGACGCTGCGGCGATGCTTGCCGACCTTGCATGGGTGGAGGAGGAGATGAAACGGCATGTCCGGATCTTCGAGACCGGGCCATTGATCGCGCTCCGGAGCCGCGGGATCGGGGTCATGACCCGTGAGGAGGCGATCCTGGCACATACTGTCGGCCCCACGGCCCGGGCGAGTGGTGTCCCTGACTGCGATCTCCGCCTCCGCCACCCGACCTACCGGGAGCTGGGTTTCGAGCAGGTGACCAGGACCGAGGGCGACAACTTCGCCAGGATCATGGTCAGGTTCCAGGAGATCTTCCAGAGCATTGACCTGATCAGAAGGTGCGTGGATACCCTCCCCGAAGGTCCGATCCGGGGCGGGGGGTTCTGCAAGGCAGGTGAGACCACATACAGCGGCGAAGCTCCCCGGGGCGAGCTGACCTACCACATCAAGACCGACGAGTATGGCAGAGTGCTTGATATCGCGATCAGGACACCCTCGATCATGAACGTCGAGGCGTGCGCTCACTCGATGATCAAGGATGCCACGTCGATCGCCGACGTGACGTCGACGTTCATCAGCAGCGACCCCTGCATCGCATGCAACGAGAGGTAGGACAGAGGTTATGCGATCGATCATCTACTACATACGAGAGTTTCTCCGGCCTGAGTGGTTGAAGAAGTTCTTCTTCGCAAAGACCGCCCCCCTGGTCACCCCCCCATACTTCAAGGACTACCCATCCCTGACGGGCAAGGAGTGCACAGGATGCTTCTCCTGCATGATGATCTGCCCGGCGCCCGGAGGCATCGAGGTTCTCCGCCAAAAAGACCGGTGGGAACCCGAGATCTACCCTGGCCACTGTATCAGGTGCGGTCTCTGCGTCGAGGCATGCCCTGAAGATGTCCTTACAAGCGGACGGGTCCTCGACGTCACCCGGCACGATAGGACGGCGTTTCGGTCATGGTACCACCTCGAGGTCGATAATACCCTCTGCATGCGGTGCGGGAACTGCTGTGTCTCCTGCCCCATCAATAAACAGGAAGACCCGCAGCTCGGGGCGACCGGAACCTCGTCGAGCGATGAGGTGATCATGCGGATCGAGGATGGCCGGGTGCAGATACTCCACGAGGAGAAGTGCACCGGATGCAAGACCTGCGAGACCAACTGCCCGAACCAGGCGATCCGGGTCGCCCGTATGGTGGAAGGGGTGCATGAGGAGGTGGAGGCATGAAGTATCTCATGATCACCGGACGGACGGTGAACCAGGGCGTGACCGTCGAGAACAAGACCTCGGTCGAGTACGCTGAGGAGACCTCCACCTGCTTCATGCACGGGTTTGATATGCTGGAACTCGGGCTTGATGATGGGGACGCCATCAGGGTTACCGGGCCATGCGGTGCAGTCGTCATGCGGGCGGTGGCGTCGGTTGAGGTGGAGATTGGCACCGTCTTTGTCCCGTATGGGCCGTATGCCAACCACATCATCGATGCCGATACCCACTCTACCGGTATGCCAGACTTCAAGTCTCACGTGGTAGAGATCGAACCGACAGACGAAGAACCAAAGACAGTTCACGAACTGATGGAAGAACTGGGAGGGCTTGCGTATGACGATCGTTAAGGATGTGGTCTGCCCCTTCTGCGGCTGCCTCTGTGACGATCTCGAGGTGAATGTAGAGGGGGGCCGGGTAGTCTCCGTCGGCAACGCCTGCGAGCTCGGCGCAACGAAACTTGCGGGCGAGAAGAGGATGAAGAACCCGATCCTGCGTGACGGAAACGAGTGGAGGGATATCACCTACGATGAGGCGATACAGTATACCGCCGATATGCTTCTTGCGGCCGAGCGCCCGCTCCTCTACGGATGGAGCGGCACCCACGGGGAGGCCCAGTGCGTGGGGGTGCACATGGCCGAACTCGTGCGCGGTGTCATTGACAACACCTCCTCGGTCTGCCACGGGCCATCGATCCTCGCCATCCAGGAGGTCGGGCACCCCGGGTGCACGCTCGGTGTCGTGAAGAACCGGGCCGACCTCGTGATCTACTGGGGGTCAAACCCAATCGACGCTCACCCCCGCCACCTCTCCAGGTATACATGCTACGCCGACGGGTTCTTCCTCGAGAACGCCTTCCGCGACCGGAAGGTGATCGTCGTGGATATCAGACGGACCGATACCGCGAACCTCGCTGACGAGTTTGTGCAGATCAAACCTGGCGGCGACTACGCGGTCCTCTCGGCGCTGCGGGCTATCATCCGCGGAAGGACAGAGACGATCCCGCCGACGGTCGCAGGCGTCACCCGGGAGCAGCTCATCAGGGTGGCCAACCTCTGCAAAGAGGCAAAGTTCGGTGCGGTCTACTTTGGGCTTGGGCTCACGATGACCGGAGGAAAGTACAAGAACGTCAGGAACGCCATCGAACTTGTGGCTGAGCTGAATCGGTACACGAAGTTCACCATCTCGGCGATGCGGGGGCACTATAACGTCTATGGTTCCAACGAAGTAAACACCTGGATGACCGGCTACCCCTTCGGGATCGACTTCTCCCGGGGGATCGCCTTTTACAACCCGGGAGAGACCACGGCGGTGGACGTCCTGGCGCGGAAAGAATGCGACGCGGCGTTGGTCGTCGGGAGTGACCCGGCCGCCCACTTCCCGCGCCGGTGCCTGGAACACCTTGCCGATATCCCGGTGGTCCAGCTCGACCCCTACCCGAACGCCACCACAGCGTTCTGTAACGTCCAGATCCCGGTGGCGGTGACCGGCATCGACGCGGAGGGGACAGCCTACCGGATGGATGGGGTGCCCATCAGGACCAGGAAGGTCCTCTCCACTGACTACCCCTCTGACGAGGAGGTCCTCTCCCGGATATATACGCTGATGCGGGAGGAACTGGGAGAATGAGCGAACTCCTGATCAAGAACGCCTGTGTCATCGATCCCCTCAGGCGCATCAACGCCGAGACGATGGATATCGCTATCCGCGATGGAAAGATCGTCGAGGATGTGAGCAGCGCCGCAGAGGTGATTGACGCCCATGGTGCGCTCACCCTCCCGGGCGGGATCGATTCACACACCCA
>LFRN01000235.1:0-10763 GCA_001512375.1 Candidatus Methanoculleus thermohydrogenotrophicum | reverse complement strand
CTCCGGGCGGTGAAGGGGTTTTCTGTCAAACTCACGAACCCGGGGGGTACCGAGGCCTGGCAATGGGGCAAGAACGTCTCGTGCATCCGGGACCCGGTGCCCTACTTTGAAGTGACGCCAGCAGAGATCATCAGGACGACCGTCGAGGCAAACGAGCTCCTCGGCCTCCCGCACTCGGTCCACCTCCACTGCAACAACCTCGGGATGCCAGGAAACTACACCTGCACGCTCGGATCCCTCGGTCTCATCCCTGACCTGAATCCGAGGCGACAGACCCTGTATGCGACCCACGTCCAGTTCCACGCCTACGGGGGATCGGGGTGGAAGGATTTCTGCTCGAAGAGCGAGCCGATTGCGCGGTTCGTCAACATGCGCCCGCAGATCGTCATCGATATGGGGCAGGTGATGTTCGGCAGGACCACCACGATGACTGCCGACGGCCCGATGGAGTTCAACCTCTACCGCCTCTATCGCGAGAAGTGGAGCAACCACGACGTGGAACTCGAGACTGGTTCCGGGATCATACCGATCGTCTACCGGCGCAAGAACCTGGTCAACTCGGTCATGTGGGCGATCGGTCTTGAACTCGCGCTCCTCACGAAGAGTCCCTGGCAGTGCCTGCTCACGACCGATAACCCGAACGGTGCGCCGTTCGTCAAGTATCCTGAGATCATCGCTCTCCTGATGAGCAAGAAATACCGTGACGCCGAGTTTGCCACCGTCCACCCTGATACCGGGTCCCGGGTGCCCCTCCCGGCGATCGAGCGGGAACTGGACTGGTATGAGATCGCGGTGATGACCCGGGCCGGCCAGGCACGGGCGCTCGGGCTCCAGGATCTCGGTAAAGGCCACCTGAAGCCGGGAGCCGAGGCTGACGTCGCCATCTATCCGATCCGGATCGATGAAGTCGACCCCTCGGTCGACTACCAGAAGGTGATCGAGGCGTTCAGCCAGACCGAGTACACGATCAAACGCGGCCGGGTCGTCTCGCGGAGAGGCGAGTGTCTGGTCGACGGGAGCAACGCCACGTTCTGGGTCAGGCCGAAGGTCTCCGATGAATATGATATGGGAAGAGACCCTGAATTTATCGAGAATTTCGACCGTTATTACACGGTCCGGATGAGGAACTATCCAGTGCAGGAGAAGTACCTGAACCGGAACCGATGCATCGAGACAGAGGCAGCGATATGAAAGTCACGCTCACGATGAAACCTGTCGCGAGGTCGTTTATCCCCATCGAGGCTGAGTCACTTGTTCCGAAGAACTTTCTGTCCGGCACCGACCTTTCGGTCTGGCGGGGGAACCGGGAACTTGGGATCGACGAGATCTTCTCGGTCACCGTGGAGGGGGAAGCCGACCGGCCAGAGGATGTTGAGATCGTCATCCTGGGCGACGATACGTTCCGGCTCAAACGGGTGGGTGAGTATATGGACGGCGGTAAGATCACCATCTTTGGTGATATCGGGATGCACTGTGGCAACTTCATGAGCAGCGGGACCATCGAGATCCACGGCAATGCCGACGGCTGGCTTGGCCGGGAGATGGCAGGAGGAGCGATCCTTTGCCGGGGTAACGTCGCCAACTACTGTGCATCGGGATACCGTGGCGGGAGGAAGGGTATGACCGGCGGGACCGTGGAGGTCTTCGGCCGCGCCGGCGACTTCCTGGCAGAGAACATCTCAGGCGGCACGGTGATCGTGCACGGTGATGCCGGGGATATGGCCGGGGCAGAGATGCGGGACGGCACGCTCATCATCCACGGGGATTGCTACCGCCCTGGTGCTAACATGAAGGGGGGCTCCTGTTACGTCTACGGGACCGCGCACGCGATGCTCCCTACGTTTAAGAAGATCGGGACAGTTCGACACGAAGGACGGACGCTTATCCACTTTACCGGTGATGTTGCGAACCGGGGAAAGGGAAATCTTTTTGTGAAAGACTACAGATACCTGGATTGATGGTCAGACACGAGTGCGGGTTTGAGGCCCCGATCCACTGTAAGAGGTGCGGGAGACCGCTATCGAGCGACGAACGTACGGGTCTTTACTGCCCGCACTGCGGAAGAAGGGTGAGTATCCTCTGTCCCGGCTGCGGGCGCCTCTGGTGATCAGACCCGATTTTTCACCCACTGAACGTACTGGGCCCGTAACTCCTGGATATCACTCTCTGTCAGGTCTTTTTTTCCGGTTCGGTGCAGGTAGGATTCCAGTTGTCCCACGACACATTCTGCATCCAGGAAGTCATCGGCGTCCAGGTAGATAGGCACCTTCTCGACGTTGATCGCCTCGCCGCAGATCGGGCAGAGCCTCCAGCGCTGGTAACGATCCACGTAGGTGAAGGTCCTGCAGCCCGGGCAGCGGATGACAAGGTACATTTATGGGAGTGTGCGGCCGGCTGAATATATATTTATCTTTCTTGCATCCTGCGACTGACGACACCCCTGGCAGGACCACGGAGAGAGACCCGCAGTTTCAACCCGCGGAGGAAGCGCATCTTTCAGCTTTTGCTGTTCAATTTCGCTCCGCATGGTTACATCTTCATGCCTGATGACGGCAGAAATTATGGATACTGGTTCTTGCGTCCTTCCACGGCTCGTATACCGCCAAAAGCCTTATGATATCGGTTTGTGCAACGCCCGACCAGGAGAACCCGGCTATGGCGCAGGGTCTCCGCTGGATCTGGTCTTAACCGGAGGTAGCCTGGCCACGCTCCAGATCTCCCATCTGGAATACGAGCCCTGACCTCGTCCTCCCGGACCAGATCTAGCGTGGATCTTGCGGAGGAGGGACCAGGTTCGACGGAGACGTTTGCATCCCGGATGGGAGAAGAGATCGTATACACAAACCAGACCCTTCTTCACCTCCCGGTCCATTACACTCCATGATGCCAGACGACCGGGAGATCATCAGGAAGGCGCTCAGGAGAGCGCGCACGCTCGGTGCCGACGTGGCAGGCGTCGTCCCTGCAACAAGGCTCATCAACTGTCCCTCAGCAGTCGCAGACGGATATCAGGGATCGCAGAGGGACCGGGGAACCTACATCATCCTCGGCCTCCACCATGACCCGGAGCATCCTGAACTCGACCTCTGGGAAGAGGGTCGGGGAACGCCCGGAGACCGGATCCTCGAGGGGATCGGCAGACGCCTCGGCCTCTGGCTGCAGGAGAACTACAGGACCAGGACTGAGGTCATTCCCTACCAGATCCAGGACGGCGGCATCTACCTCAAGGATGCGGCGTGCATGGCAGGCATCGGGAGGATGGGGAGGAACAACCTCGTCCTCGTCCCCGGCTACGGACCGAGGATCCGGTTCCGGGCGGTATGGGCGGACCTGACCTCCCCTGACCAGGATCTGCCGGGGCACGATACCCCCTGCGCCGGCTGTGAGGGCTACTGCATCTCAGCCTGCCCTATGGACGCCTTTGCCACCGGCAGGTACAGCCGGGACCGGTGCATGGCGCGGATGGACGCCGATAAAGCCTCTGGCAGGGAACGGATAGACCACTGCCGTGCCTGCGAACTTGCATGCCCCGTTCGGTCATGATCAGCCGGCAGGGTTTGCGTCGCAGAAGCCCCGCTGATGCTCCAGGGTGGCCGGTGATCCCGGGCATGCCGTAGGTAGCAACGGTCTGCCTCGCGCACATGACCTAAAACACCATAACCCCGTCAACCGGCGTCTTCCCCGCGACCTTCCGAAACTCCGCGAGGCTTCCAAACGGCCGGCGTGCGGCGATGGCGGCGCTCCTCTTCTTCCCGATGCCCGGGATCCATCGGAGCGCCGCGACCGGGAGGGTGTTGACCTCCACCGGGCAGGGGAGGGCTGTCACCGACCGCATCCCCTGGTCTACCACGACGGTATCGAGCACGCTTCCCACCGGGAGAACGAGCGGGATCCCGACCAGGATCGGGTAGGACCCCATCTGTCGCCCAAAAGACAGCTTCCCGGAGACCTCGACGACGACGTCACGGAGGATGGTGCCTGTCGGGAAGATCCGGCTGAGCATCGGTCCGTCGAACTCTCTCCTGGTCCACTCCTTGAAGGCGCGGAACCGGGTGTCGTGCATCCCGAGGGTATTCTTTTCATAGACCGCTGTCCCCTCAAACAGCATCACCTGCCTGATGTTCACACGCCGCACCAGGAGTCCGGCGTCAAGCACCCGCCGGAGAAACGCCTCGTTCGCGTCGAATGTCGCTGGCGTCTCCCCCGCAAGGCCGATGACGAAGTTCAGGCCGGGAAGAAGTTCCGGGATACCCCCGCTCCGCTTCCCCCCGATCTCATTCACGATCTCGATCGCGCGGAAGACATCGTCAGGCATGGCTTTGAGGTTGTTTGCCACCACCACCGCCGGGTCGGCGGTTTCCATCCCGAAGGCTGCAGTGTCGCCCGGGGTGTGACCGTCGACTATCGCGGCGAGCGCCTCCCGGGCCGCCTCCTCGTGCCGGGCGATGGTGCCCGGGTTGATGTTGTCGATGTGCAGGGTCAGGAGATCAGGAGCCCTCGCCCGGATGGCAGAGAAGAGGTCCCGGAGCACCTCCGGACGCGGGACCGGGAACTCCCCGCCGCTGCTCTGGTAGGCGAGGAGGTCGGGCTGCCGACCGAGCCTGAAGTGGCGAGCGCCAGCTGCACGGAGCGCCGCCACCTCCTCAGCGATCCCCTCGATGCTCCGGTAGCGCGGAAGACCGTAGAATGGCTCGGTGCAGAAGGAACACCCTCCGACCGTTGCCCGGGAGCACCCGGTGGCGGTCTCGAGCTCGCACATCACGTACGGGAACGCCGGGTGCCGGGCGATGATCCCGGCGCCCGCGATGCACCAGTGGTCAGTCCGGGAGTAGTCAGTCACACCGGCGGGTTCCCCGCCCGAGAGCCAGGCATCAAGCGCGACCGCCGGTGACCCCTGGAGCATGACGTCGAACCCGGCGATCGCCTGCCTGATGGCTCTCTCCCCGCCGCCGGGTGCATAACCAAACGTGATCGGCCCGCCGATGACGGTGGTCGGCTCCCGAAGCAGGAGCCCGAGCTGCTGGATCTCCGTGAGGGTCGCAGGCTTCCCCCCGATGTAGGTGCCGGGAACGGTCCTTCCTGCGATCATCACCACAAGATCGTCGCCGCGGCCGGCGACCAGGGCCGGGTCAGACCTGACCTGATCGATGGTGACGTAGCCGGGTACGTAACCATGCTCTATCAGGACCCCGGCGACCTCTCTCACGTAGGGGGAGATGTAGGGCGCAACACCCAGGCACGCAGGCTCGTCGACGTAGCCATCGATGATGAGAGCACTAGAGGTCATACCCGATCAGGTGGAGGAGTTCCCCCGCCCAGAAGAGTTTTCCCCGCTTGACGGGGTCGACGTTCCGGTCGGCAAGGTCAAACCCGATGATCCGGATCGACGCCGCACCGAGGTCATCGGCGGCAAAGACCGCCCGGTCACCGTCGGTGAACCCGCCAAAGTTATAGACGTGAGGCAGAGGCACCGCCTGAGTGGTGGCGACCAGCGGGCCCGGGAGAAGCGGGAGCCAGTGGCGGAGGAGCGGGAGGTTATCGCCGTGGGCGTGCACGACCATCACCGTCCCCTGCCGGGAGAGGTCGATGAAGACATCGGTCGCGCCGTCGAGGTCAGTGAAGACCGCATCAGCCCGGATACCGTGGTCAGCGAGCACTTCAGCAGCGGCATCAGCGGCGAGTACTGTCCCCTCGACCTGATCGAGTTCCTCAGGGAGGCAGGGCGCGTTCCCACAGACCGTCACCGCCCTGTCCTGGATGAGCGATTGAAGGAGCCCGAGATCATCCCGACCTCCGGCAAGATCTGCAAGCAGCCTGGCGGCCGCCTCGTCTGCCTCGCGCTCGAACCCAAAATATTCAAGAATTGCGATATAATGTGGTTCCCAGTCCACAAACTTCATTAACCACCCTCGTTGTTATCCAGGCCGACGATGTTAGTGAATCGCTTGAGGATCGGGTCGATGATCAGGTCGAGCAGGGTCTCTTTCTCCTTCACCATGGAGAAATAGCTGAGCGGGATCATGGCGGCGGCCATCGTGGAGTGTCCACCGGCCTCACCGATCTCGCCGAACGCCTCAGCCATCACGTTCCCGAGGTGGAGTCTGATGTCCTTGTTCCGCGCCGACATGACAATATTCTGGTCGCTGATACCGTAGACCAGTGCCGTGTTCACCCCCTCGAGGTTGATCAGGATATCGGCAGCCTGCGGGAGCGCGTCGCGGTTCCTGACGTAGCCAACGTTGGAGAAGAGGTATCCGCTCTTGATTCGCCGGTTCTTGATGGCACTTCCTATGATCTCCACGGTCTCCAGCGATATGGAGGGGGATGTGATCTTGTCGAGGAGGTCGGCGTCGGTCAGGGGGAGGAGGAACGCCGCGTAGTTGAGGTCCTGGGGGGTGACGTTCCTCTTGAAATCTTTCGTATCCGCCCGGATACCGTAGAGTAGCGCGGTGGCTACCGATTTGCTCACGGGGATATCGAGTTCCATCAGGTACTGGGTCATGATGCTCGCTGTGGCGCCGACCCCGGGCCTGATATCGACGAAGTCGGCGACAGCGGAAGGGCGCTCGCCGTTCTTGTGGTGGTCGATGATGATGTTGACCCGGGTGGTCTTTGGGAGTTCGTTGTTCACGCCCGGCCCTGACGAGTCGACCAGAGCGATGTAGTTGCATTCCTCAAGGATCTGGGGGGTGAGCCGTTCCATCTTGATCTCGAGGAGGTTGATAAACGCTCGATTCTCCTGGTGTCCGATGTCCCCTTCGTAGAGGATGCGGCACTCAAGTTTGTTGTGGCTTGCGTGTCTGGCGATCATCGAGAGCGCCATGGCGCTTGAGATCGCGTCGGGGTCGGGGTTTAGATGGGTGACGATACAGAGCGTCCCCTCCCAGGAAGCAAGCATATCATAGAGCCGCAGAGCGAGTCTTGACGAGTGGAGTTGCCTGATATAGTGGATGGCGGTCTTCGCGACCACTTCCTGCGGATAGAGGACGATATCGGCACCTTCCTGCTGGAGAAGGTCGACCCCGACCGGGTCGGTGGCGCGTGCGATGACGTAGGTTGCCGGGTAGCGGTTCTTGATGGTCTTAAGCGCGGCCAGGTTGGCATCCCTGTCGTTTGTGAGGATGAAAGCGACCTCCGGTACCGGCAACCCCTCCACGAGGTCGGGGTCACGGAGATCACGAACAAATGCTTCGTACTTCTGGTCGCGGAGATCTTCCACCCGCTTCTCGTCCTTATCTACGATGATGAGATCTTCATCTTCTCGTGCGAGCTCCTCTGCAACGTTATAGCCAGTGCTCCCGCAACCAAAGATGATATACTTGACACGTTCTTTTGAAACGTTCTGGACCGCCTCAGGCATGCGTACAATGGTGTAACTTCTCATATTATTAAGGGATTCCATTTTAGCGAGTTTCGGGAAGGCCCCGCAAGGTTTATACCCTATCCCGTGCTACACTATTAGGTCAGATGCATGGGCCTGTAGCTTAGTCGGCAGAGCGACGGACTCTTAATCCGTAGGCCAAGGGTTCAAATCCCTTCAGGCCCGCTGAAGACTTAATTTTGCGCATTCTGTCTGCATCCTTACCTATCGCATGATCGTTTTGGTGGTTGATCTTCCCATATCTTAAGGAAGTTCCCGGTGGGGGGATGGGGCGCTCACCCGGCCGGTCGATCTGCACCATCCTTTGCTAGTATCGTGGTTACTGCAGGGGGCCGGACGTTGTGATTCCAGCAGTATTCCAAGGGCTGATGGATGTCCCTGCTATATATACTCTGCTTCGGTGGAAAAATCGGGAAGATCTCATGTATGATAGGTGAAGAATACCAGGAGAGGTCTGTACCGTACCCGATCACTGAAAAAGGCAAGAATGGTCAGAAAGGAGCCCGACAGAATGGGTTGTATCGTGCGGGAATGATAGGTCGCATAACGATACCAGCTCTTTCCGGATGAAGCCACCGCGCATCTTTTGATACCGGTCCGCAGGGTATAGACCCCATTCCCTGGTGGCTGCCCGGAGTTTCAAAGGACTCTCATTTGTCTCGGTCTTCTTCTCAACCCTCGTCACGGCCCACCTCTTCTTCCCGACAGTCTTTGCCAATTACCAGGCAATCGTGAATCTCTGAGAAGAGCACCTCTCCTCGGCAAAGCCCCTCCGCGCCCTCCGCGTGCGACTGGCGATCCGCGCCAGGATCCGCAAAATAGGGTGAAATGATCCACTACTCACGGGACCGGGCGTAGCGGAGGATGAGGTCGGTCGCTGCCCTGATATCCCGCCCCTGTTTCTTCGCTTCAGAGAGGTAGGCGGAGTAGACCTCGTCGGTTATGAGCCGTATCTGTGGGCGGTACATATCGGCATGCATCATCAGGTCAAAGCACCGGGCCTCGCTCTCGGTCAGGTCAAGCGGCCGGTACTCTCCAGTATGGGGGACGAACGCCGGGTTCTTCTCGCGCGGGGTCCTGACCACAAGGTCTGCAAGCGGTGTTCCGGGGATGGGCTCGGCGCTGCTCACGAAGACGTCATCGAGGCAGAGGCTGGCGATCAGGTCTTTCGTCGCCTCGTAGTCCCGCTCCGTCTCTCCGGGGTAGCCGACGATGAAACTTCCTGCAACTTTAAGGTCGTGCTCACGGCACCGCTCCACTGCCTCCGCGACCTCCCTGACGGTGACGCCCTTGCCCATCAATCGGAGCACCCGATCGCTCCCTGACTCGATCCCGAAGAAGACCCACCCGATGGTGTACTGCCTGATGGCATCCAGGACCTCATCGGTGATGCAATCAACACGGATGTCCGGGGAGGAGACGTTGCGCGGCCCCATCACCCCGGCCATCCCGCGGAGGAGGGCGACGAAGGCCTCCGGGTCCATCTCCCCATCCAGGGAGCCGTAGAGCGACCCGGTTCCCCCTGAGACCGAGAGCCGTGTCGCCCCGCGCGCTGCAAACGCCTCTACCTCCTCGATGATGTCCGCGAGCGGCCTGCTTCGGATCATCCGCCCAAAGAACCGGGGCACCTGGCAGAATGTGCACCCGCCGATGCACCCCCGATGGGTCTCAATGTAGGCACTTGCGCCACGGATGCTCTGGCTCCCGATGTCGTCCGGGATCAGAGGAAGCGGCCGGTCGATCGGGGCTGGCGGGGCGGGGGGCGTCACGATCACCTGGTCACCGTCGAGGAAGGCGATCCCGGGGAGAGTATCCGAGACCCCCTCCTCGACGAGGCGGACCACCGTCTCCTCTCCTTCACCGACGACCACCGCGTCGGGAGCGAGCTCTCCGAGCACCATCTCCGGCGCTGCCGAGACCGGACCCCCCACATAGACTGTTCCGCCCCCTGCGCGGTGGGTCCGGATCAGGTTCCGGATCTCGGGGTCAAGGAGGTGCTGGGTCGAGAAGAGACTCATGAGCAGGAGCGAACCGGCAGGGGGGGCAGTAGCTGTCCGGGTGAGCGTCACCCGGTGGCCCGCGTCGCGGAGGACGCCGCCGATCAGCATGGCGCCGTAGGTATAGATACCCGGGGAGAGGATCGTGATATTGTCCATGATAGAGTATCGGTGGAACAGTATACAAAGAGTGAGGCTTTGCTGCATCCACACGTCACAACGATGCAGCCTGCCTGGACCTTCTGGCTTCAGCGACGGTGTGAGCGCCCCGGTCTGATGCAGCGACCAACCTGATCTGGAACCGCATAATCTCGGTAATGAGGGGATGCGGGTTCTGCTCAATCACCTCCTTTGCCACGGCACGGGCCTCCCGGAACCTTCCCGCCCTGCGGAGCAGATCTACGAGGAGCGCCTCGTCCGCCCCTGCCTGGGGGGCCAGGCGCTCACCCTGCTCCCACGCCCGCCGCATGAGGTTGACGGCACGTTTCCGGCAGATCCGTGCAGGCACGTCATCCCCTTCATCATCGCAGGCCCAGGCGGCGTGGAGGGAGGCCCATGCAGCCTGAGCCTGCGCACCGAGATCCTCCTGGATTATCGACCAGCAGAGGAAGGTGTTTGCTACTCTGGGAAATTTCCGGGAGTCGAGCTGCTCCCGGTATCGGGGTAGTTTCACGACTTCGGCTGCTCCCTCCTGGGCTTTTCCCGGGTTCGGGGCACAGTAGCCGCAAGAGGGGCACCGTTTGACCCATGCGTAGATGGTGGACCGTAGGGGTTCGGCGGGGCGGGTGTCGAGGTCTCGCGAACCGATAGAGACGACTGCTTCGGGGATGCTGAATCGGCAGGTCTCACCACAGACTGCACAGATGCTGCTGAGGTAACGGAGACGAGTCATTGATGGGCAGAGTTACATAATACTTAATATATACTTTACCCGGGATGAAAATCAACAGAAGGATGCCCGGATACCTGAACCAGTGCTGTGTTGCATAAACCTGGTTCTTCGACCCAAAAGTAGAAGATACGGACGTCCCTTCCGGCTCTTCACCTCTCGCCTGAGTTCATCGACTGGTGAGCTTGAGCTCCTTTGCCGGATGAACGCCGGCAAACCAGGTCGACCGTTTCAGTATCCTGAAATTTTATTGCGTGGATGGCTCGCATCTACACCTTCCTGCAGATGTCCTACCGCCAGATGGAGGAGGTTTGTCCGGAGACTCGCGACCTTCCTCCCCCGGTCTCGTGGCGGCGGACTATACCACCCTCTTTCCGCCGGATCCAGCGCCTGGATCTCCCGTTACCGGGATGTCATCATCGCCGTCGACAGCACGGGGGCGAGGGGGTGCGAGAAAAGTGGCGGGTCAGGCGCGGCTGGATCACGGTGCATGGCA
>LFRN01000067.1 GCA_001512375.1 Candidatus Methanoculleus thermohydrogenotrophicum | reverse complement strand
GGTGACAGTAATCCCGGTCATGAGTTTGTCAAACTGGTCGTAGGCGGTTGCATCGAACTTCTTTGTCCCGCCGACCTCGAACGTGGCCGTGGGTGGCGTTATCTGAATGCTGGTGAGAACCGGGTCTACCGGGTCCACTGGTTCGATGGGGTCCACCGGTTCATCGGCTCTGACCGTGACGGTCGCGGTTCCGGTCACCCCGTTGGCTGCTGCGGTGATGGTTGTTTTACCTGCAGCAAGGGCGGTAAAGTGCCCGTCTGCATCGATGGTTCCGACGGTTGTGTCGCTGCTTTCCCAGGTGACAGTAATCCCGGTCATGAGTTTGTCAAACTGGTCGTAGGCGGTTGCATCGAACTTCTCTGTCCCGCCGACCTCGAGCATGGCCGTGGGTGGTGTGACCTTGATGCTCGTCAGGATCGGTGTGGCCGGTGATGAGGGATCGTAGACGAAGATGTAGAGGTTTGAGCCAGAGCTCCTGCCGCTCTGCCAGACGATGGTGTTGCCGCTGACGGCGGGATAGAGGTGCACACCATAAATTTCATCAGGCAGCCGTACTGATTTCTCTTCCCTGGAGTTGAGGTCATACAGGAAGATACCCCGCTCCCCCTTTCCATCCGGCCCCTTCCGCAAGTCCTCCCATGCGATGATGCTCCCGCTAATCGCGGGGGAGACCTGATCTAGGGTGTTGGAGGTGATCCTCTGCTCCTCTTCGGACGGATTCGCGAGATCGGTCATGTAGATGTCAGCATTACCATGCCGGTAATCTTCCCAGACAATAAGGCTCCCGTGGAGCGAGGGCCAAGCCTGGGTCGCTGTGCTCGTGGATACCGGGCCTACTATCTTTTCGGCCGCGATGTCATAGTAATGGACCTGGACCTTCCAGTCATCCCCTTCTACCCAGGCGACATACTTCTCTGAGAGTGCGGGTTTGAACTCGGTTTGACCTCCTGGAATCGTCGTCAGCGCGTTACAGTCGATGACCTTCTTCACCTTCCCGGCAGCGATGTCGTAGAGGACGACGTTTGTCCTGCTACTGCTGTCATTGATCGCGTACCAGGCGGCGTAGTTCCCGCGGACGATGGGCATCCACTGTTTGCCCGGATCGGCGGTAAGCTGCGTTTCTTTTCCGGTAGAGCGTTTGTAGAGGTAGATATCCCAGTTCCCGTTCCGGTAATCCTGCCAGACGATGTAGTCGCCCGAGATGGACGGCTTCTCCTGCGAGGCGGGATTAGTTGTTATCTGCTTACCGGTGTAAGCAGACAATTCCCGGAATTCGTCTACCTTTCCGAAGTAGATGTCCTTGTTACCGTTTCTGTCGTCTTCCCAGACGATCATGTTACCGTCGATATCAGGGCGTTCCTGCGCATAGTTGAGGAGGGGATGGATGTGTTCCCCAAGCGCAGGCTCTACCGCCATAACCGGCGGTATCAGCAACCCGATGATAACGACTGCACACAAGAGTGCCAGATGACTCTTTTTTGTCATTTTTTCCCCCCTTACGTGATCTCTGCACTCCATTCCAGGACCGCCAGTACATACCTAGCGGTAAGCACGAACGGACTGGCCAAAGCAGGTGCTCAGCAGAGCACCCGGTAGACGGAGTGCGGATTTTGATATAAGGCCCGGTCTTAGGTTAGCCGGTGAAGGGGGAATAGTTGTATAAATATATATCTTTTACGGTGGTTTATTCTAAAAAATTTATAATAAAAAGAAGTATGTCTCCCACGCCATCAGCGGATGCGGGTGACCGAGAAGGTCTCTCTCCACCATCCGGGTATCACGAAGAAACAGGCGTCTTTCCGGGATTTAGCCGGGAAATTAGAGGTTTTGGCGGGTCATGTGGACCATCGCATCCAAAATTTTCAAAAAAAACCTCCCGGGTTTGAGCACGTGAACGTCTTCCGTTCGCATCAGCGGATGCGGGTGATCGCCTCCTCATACACGCTGACTTCACGAGATTCGGGAGAATAAGGCTCGTTCCGGGGTACTCCTGGCTTGAGGTCTCCACTCTCAAGGGAGCATGAGATGAGAGCCCGATTGGTTCGCTCGGCGCCTGCGGGGAGGGGGGCCGTTCCCCACCCCCGGGCGTGATGCCCACCCCGGCCCACCGCCATGTCGATGAGACAGGGACCCTGCCTTGCGTCAGTCACCCGCCCCTATCGGGTCTGGGACGGGCACCAGAACCAGAGCAGGGGCCTGACAGGGTCAGAGAATTCGGAACCTATGCATCAGGTGCACTCACTTCACCGACTCTTTGACCTTGTCGACGACGTCCTGAAAAAAACCTTTGCCCTTCTTGGTGCCTCTGGCCAGGGGTTTATGCCCCTCGATCTCAAGCAGGCGCCCATAGAGTTCACGCTCTTCGTCAGTCAGGCGCGTGGGCACGACGATGCGCACCCGCACCAGCATATCTCCGGGCTTCGTCTGCCACCGCACCCCCTCGCCCGGTATCCTCAGCCCGGTGTTGTGCTGCACACCGGCCGGGATATCGAGGACAACCGTCCGCCCGTCGATCGTCTGGACCTCGACCCGGGAGCCCAGGGCCGCCTGGGCCGGGGTGATATCGACGGTCGTCTCCAGATCGTCGCCCCGGCGGGTGAACTTTTCGTGCGGTGCGACGCTGATCTCGATGTAGAGATCCCCGCTCGGCGCCCCGTACTCCCCGGCGTCGCCGTAGCCCTCCATCCGCAGGCGCATGCCCGTGTCCACGCCCGGCGGAATCTTGACCTTCACGGTCTGCCGGGCACGCCGGTGCCCGCTGCCGCCGCAGGTCTTGCACGGGGATTCAGGTACCTTCCCCCGCCCACCGCAGGCGGTGCAGGTGCTCATCCTGACAAAACTCCCGAAGATGGACTGGCTCGCCTGCCGCATCTGGCCGCTGCCGCCGCAGGTCGGGCAGGTCGTGAACTTCCTCGTCTCGCTCCCCGATCCGTCGCACGCAGGGCAGGGCTCGATATGATCGAGGGAGATCTCTTTCTCGGCCCCAAAGACCGCCTCCTCCAGCGTCACTTCCATCTTCATCAGGAGGTCAGCCCCGGGGCGCGGGCCAGCACGCTGCCTGGTCCCGCCGCCGAACCCGCCGCCAAAGAAGGTCTCGAAGATATCCCCAAACCCGGAGAAGTCGGCGCTGAACCCGCCAGAGAACCCTCCCCCGCCGGTGTACGAACCCCGGGATGCGTTGCTGTAGGCTTCGTGTCCCATCCGGTCATACTGGGCGCGTTTCTGGGGGTCGGAGAGGACGCTGTAAGCCTCGTTGATCTTCTTGAACCTCTCCTCGGCCCCCGGCTCTTTGCAGACGTCGGGATGGTATTTTCGTGCCAGGTTCCGGTAGGCTTTCTTGATCTCCTTATCATCGGCGTTTCGCGAGACGCCGAGGATCTCATAGTAGCTGTCCGGACCCATCAATCTCACTCTTCTTTGACTTCGTAATCAGCATCAACGACGGTATCGTCATCCCTCTGTGCAGCCCCTTCTGCCTGCTGCTGAGCAGCCTGGGCCTGCTGGTACATCTTTGTCGTGATTGCATATACTGCTTCGGTCAGGGCATCCATCTTCTGTTTGATGGCTTCAAGGTCATCACCTTCGAGCGCCTTCTTAAGTTCGGTGATCCCGTCCTCGATCTTCTGCCGGTCCGCAGCATCGATCGTATCTCCCGCATCTTTCAGGGCCCGCTCTGCGGTGAAGATAGCGGTATCTGCGGTGTTGCGCAGTTCGATCTCCTCGCGCTTCTTCCGGTCCTCCTCCTCGAACTTCTTTGCGTCGTCCATCATCCGCTGGATCTCGGCCTCAGAGGGGCGGGAGTCCTGCGGTTTGATGGTGATCGACTGCTCGTTCCCGGTGCCGAGGTCCTTTGCCGA
>LFRN01000053.1:654-765 GCA_001512375.1 Candidatus Methanoculleus thermohydrogenotrophicum | reverse complement strand
CATCATCGCGGTCGTAGCGATGCTCATCTACCTTTGCGGGGCTCTCGGGGGAGAGCGTGATGGCTCCCTCCGCAAGGGGAGGAGGTGAAAGCCTGTCTCTTATACACATCT
>LFRN01000053.1:0-615 GCA_001512375.1 Candidatus Methanoculleus thermohydrogenotrophicum | reverse complement strand
AGCGATGCTCATCTACCTTTGCGGGGCTCTCGGGGGAGAGCGTGATGGCTCCCTCCGCAAGGGGAGGAGGTGAAAGCGGCGCCCCTTCTTCACTTTCACGGCACATGGCCATTCTTAATGTTTAGAGGAGGGTCAACATGCCCCTCTCGTATGCTGCGGAAGTACCAGTACCGGTTGTATCCGACGAAGGTTCAGGAGACCCTGATCGCCAAACACCCTGGGTGCTGCCGGTATATGTACAACCGGGTGCTTGCCCGCAAGAACCAGGCGTATCACGACGAGAGTGTCAGCCTGTCCGGGTATGACCTCATGAAGCAGCTTCCGGCACTCAAGGAAGAGTTCCCGTGACTGAAAGAGGTCGACGCCCAGTCGCTGCAGCAATCGGTCAGCCATCTCTCCCGTGCGTTCACGAACTTCTTTGCTGGTCGTGCAGAAGTGCCGACCTTCAGAGTCGAAGTACGAGAGCCGGAACCAGGCGTTCATGGTCCCACTGGCGTATACCGTGGACTTCGAGCGGGGCACGGTGAAGCTCCCGAAGATTGGCGTGGTCAAGGTCAAGTACCACCGCACCTTCGCGGGGGCGATGAAAACGCCGCGATCAATATCAAACAATTC
>LFRN01000073.1 GCA_001512375.1 Candidatus Methanoculleus thermohydrogenotrophicum | reverse complement strand
CGGCCGGGAAGGTGCTGCCGTCTCGCCTGAGTATCGAGAACTCCTGCACCGGGACCTCTTTGTCCTGCGCGAGCGTTGCAATCACAGACTGGAAGGCCGGGATGCACCCGGGGTGGAGGAGCGTGACGAGGGGGATTCCCTGCACTTGGTCGGGGGTAAGGCCGAGCAGCGCACCCGCGGCCAGGTTCGCCTCCAGGATGGTCCCATCCGGCGCGGTGCAGAGGTATGCGGCCGGAAGGTGGGTGAGGCAACCCCGGTACCGCTGGCACTCAGCGTCAATGCTCCGGATGCCGGCGATCAGCGCATCCACCTGGTCGTAGATCTCGCCAGCGAGCGGTCTGAGCAGGAGCAGGTCCCCGGTGGGGGTGGCACCCGCGCTGGTTTTGATCGGACGGATGTGGCGGTCGAGTGCCTCCAGGAGCTCAAGGAGGTCTTCGAGCGCCGGGGTGAGCGGTCGCATATCTCACCTGTTCCTCGCATTGGAGTGCATAAATCTATCCCTGTGGGTAGAGCCACAACCTGGTGACACCAAAAAACAACCCAGAATAGGGGTTATTTTTTGGTGTTTGTAAACAACTGCCTCACCTTCCAGGTGTCCCAGACTCCTCGGTTCCGGCGGCTG
>LFRN01000244.1:21133-22886 GCA_001512375.1 Candidatus Methanoculleus thermohydrogenotrophicum | reverse complement strand
GTACTACTTCTTCTTCATAGCAGGTATCATCGCCGCCCGGTCGGGTATCAGGTTTTCCAGGTTTGAATCAGGACTCCAGGGACGGGGGGCCGGGATTACAGCGGCATCGTACGCCTCCTATTGCGTGTATCTCTTCCACATGCCTGCGTTCGCGGTATCGGCCGCCTTTATGGGGAGACTGTCTCTGGTCTGGTACCTTCACGATGCGGCGATGTACATGGTCGTTCTGGTACTCTTCGGGTTATCATACGGTGTGCAGAAAGCGTATGACGCGCATATCAGGAGCCTCCTTTCGGGAAAGGCAGCACCGGGTTAGATCACGAGAATAGAGGAATCCTGTCCCTCTACTCCACGATAAACACCCCGTTCATGAACGGGTGGACGTCGCACCGGAAGAAGTGGGTCCCCGGGGTCCCGGGTGCGGTGAAGGTGCAGGTCGCCCGGGCCGGGCCGGTGATGAGAGAGAAAGTCGATCCGAGAGAGAACGTTGGTCAAAATACGAGCGGGGTTATGCTCCTGTATGGTGGTGCGGTTGATTGCCGCGGGCAGATTGCATACGCCATAAGCGAGGATGAACACCGCTGTCTCATGCAACGGCTCAGGCAGTAAACAAGCAGCAGGTTCCATGGACCAGTCCGGTCTTTCTGGATGCCTGCGTCTTTTACCTCTATCGGATCCAGTCATCAGGACATACAGCCTCCCAGGAAAGGTCCTCGACATGGGCTTTTGAAAAACCTGAAGTCTACACCCTGATCGAATTCAGAAACCATGTCCTGAACCGCCGGTAAAGGCAGCGGATATGATTTAACATCGACTCCCACCATACCCTAAGACAGGGAACCACAACATGACCGATGGGAAGAAGAACAGGAACCTGGGGGTCATCCCCCTCCGGGAGAAGGGAAAGGTCGCCGTGCGGGGGAGGATCCCTGCCGGCGTGATGACCGCATCGCAGATGGCGGCGGTGGCCCTGATTGCAGAGGAGTTCGGGAACGGGGAGGTCGCCATGACGGCCCGGCTCAACGTGGAGATCCCCTTCGTCAACCGCAGGGACGCCGGAGAGGTCGCAGAGCGGCTCAGGGAGGCGGGGATCGAGCCCGGGAGCACCGGGGCCACGCTCCGGTCGGTCGTCGCCTGCAAGGGCACGGTCTGCAGGCACGGGTGCTGCGACACGCAAGGGCTTGCCCGGGCCATCGAGGAGCGGTACGGCGGGTGCGAACTTCCGAGGAAACTGAAGATCTCGATCGCCGGATGCCCGAACAACTGCGCAAGGGTCCAGCTCAACGATATTGGGATTATGGGCCGGAGATTCCCGGTGTTCCATGCCGCAGACTGTGAGGGGTGCGGTGCATGCGAGAAGGTCTGCCGGGAAGGGGCGGTCAGGGTCGCTGACGGCGGAGTCCTCTATTCAGAGGAGGACTGTATCGGTTGCGGCGACTGCGTTGCAATCTGCCCGGAGGATGCGATCGGGATCGCTTCGGAGGGGTTGCGCCTCTACATCGGCGGGAGGTCGGGACGGGTCCTCCAGGTCGGCGTCGAGGCTGAAGGGCTGGTCGCGGCAGAGGAGATCCCCGGGATCGTCGGGAGGCTGCTTGACTACATCAGGGAGAACGCGCAACCGGGCGAGAGGCTCGGGGACCTGATGGAACGGATGGGCGTGGATGAGGTCTTTGCAGCCGCCGGGATGATACCGGAGCGGTGAGCGGGGTCGGTTCGTATTTTTGACCATCCCTGCCGGCAACTTTTTTGGCAG
>LFRN01000244.1:16438-20975 GCA_001512375.1 Candidatus Methanoculleus thermohydrogenotrophicum | reverse complement strand
GGTATGCCAGCAGATTACCTCTAAAGGAGAGATATGGGGCGGAGATTCGCTGAAATCACACACCATCGTCATCCGGATTCCCGGCAAACCTGGAAAGAAAGTTTATATAGAAGTACGTTCATGGGTCGCCACCGCACCCCTCCCGCGGGTGATGAAACACGGAACACTGAGACGAACGGCCAACCGCCAACCGTTCCATAAACGCCGCCCGCCACCGCCAACCTCTGCTGCCGGACCTTGCGCTGGAGGGGGTTGCCGGGCACTCAGTTCTCCGTCCCGGGATGGGTGTGAAGATGAGATGGTCACTATGAAAGCAACAGGTATTGCAACAATGATCCTCGCATCCCTCCTGCTGCTCGCAGCGCCTGCAGCGGCCGAGGTGGGAGCTGTTGTGGTCCAAGGCGGATGATGGTCCGCGTACAGGATTGGGTCTAATGCCATACAAATGGCTCTCTCCGCAGGAGAATTACCGATGTGGTGATGTCCAGGTCCCGGATGGGAGCTACAGGGTCAGTATCAAGATTGAGGATGATCCTCGTGGGGATTTTAGTATCGTGGATGAGAGAGGGGTGATCGTCGGTACGGTCACCATACAGGAAGTCGGCGACATGTGCGTGCTTAATTGGGCGATTCAGGGTGGCACGTTCACCGGCGATATCGCCGTGAAGGGCGGCCCGAGCTCGTTCGTCTATAGGTACAACGGGATCCAGGGGAGATACCCGCCTCTATCCCCCGCAGAACCCTAGCGGAAACTGGCCCAAGATCAGCCACTTCGTCATCTGTGGCTACTTCACTCCTGATGAAGAAGAGTCAGAGTACTGCGGCCTGACGCCCGGCTACTGGAAGAACCACCCTGATGACTGGTCTGGAGGCTACAGCCCCGGGCAGACGGTTGGGTCTGTCTTTAGCGAGGCCACCGACGCCACCAAGGACGCCACGCTCATGGACGCCCTCAACTTCGGGGGCGGGAAAGGCCTTGAAGGGGCGGAGCGGATCCTGCTGAAGCAAGCGGTGGCCGCCGTCCTGAACGAGGCAGAGTTCGGGGAGCGCTACCAGGGCTTCGACATCGCCGGCCAGGTGAACGGTGCGATATCGAGCGAGAACCGGGCTACGATGATTGCCCTTGCTGAGCAGCTCGACACGTGGAACAACGCAGGCGAGTGTTCCTGACCGCGATCAGGGAGGGCGGGATACCTCCCCCTCTCCTTCTGCCGGGCCGGAACTTGGAAAACAGTATCTTCCGGGTGGGAGGGGGACACCTGAGAGAGGGGAACTGCGTCGGATATCGAGGGCCACAAAGACCCCCCTCCCTACGGGTGCACCTCCGCCTCTTTCTTCGCACGAGTCCTTCTCTCGTAGTGATCCCAGTCCCCACACTCGGTGAGAACCTCCCACTTCTGCTGTATGCCCTCTTCTTTCAGTCGCACAATCCGGGCAGTCCCGCCGAGGCTCTCCTCGACCTCAAAGAATTCGCGTGCTTTCTGCTCGTTGAATGGGCCGTAGCGCTTGATGTCGCCATTGTCACCGAGAACCTCGACCCTGTACTTCAGATGGGAGATATCCATCATCATCATTCACCAATCCAGAGACTCACCTGCAGATCCATAAATCTTGGGATCCCTCACAGGCACAGCGTGGGGAAACCAATAATCAATTCATCCACCCGCATACCATTCAAAGGAGGCGTTTGGAAGTGCCGCGAAGGCCCGGGAGATACTCCCTGCATTGGACCGTGCGGTCAATTATTGACGCATTGAGGAAGACAAAGCTCTGCCTTGAGCAGAGGTATCACGTCCGCGAGATCGGCATCTTCGGTTCCTTATGCTTGAGACGAGCAGGGTCTGGAGAGTAATCTGGGCCCTGGTCGACCTCGACAGGTACCTCGGGTGGGACGTCGTGGACCTCAAAGAGGACCTGGAGAGGACACCTGGCGTCTCCGTGAACCTCGCCCTGAAGGAGGGTTGCCCGGCGGCCGGGGTTTTTCCGTGCCATCGAGGAGGACGCGGCGCATGTCTAAACGCGACGAAACTCTCCTCTTTGAAGATATTCTGGAGGCCATCGGCCGCATCAGGGAATGTGCCAGAGGATGCTCAAAGGAAGACTTCTTCCGGCGGGGACTGTCCTCTCCATACACAGAGAACCTCGGTTCTAAACCGGAAGAAACTCTTTTTTGCAAAAGATCAGGCGGAACGCGGAAGGCCACGGCCGTCCTGCCAGTTCACGATAACGGTGCTGCCGTATCGAGGCGGCGTCAGGGGGGGTGTGAGCTGGCTCGCCGGTCGCACGGACTTCGCGAACTTCTGCGTGAAGCAGCAGCTGCTGGGATGGAGATGGGGTCCGCACGCAGAAGGGCGGGGGAACTCAGATAAGCCCGAGTTCGGAGAAGAGGCTCTCCTGGATCTCCCGGAGGGCCTCCGCTGCCGGGGAATCGCGCCGGGTCACAGGCCGCCCCTCTCGCACCGCCTCGATCACCGCCGGATCGAACGGGATCTTTCCTGCCACGGCGAGGTTCTCCTTCGCGCAGTAATCCTCGATCTCTTTACAGATATCATCAGCGAGGTCGAACCGGTTGATCACGACAAATATCCGGACGCCGAACCGCCGGCAGACCGTCACCAGCCTTGAGAGGTCATGGAGCGCCGAGATCCCCGGCTCAGTCACGACGAGGACCGCGTCCATCCCGCTGACCGTCGCGATCAGCGGGCAGCCAATCCCCGGCGGACCGTCGGCGAGCATCAGGTCAGCACCCTCTGAGAGGGCCACGGCCCGCTTCTTCACCTCAGTGACGAGCAGCCCTGAGTTCCCGGAGCCCGGGAAGAGCCGGGCGTGGGCAAGGTTCCCGCGATCAGTCATCGATGTGTAGATCTCCCCGCATGTGTGTGGCTCCATCTGGATCGCTCCCACGGGACAGGTGTAGGAGCAGACGCCGCAGCCCTCGCAGTGGAGGGGATCCACCGTCCACGCATCGTCCCGGCGCACGATCGCCCCGAACCTGCAGCGGTCGGCACAGATCCCGCAATCGCGGCAGAGATCCAGGTTGATCCGGGATATCTCTATCCCCTGGAACTCCTCGGTGCTGATCCGCCGGAGCGGAAAGAGGAGAGCCAGGTTTGCAGCGTCCACGTCGCAGTCGGCAAGGACCTGCGGCACTTCTCCGATATCGGCGAGCGCCGCTGCCACCATCGTCTTCCCGGTGCCGCCCTTGCCGCTCACGACAGCGAGCCGGATCACGGACTCACCCCCGGGATCGCCCTGAAGAGGCCGGCGAACCGCTCCTCCCACCCCGGGAGGTCGCGGCTGATGAGCCCGCCCCGGTTCTGGACGGCGGCGATCTCCCGGGAGAACGGGATGGTCATCAGGACAGGAAGCCCGTGCTCCCGGCAGAACGCAACAGTCGCCTCGTCCTGCCCGTTGCTCCGGTTGATCACGACACCAGCGGGGGTCCCGAGCTTCTCCGCCACCTCGGCCGCAAGGCTGAGGTCGTGCAGCCCAAACGGCGTCGACTCAGTGACCAGGATACAGGCATCGCTTCCAGCGATGGTCTCGATTACGGGGCAGGACGTCCCCGGCGACGCATCGTAGAGAGTGAGCGGGTGCCCCTCCGCGAGTACCTTCGCCGCCCTGATGACCGCCGGGGCCTGCACCTCCCCCTCGTTCAGGACGCCGCTGATCAGAACCAGCCGGGAGAGCGGCCGGGAGCAGGAAACCCGGCCGATGGTGCGTGGGACCTCCCGGATCGCACCATGCGGGCAGACGAGCGTGCACCCCCCGCAGGAGTGGCAGAGGTGCGGGAAGGTGAGAACACAATCCTTCACCACGGCAAGCGCCCCGAAGCGGCAGAACTTCCCGCACTCTCCGCAGAGGGTACATCGGGCGGCGTCGATCTCCGGGTTCGGGGTCGTCACCGGCACATCTGTTGCCGGGGCCGGAAAGAAGAGGTGGAGGTTCGGCTCCTCGACATCGCAGTCGACAAGCGTGACGTCGCGGGAGCGGGAGAGCGCCCATGCGAGGTTTGCCGCCACCGTACTCTTCCCGGTGCCGCCCTTGCCGCTTGCAATCGCGATTCTCATGCGGGCTCCCGCTTCAGGAGAGGGGGATCGGCTGCAGGTTCCTGGCGGTATACTCGGCGAGGGCATCGGCCACGCTGCCGCTTCCGCGGTAGGCGTAAGCCTTGATCCCGCCAGCCGCAAGCGCCCTGGCGGCGTTCCCGCCGACCTGGCCGGTGATGAGGACTGTCGCTCCGGCCTGGGAGAGCAGCTGGACCGCCCGGGGTCCGGCCCCGCCGGCTGCGCTAATGAGAGGATTCTCAATCGATTCAGACTTTCCGCTCTCCGTATCGACGAAGACGAAGTAAGGTGCCCGGGCAAACCGCTGTTCGACCGGGGCATCCATGCCAGAGGCACGTGCCGTGATGCAGATAATCATACTGGATACCTCAAGGGGATTATTACTCTTATGCGCATAATACTATGGGTGAATGCGTCTCTCAGTGGCCGCCGCACTCCCCGCCGTCTTCGTGGTGGCAGGAACTCTCTCC
>LFRN01000244.1:0-16291 GCA_001512375.1 Candidatus Methanoculleus thermohydrogenotrophicum | reverse complement strand
CATCCTGTGCAATCGCAATTCTCATAGGAAACACCTGTTCCTGCGGCCTTATTCAGGGAAGACCGCATACAAACGTACTACACATAAGCGCAAATAACGTTAAAACCATCCATCGTGACACCCGGGTTGGCATCGGGGTACATTTTTAAGGCTGCAGACATTCTGCAGTATACCTGCGGCCAGGAACTGTGGTGAGACTGATGGTTCAGCCCCTTGATGTCACAAAGTACCGGAACGTCTACGAGCCGGAAAAGGTGCAGTGTGCCAGCACCGAAGAGATGCGGCCAATGGAGGAGATCATAGGTCAGGAGCGGGCACTTCGTGCGTTGCGATTCGGCCTTGAGATCCGTGAGCCGGGGTTTAACGTCTACACTGCGGGCGACCAGGGCACCGGGCGGATGACTGCCGTCCGGAGCTTCCTTGACGAGCTCGCGAAGGCCAAACCCCGGGCAAGCGACTGGGTCTACGTCCACAACTTCGAGAACCAGTACGAACCGGATGCCATCGCCCTCCCGGCGGGGAGGGGTGTGCAGTTCAGGGATGATATGAAGCGGTTCGTCGAGGAGGCCCGCCGGGCGCTCCCCCGTGCGTTTGAGAGCGAGGAATACGCCAGACGACGCGATGAGACCCTCAAATCCCTCCAGGAGCGGAGGGCCGATCTCATCGCCCGGATCAACCAGCGCGCCCAGGAACAAGGCTTCATCATCCAGATGAGTCCCATTGGCCTCCTGACCATCCCGGTCATCAACGGGAGGCCGATCTCTGAAGAAGAGGTCATCACCCTCCCTGAAGAGGTGCGGGCTGAGGTCCATCGGCGGCGGGACGCTCTCAACACCGAACTCCGGAGCACGCTCCGGCAGGTGCAGGAGATCGAGCGGCAAGGTGTCGAGGCAATCAGGAACCTGAACCACGATATCGCCCTCTACGCGATAGGAGACCTTGTTGCCGAACTCAAGGAGAACTACGCCGACGTC
The DNA here is from genome assembly GCA_001512375.1 of Candidatus Methanoculleus thermohydrogenotrophicum. Classification (GTDB taxonomy): domain Archaea; phylum Halobacteriota; class Methanomicrobia; order Methanomicrobiales; family Methanoculleaceae; genus Methanoculleus; species Methanoculleus thermohydrogenotrophicum. Next base: position 15,317 of record LFRN01000244.1, on the reverse strand, counting down.
CCGAAGGTCCCGGAGTACATCAACGCCGTCCAGAACGACATCCTCGAGAACCTCCAGACCTTCCTCGGGGGCGCCGAGCAACCGGGTGTTCCCCCTCAATTCCAGGTCATCATCCGGGAACTCCCGTTCCGGAAGTACGACGTGAACGTCATTGTGGACAACGCCGATGTCAAGGGGGCCCCGGTGGTCGTCGAGCAGAACCCCACCTTCCAGAACCTCCTCGGGAAAGTCGAAAAGGAGGTCCAGTTCGGCATCTTCACGACCGACTTCACGATGATCAGGCCGGGCTCGATTCATACGGCTAACGGTGGCTACCTCGTTCTCGATGTTGAAGACCTCCTGCGCAACCCCTTCTCCTGGGATGGGCTCAAGACGGCCTTAAAGACCGGGGAAGCAGTCATCGAAGAGCCAGGAGAACGGATGGGGTTCATCACGGCAAAGACCATCAAGCCCGAGGCCATCCCTCTCGATATCAAGGTGACCCTCATCGGGACGCCGATGCTCTACCAGCTCCTCTACTGGTTGGACCCTGACTTTAAGGAGCTCTTCAAGGTCAAGGCCGATTTCGATACCGTGATGGAGAGGAACGATGAGAACGCCGGAAAGTATGCTGACTTCATGTGCAACCTCGTTCGGGAGGAGAACCTCCAGCACCTCGATCGGGACGCGATCGCCCGGGTGATCGAGTACGGCTCCAGGCTTGCCGCGGACCAGCAGAAACTCTCGACCAGGTTCTCTGCAATCGCAGATCTCATCAGGGAGGCAAACTTCTACGCCACAGAGGACGGTTCGGAGCAGATCGAGAGGCAGCACATCACAAGGGCGATCGAGGAGAAGGTCTATCGCTCGAACCTGATCCAGCAAAAGATCGAGGAGTATATCAAGCGGGGGATCTTCCTCATCGAGACCGAGGGGGCGAAGGTCGGTCAGGTAAACGGTCTTTCGGTCATCGAGTTTGGCGACTTTGCATTCGGCCGGCCGTCAAAGGTGACCGCAAGCATCGGGGTCGGTCGCGAGGGGATCATGGACATCGAGCGGGAGGCAGCGCTCGGCGGGCCGATCCACACGAAAGGTGTCTTGATTATCAACGGCTACCTCAACAACAACTACGCGCGCGATAAGCCGCTCTCCCTCTCAGCAAGGCTCGTCTTCGAGCAGAGTTACGAGGCGATCGAGGGCGACTCCGCGTCGAGCGCCGAACTCTACGCCCTCCTCTCGGCGCTCTCGGGCCTTCCCTTAAAGCAGTATCTCGCCGTCACCGGCTCGGTGAACCAGAAGGGCGAAGTCCAGGCGATCGGGGGGGTCAATGAGAAGCTGGAGGGGTTCTACGAGGTTTGCAAGGCGAAGGGGCTCAACGGTAGTCAGGGAGTGCTGATACCGGCAAGCAACGTCCAGAACCTGATGCTCAAGGAGGAGATCGTCGAGGCTGCAAAGGCCGGGAAGTTCCGGATCTACCCGGTGCGGACGATCGATGAGGGGATCGAGATCCTCACGGACGTCCCGGCGGGAACTCGCCGAGAGGATGGGACCTACGAGGAGGGGACGGTGAACTACCTCGTGGATCAGCGACTCCGGGAGATGGCGGAGACGATGCGTGGGTTCCAACCGATGATGGCGAAGTGATCGGTATGGAGCAGAGAAGATCGGTCTACATGGATCATGCGGCGACGACGCCAGTGCGGCCGGAGGTCGTCGAGGCGACGCTCCCCTACTTCTCGGATCGGTTCGGGAACCCCTCCTCGCGCTCTGTCCACAAGTTCGGCGGTCCGAGGGGAGCGGGGTCGCTCTACGTCCGGCGGGGCGCAGGAGCGAGGAAGGCGGGCCGGAACCGGGAACGTCCCCGGGATCGTGGGGCTCGGCCGGGATATCGAACTCGCGGTTGCCGGGATGCCCCGGAACTCCGCCCGGCTTGTCGCGATGCGGTATCTGATGATCTGGGGGATGATCGAGCGCCTGCGGCAGACTTCTCCGCCTGGGGGTGATGAGAATGGCAGGCATCTTCCGGGCCTATGATATCAGGGGGCGCTACCCGGACGAACTGGACGAGGCGACGGCGGAGAAGATCGGGAACGCGTTCGTCCGCCTCCTCGGGGCTGAGCGGATCGTCGTCGGGCGGGATATGCGGCTCTCGTCGGCGTCGCTTTCCGGTGCGTTTGTCGAAGGCGCGGTTGAAGCCGGGGCGAATGTCGCGGACGCCGGACTGGTGAGCACGCCGCTCCTCAACTACGCCGCAATCGCGGGAAGGTTTGACGGCGGGGCGATGGTGACGGCTTCCCACCTCCCCGGGGAGATGAACGGGTTCAAACTTGCGGGCAGGGACGCGGTCCCCCTCTCCGGCGACCGGGGGCTGCCGCTCCTCGAGACGATGACCGGGGAGGAGCCGGTGGCGAGGTGGCCAGCCGTCGGAATCCACTATCAGGTCGATATGCTCGATGACTATATTGGAGAGGTGGCCGGGTTTGTCCGGGCGCCAAAACCGCTCAGGATCGTTGTGGACGCGGGAAATGGGATGGCCGGGCCGGAGATCCCGCTCCTCTTTGGGCGGATCCCTGCATGGAGCCTCTCGCCGCTCTACCGCGAGCCCGACGGGAGGTTCCCCCACCACCATGCAAACCCGCTCGATCCCGCGACCACCCGGGACCTCCAGGACCGGGTGGTCGCGGAAGGCGCGGACCTCGGGGTCGCGTTCGACGGCGATGCGGATCGGTGCGGGTTTGTTGATGAGCGGGGCGAGCGGGTCAGGGAGGATCTGGTGACCGGGCTCATCGCTGACTACTTGCTCGAGCAGGAGCCGGGGGCGACCGTCCTCTACGACCTCTGGTCGAGCCGGGCCGTGGCGGAGGCGATCGCCCGGGCCGGGGGGGGGAGGGGCGTCCGGTCCCGGGCGGGTCATGCCTTCATCAAGGCCCTGATGAGAGAGGAGAACGCGGTGTTCGCCGGGGGACTCTCCGGACACTACTACTATCGGGATATGGGTTTACGGATAACGGGCTCCTCACGCTGGTCCAGGTCGCAAACCTCATCGCGGCCAGGGGCCTGCCCCTCTCCGAACTTGTGCGGCCGCTGGACCGCTACCCCTCAACCGGGGAGATCAACCTCCGGGTGAGCGACCCCGGTGCGGTGCTTGCGACGCTTGCGGCACGCTACCGGGACGCCGACCTCGACCACCTGGATGGGCTGACGGTGGGCTATCCAGCGTGGTGGTTCAACATCCGCTGCTCCCACACCGAGCCGGTGGTGCGGCTGAACCTGGAGGCAGATACAGTGAGCCTGATGGACGAGAAGCGGCAGGAGGTCCTCGAAGTCATCCAGAAGGCAGATCCGGGCGCGAGGGTGGTGTAGTCCGGCGCAGAAGGCCGCTGATTGGTCCGCACAACGTATTTATCGTAAAAGGGTGATATTTATATACACCGGGGATCTCCGGGAAACCACAAAAATGCGCGGCGTTCTTGCATCCGACATTGAAGCGTTTATTCTTGGGCCCGTAGCTTAGTCCGGTCAGAGCGCCCGGCTCATAACCGGGCGGTCGTGGGTTCAAATCCCTCCGGGCCCATTTCTACTTGAGGTTTCAGAGTGACGGCGATGCCGCCTCTATGCCTTCTGCCAAGCTACCTTGTGTATTTCAGCCGGGACAGGTGGCGTCAAATGTTTCACAGACGCTAAAAACCATGTCAGGAGGTTAACTCTACAGGCGAGAAGTCCCCTTGCGCAAGCCGGGGGATGAGAGCCGTCATCGAACCCCCGGCAACCTTAATAGTCATCCCTGTTCAACGTTCAATACCGACTCGACAAAGGTGCTCATTCGGTCTATGCCTTGCACTACCATTTGGTGCAGTGCGTCAAGTACCGGCGAGCGGTCTTTGTCGATTACCGGTATGTGGAGTTCCTGAAGACCTGGATTCACAGCATATCTCAAACCTTTGGGGTTGAAGTCACCAATATTGAGTGCAGTCGCGGCGGGATCACTGCAAGAAGAAGAGCAAAGACCGGAAATCAAGCAGACGGTGGAGACGTTACAACGCCGTCAAGCAGAAGATGGAGCGGAAACAGAGCAACCAGTTCAAAGATTTCCAACACAAGGTGAGCAGGAAACTCGTTGAGAACACCCGGGCTGGAACGATTATTATCGGGAATCTTTCCGTGAAGAAGATGCCGAAGTCTCAGTCGGCGACAAGACAGATGAACAGGTCAACGCAAGGAGCCGGATACCTTGCGCGGTTTGCCGGATTTCTGACCTACAAGGCGACCTTGCGGTAAACAGGTAATAGAGATCGGCGAAGAGTACACGAGCAAGACGTGCTGCTGCTGTGGGACCGTCCACGCAGAGATGACCGTCAGGGATCGTGTCATGCAATGTGAGTGCGGGACCGTACTCGACCGCGACCGAAACGCGGCGGTCAACATCATGCTGCGATACCTATCACAGAATGCCCTGTGGACGGGCTACCGGCGGTTTGCCAGTAATCTGCGACAAACAGATCCGGGGGATCCCGGAGATCCCCGGACACTCGCAGGAAGCCCCCTGCGCAAGCGGGGGGTAGTTCACTATTTATTCGATCATTCGGGGAGAGTATTCTTCCATGACCACAAAGAGACGCAACCTGAAATACAGGATCAACTGGCAAGAGGCGAGGGAGGCAATCCTGAGCGAGCGGATCTGCGGACCAAAGCTTCGGTTTGACCCCGACATAAAGACTAAATCTGCCTCTGATTTCTCAAAAAGGATTAAAGAAGGCGAATACGAGTACGGCAGAAAAACCGCAGAAATCTTCTCGAACTTCCTCGACCCGTCCTCTGAGGTGCTTGAGATCGGTCCGGGGCCGGGGACGGTGACCGTCCCGCTCTCAAAGCAGGTCAAAAAGATCACTGCTGTCGACCTCTCGCTCCGGAATATCGCCCACCTCGAGGAGAACCTGCGTGAAGAATCCTGTGACAACGTCGAGGTGATCCATCAAAACTGGCTCCGTACCGATGACGAGGCGTTGCGGGACTGCTATGATCTTGTCTTCTGCTCGCACTTTCTCTGGATGATCCCGGACCTTGAAGAACACCTGGAGAAGATGGAGAACGCCTCCAGGAGATACTGTGCCATCGTGCAGCCTGCCGGGAGAGGCGATCTTGTCAAGGAAGTTTATTCCCGGATCACCGGCAGGGAGTACGGCGGTGAATTTGAGCCAGACGGCGACTATTTCGCCTACGTCATTCTCAGGGAATGGGGCAGGCTGCTGAATGTCACGCATTTCTCGTTCACCAACACGATGACCCTGGAGGAGAAAGTCCGCTCGACAGCATCTTTCATCGGCCGGTTCGTTGAGGTCGACAATGACATGGCTGAGCGCATCCGCGATCTGGTCCTCCCGCACGCCGATGATAACGGCCTGTTTGTCGAGACAAACGACGTGGTGGTCATGTGGTGGGAGGTTGCTTCAACGCCCTCCAGTTAAAATGGGCGGTTGTGCCGGGACTTCGGGAGCATCGTACCCGATACTGTCATGCAAACGTTGCCTCCCGGAAGACGCGAGGGGGCCCGTAACGCCCGGCGACCAAACTTCGCCCCCTTCGCGTCTCCACGTGCGATTGAAGTTGATATGATCTGCCCCCCTCAAATTAAGGTGAGATGGTCCACTACCCGCGCATAGCGCAGGGCAGCACGTCGGCACGACTCAATTACAGGGAGGAGCCGCCCTCATCTTCAGGGCACCCCTCTTCCCGCTCCTGGTTGCACCCGACGATCTGGATCATCTTCCCGTGCACCAGGGCGTCAGCGACCTTCGCCCGGGCCTCATGGAGGTCGCGCCAGAGGGTCTTTCTGGAGACACCGAGGGCGTGGGCGGCCTCTTCCTGTACAAGTCCCTGGAGGTCGACGAGCCGCAGGGCCTCGACCTCTTCAGGGCGAAGGAGGACGACCTCCTCGGGCCTCCCGCAGAGGGGGCCGAAACAGCGGAAGGTCGCCCCTTCCCCGATCCTCCGGCGAACCCGGGGTCGCCCCCGTCCCCGCCCGTGGCGGCCCCGGGGCCTCCCCGGTCCTCTCTCGTTCATGACGGCACCATCTCCTGCTTGAGAGATCCGCTCTCCATGAAGATAGTGCCTTCGATCCAACTGGGTTACCCCTGGCGCCGTGACCGGCCGCCGCAGAAACCGCGGCCACATCCCCGCGGGATACCGCTCCCGGACAGAACGCACCGGCCCCGGCGTCCGCCCGTCAGGGGGCCGTTGCTGGATGGTCCGGTTCCGTCAAAACCTGGCAACGGTGTATCACCTCAATTAGTGCCATATGCGCAAAAATATTAAACGTTTGGTTGCGAACCTCGCCTTCGTGTCCATGATAAAGATTAACCCCCTCATTCCTCCCGGAGGATATGCAGACAAGGATCTGGCAGTTCAGCGTCTGCGTCGCCGTAGATAGGCGACGTCACAACCAGCCAGACCAGAAGTTCAGCCCACAAAATCCCCGCACTCCTCCAAAAGCCACCATCACATTTCGAAGGGCTCATGCTCCCATCCATCACATGATAGACAAATGATCGATAGAGACTCTGGCATCGACCTCCCGACGCTGATCCTCGCCCTCCTCATCCTCATCGGGATCATCATCGCCTTCTGGCCCCTCCTCGATGCTATAGTCCTCGCGTTCTCACTCGCAGTCGTCCTCGTCCCGTTCAAGCAGCGCCTGGCCAACCGTTACTCCTCTGAGAGCGCCGCCGCCGTCATCATCACGACCCTCTCCTTCGCCGCAGTCTCAGGAATACTTGTCCTGACAGCGGCCATCGTCTACACAAACCTCGATTACGTCTTCGGCATGGCAAATACCATCATCCACTGGGTGCAGACCTTCCGCGGCGCCGGTCCCCTCTCCCCCGAGATGCTCGCGGGAACCCTCCAGGCCGTCGTCGCCGCCCTCCGGGTCTACCTCGAAGGCATCGCTGCAGATCTCCCCATGATCCTCCTAAAGGCATTCATCTTCTTCCTCGCGCTCTACCTCTTTGTCCTCTCCGGCGACCACGTGGCACGGGAACTCCGGTCGGTCCTTCCCGCGCGCCTCGCGGCATCAGTGAATAGCCTCTCCGGGAAGACCGTTGACACCCTCTACGCCGTCTATATCGTCAACGCCCAGGTGGCTCTCATCACCTTCCTCGTTTCCATCCCCTTCTTCGTATTCTGGGGCTACGGCCATGTCCTCTTCTTCTCGGTCCTGATGGGCATCTTCCAGCTCGTCCCGTTCCTCGGGCCCCAGCTCCTGATCATCTTCCTTGCCCTCTACGCCTTCGCCTGCGGCGACATCCCCGGCGCAATCGCGATGCTTGTTGTCGGCTATCCCCTGATATCGGGATCCGCCGACTTCTACTTCCGGCCGAAGATGATGGGGAAACGGATGGCGATCCACCCGATCCTGATGATGATCGGCCTCTTTGGCGGTCTCGCTCTCTTTGGGCTCCTCGGGGTGATCCTCGGCCCGCTCTTCGCCGCGCTTCTTGTCTCTGCCTACGAACTTCTCATCGCTCAGCTCCGGTTGGGAAAGGAGGAGAGGCTGGCGGCCAGCGGCCAGGGGTAACCACCCCCCGCTCCCGCACCCTTCCGGGGCGTGCCCCGGTGAACCGCGGTGGGGAGGAGCCTTTCGACCGACTCCTTGCCGCCGGGGTGACCATCGCCGTCGTCGACATCCCAGAGTAGCTCTCTCCCGAAAAGCTCTTTCTTCAGGAAGCGCTAACATCCCCCAGTGGATATGACCGGTGATACTCTTTCCTCCCCTGCCCGCATCGCGATCATCGGAGCGGCGGTCGTCATCATCCTCGCGGGAGTCAGGGCGGCCACGCCGATCCTCGGGCCGTTTCTCGTCGCTGTCTTCTTTGCTATGATCACCGCGCCCGTCATGAGATGGCTGACCCACCGGGGGGTGCCGTCGGTCATCGCTGCTGGGGCAGTGGTCGCGGGGCTCTTCGGGATCCTCGTCGGGACAGTCCTCTTCCTCGGTGCGACCTTCACCCAGTTCCTCATCTCCCTGCCCCGTTACCGGGCAGCGCTCGCGAGACAGGTATTTGGTCTTCAGTCCCTCCTCACCAGTTACGGCATCGAATTCGGTGATATCCGGATCTGGGACTACATCGACCCGGCAATGGTAATCCAGCAGGCCGCCGGGCTCGCCCGGCATGTCGGGAGCATAGCCTTTGACGCCTTCCTCGTCTTCATCGCGATCGGGTTCCTTCTCATAGAGGCTCCCCGGATCGTGGCTGGACTCGAGCGGCACCTGGGGGCAGAAAGTTCCCTCTACCGGCACTTCTCGCAGTCGGGCCAGTTCCTCATCGAGTATGTGGTCGTCAGGACCAAAGTGAACCTGGTCACCGGAGTCGGGACCGGGCTCTTCCTCTACATCTTTGGGGTTGAGTTCGCGGCGCTCTGGGGGTTTGTTGCCTTCGTGCTCAGTTACGTCCCCTACATCGGTCTCGTCGCAGCCGCGATCCCGCCCACGCTCCTCGCCCTGGTCGCTATCGGGCCGCTCGGCGCGGTCACTGTCATCATCGCTATTGCCCTCATTGACGCCGCTGCCGAGAATCTGGTCTTCCCCCAGATTGCGAGCCGGGGGCTCAACCTCTCGCCGTTCGTCGTCCTCTTCTCCGTTGTCTTCTGGGGTCTCATCCTCGGGGCGGTCGGGGTCTTCCTCGCCATCCCCCTGACGATCGCGGTGAAGCTCTTCCTCGAGAGCTGGGAGGAGACGCGGTGGATCGGGGAACTGATGGACGCAGGGGATCGGCGGGGGTAGGCCGCAGATATCTCCCCGTCCAACCACAGGTGTCATACCCCTGACACCCTGTGCTGGGTATTATTCAGAGGGTATGGTATGAGTGTTCTGGTCGCCATCGCCTGCGATAGTGAGAGGATACCGCGTTCCGGGTCAGGATGGGTCGTTGGTCAGCCTGACAAAGGAGCAGATCATCGAACTTGAGGATCTGGTGACCGTCGTCCACCGCCGGGATTGGAGGATCGAGATCAGGTAGCCCACCAGCTTAATCAACATGAGGGGCCCTCTCAGGCGCTTTCCGAGCGCTCCTGACCAGCAGCCGGTCTGATCTTCGGGTTTTATCATCACCGATATCGCCGACGCGCTCGCATAATGGCTCTCTGACTCATCAAGGGGGTTGGAGTGAGCGTCGGCCGGGGCAACTTCGCGTATTCCTGCTCGTCAAGAAGGACCATGGAGGCCAGTCATCAGGGCGTTGCTCTCCCGGGCAGGGGAGGCGAACCCTCGTGGCGCGCTCAAGTTTGTGCTTGCCGCCGCCTCCGCATAGGCAGAATACGAAGAAAAGTAAGAGTCATCTGCGCGGAGCGTGATGATGGTTGCGGGCACGGACCTCTGGATCGAGGTCAAGGGGTGGTGATTCCCGTGCAGCCAGGGGGATGTTTAACAGTGCACCGTCAAACATAGATGTATGAGTATGAAGAGACCTCTTGGCCTCTACCTCGCCTACCTCTTCCAGTTCCTCATCGCCGCAAACATCTTCATTGCCCTTTCGCTCAGTGAGTACTCGCAGGTCTTCGGCGGCGTCCTTGCGCTCGGCTTAACACTAGTCCCCGTCGCCGTCACCCGGCGTGCGAACATAACGCTCCCCTGGGAGATCAACTTCCTCATCGCCCTCTCGCTCTACCTCCACGTAGCCGGTGGGGTCAGGGGATTTTACGAGATCTACTACCCCTACTACGACAAGGTCGCCCACCTCATTGCCGGTATGACCGTCTCGGTGCTCGCCTTCGTCGCAGTCCTGCTCCTCGAGAGGTTCGGCAGGCTCAACCTCTCCCGGTGGATGATCGTCGGGTTCATCATCATCTTCGCGATGGCGATGGGGGGGTTCTGGGAGATCTACGAGTGGCTGTTCGACACTTTTCTTGGGACAAACCTCCAGCACGGCCTCGACGATACCATGCTTGATATGATCTTCGTCCTCATCGGGGCGGTCATCGTCGCACTTGCCGGGAACCGGTACCTCTCCCGGTTCTCAAAGGAGGAATTCGCCGGGGAGATGGACCTCGGAGAGTCCCGGAGAGAGTGATGGCCGGAATTATCTCCCCGGCAGGTGCACAGGGTGAGTGAGAACCCTTTTTTATTCGGGCAACCTACCGGTGATCAGGCAGGCGCGATCCCATGCGGTATTACAAGGACATCATATTCAGGAAACCCGTCTCCGAAGAGATCCGGCGGCTCGGGCTCCTCCCGGCAGACCTGCACTTTCACACCTGCTACTCAGACTCCGCCACCCGTGTGCGGGACGCGCTAAAACTCGCGGCCCGGCGCGGGATCGGGCTTGCGATCACCGACCACAACCAGGTCGGTGGGGTCCTCGAGGCGGCGCGGCAGAAGAGCCCGATCCCCCTCATCCCCGGGATCGAGGTCAGCGCCAGCGACGGTCCACACCTCCTCCTCTACTTTTATGCGGTCTCTGACCTCGCGGACTTCTACAGCCACCATATCGAGAAAAACCGGAGGAGCGGTCCCTTCACCGCGATATGCCTCGATACTAACAGCATCCTCGACGCAAGCGAGGCCTACCCCTGCGTTACGGCCGAGGCGCACCCCTGCGGCTACGCCCTCCTGAACCGGGGTGTCCAGCGGTGCGTCGCCGGGCACCGTATCGACGAAGAGGTCTTCTCCCGCCTCGACGCCCTCGAGGTCATCTGCGGCGGGATGGCCAGATCCCACAACCTGAAGGCAGCCGAACTCGCCACCGCCCACAACCTCGGGCGAACCGGCGGAACCGACGGCCATCTCCTCCATGAACTCGGCGGAGTTGTCACCTGCGCAGAGGCTGATACTGCAGAAGAGTTTCTGGAAGCCGTCCGTAAGAGAGAGACGGTCATCATCGGCCAGGAGCGGCCGATCGTCGAGAAGGCGATGATGGGGACCGCGGTCCTCCCACACCACCTCCCCTACACCGTCCCTATCCTTCGGGCCCGCTGGGAACAGAACCTCCCTCAACTCAGGGAGCTCGTCAGGACCAGGCTGAACGGGTGAGCGGCCCCATCAGCCGAGCGGGGAGAAGAGACGAGAGACCGACTCTTTCATCCTGACCCGGCGCGGCCGCGCCCGGTAGTTCTCCAGTGTGATCTCGGTAGAGACGGTGAGATCCTCCTCAAAGGCCCGCGCAAGTTCGGCTCCGACCGCCGCGTCGTAGAAAAAGGCGTTCGCTTCAAAATTCAGCCGGAAGCTCCGCACATCCCAGTTCGCGCTCCCGACCGAACCAGCTTTCCGGTCGACGACGATCGTCTTTGCGTGGAGAAACCCGTCGTCGTAGGTGTAGGCCCGCACCCCGGCGTCGAGGATATCGCCGATGAACGAGAGGCTTGCCCAGTAGACAAACGGGTGGTCGGGTTTGCAGGGTATCATGACCCTGACATCAATACCGGAGAGCGCCGCAAGCCGCAGGGCATCGGTGACGCTATCGTCGGGTATAAAGTAGGGCGTCTGGATGTAGACAGACGCCCTGGCTGAGTTGATCAGCTTGATGTAGCCCTCCTTTATCGGGTTCCACCTGGTATCAGGGCCGCCGGAGACGATCTGGATCGGCGTCGTGCCGGGCTCGCCCGCGTCAGGGAAATAGCGGAGACGCGGATCCAGCCCCGGGTATTCGCCAGTCGCATAGTGCCAGTCGAGGAAGAACCGGAGCTGGAGCATCTGGACAGCCCGTCCGGTGATCTGGAGAGCCGTGTCGCGCCAGGGGCCGAGCGGACCCTTTCCCAGGTAGTCGTCCCCTATGTTGAATCCGCCGATGAACCCTACCGTCCCGTCGATGACCGCGATCTTTCGGTGGTTGCGGTAGTTGACCCGGTAGATCGAGGGAAAGAAGGCTCCGATCTTGCCGCCGGCGTCAGTCAGTTCCGAGAACGCTTTCCGCGACCCGCCGCCGGCACGGGTCCCCATCGCGTCGAAGAGGAGGCGGACCTCGACGCCCTCTCGCGCTTTCTCCGCGAGGGCGTGGATGACCGCCCGCCCCAGTTCGTCATTGTTGATGACGAAGTACTCTAGGTGGATGTGATGGCGCGCCCCTCTGATCGCGGCAAAGAGCGCGTCAAACTTCTTGTCACCTCGGGTGAAGACATCGACCAGGTTCTTCTCGGTCAGGAGCGCCCGGTTGTTCCGGAGGAGAAGAAAGATCGTCTCGCGGAACTCCTCTGCCACAGGGGTGGAAAACTGGTAGTGAGGATCAGTGAGCTCACGGTACTGCTCCAGAAAGACCTCCTGCAGGAACCGGCGGTCTTCCTCCTCCTTGATGACGAACATCCTCTGCCGGGTATAGTTCTGCCCGAAGAGCAGGTAGAGAAAGAACCCGATCGGCGGCAGGAAGAAGAGGACCATCAGCCAGGCCATCGCTGCCGTCGGGTTCTTCCGCTCGAAGAAGACGATGGTAACGGCAAATATGACGTTGAGAACCAGGATGGCAGTAAGTATTATTTCGAGGGTCATTCAGCTGTTGCCTCCCTTCCGGAACAGAGCATATTTCTATCTCCCCTGCAGTATATCCCTGTATCTACCGGGCGGATGACTCTGGCCTGTCAGGTGAAGCGCCCGCGCGAACCCGGGTGCGACGAGTATAGAAAGACCGTGAGACGACCCGGGCGCGCGAATAGAGGCTGATGACAGGCATCGCCGGCAGAGAACTATGAGGGGGCTACTGCGCCATCCTTCGTAAGGTACGATACCTCTTGCATCTTCTTCTCGGTGCGCTCCAGCATATTTTTCCTGGTTGTTCCCCCTCTGCGATGAACCCTCGGCGCATGGGCCGCCCCACCGGTGTTCCAGGCCTCCCACCCGGCTCTCAGGGGAGCGATCTTCTTTGGGTTTATTTTCCTTTCCCAAAACTTTCTCCGGGAATTTTCTGTTTTCCGAAGATTGTTCGGCTCTGGTTGATTACGGCCGAATCGCATACCCGCCTTACGAAAGAATGCGTCTGACTGATTTGTTGCCAGATGAAAGCGTCCGCGTCGTCTCAATCAAAGGCGGACGTTGTCTCTGCCAGCACCTCGCGTTGCGCGGGCTTGCCGGTGGGTGTCTCATCACACTCTCGGGCCGGTTCGGTCCGGTTGTTGTCAGGATTGATGGTGGGATTGCTCGTTCTCGGCCGGAGAACGGCGCAGAAAATTCAGGTAGAGAAGGTGTAGTTCCGTGAAAAAACTATCTGAACTGGAGTATGGTGAATCCGGGGTTGTCCGGGAGATCTGCGTCTCACAGCACGAACTGAACTGCCTCGGGATCAGGGTAAAGAAACAGGTGAAGATGGTCACCCGCCAGCCCATCAAAGGCCCGGTTGTCGTCGTTGTCGACGAGACCGAGATTGCGATGGGGCTTGATATCGCTGAAGGGATCATCATTGAGACCGGGACGGGGAGGTCCTGAACAATGGCGAAATCGTATAAGACCGTACTGATGATGGGCAACCCGAACGTCGGAAAGAGCGCTCTCTTCAACCGGCTCACCGGGGGGGACGCGGTTGTCTCCAACTACCCGGGGACGACGGTTGACTACACAGAAGGCGTCCTCATCGTCTCCGGGCAGGAGTATGAGGTCATCGATGCGCCGGGGACCTATTCCCTGGAGGCCCGAGATGCCGCCGAGGGCGTGGCGGTCAGGTTGCTCGCGGAGAATCCGGACGCGGCGGTGCTGATCGTCCTCGATGCGACCAGGGTCGAACGCGGTCTCTACCTCGTGCTCGAGGTTATCGAGAGGGGATATCCCGTGATCATCGCGCTGAACATGATCGATGCGGCGCGCGAACGGCAGATCGCGGTCGATTTCCGCATGCTCCAGAAGATCCTCGGCGCGCCGGTGGTGCCGACGTCGGCCGTCAGCGGCGAGGGCGTCCGGGACCTTGCGGAGATGATCCGCAAGGCGCAGAGGGTTGATATCGCAAAGGTGCGGGCGCGTGCCGATGGACAATTCGATGAGCCGGAGACCGGGTGCGGCCTCTGCGGGGGGTGCTAGGATGGCGCTTCCTGCGCAAGATCGCTGGGACCTTGTCGACGCGATCACCCGGAGAACGGTGATCACCGGGGCCTACCGCCGGAACCTCGGCGACGTGCTCGGGGACCTTACCGTCAAACCGCTCACCGGCATTCCTGTCGCGGTCGCCGTACTCTACGCGTTCTGGAGTATCTTCTGCTCGTTTGCCGGCGATCTCCTCACAGATGGGTTCATGGTCAAGGCCTTCGATAACCGCTGGCTCCCGTGGCTCCAGGGGGTCTGGCCTGACCCGGCGAGCATCCACTACTTCCTCTTCGTCGGTGATCCGCTGGCGGGAAACTGTTTTGAGGCGTTTGGGGTGCTCACATCAGGTCTCTTCGTCGCGATTGGAGTGGTTCTGCCGGCCATCTTCATCTTCTACCTGATGATGGCGGTCCTTGAGGACTCAGGCTACCTCCCGCGCCTCGCGGTCCTGACGGATACCGTCTTCCACCGTATCGGGTTGCACGGTTATGCCATCGTTCCTGCGATCCTCGGGCTCGGATGCAATGTCCCGGCGGTGACCGGGATCCGTGTCCTGGAGACACGCAAACAGCGGTTCATCATGATGACCCTGCTTGCCATATTCATTCCCTGCGGTGCCCAGCTCGGCGTGATGCTTGAGGTCATCCCTGACACGATGGGATGGGTCATGCTCTTCCTGATCATCGGGTTCGGGGTCTTCGGGTTTTTGCTCGACCGGATCATCCCAGGGAGCAATCCCGAGATCCTCGTCGATGTCCCGGCCTACCACTGGCCGCTATGGGAGAATGTCGCGAAAAAACTCATGAATCGGACAAAGAGTTTCTTGAAGGACGCGGTTCCGTTCGTCCTCCTCGGGGTGCTGATCGTCAACCTACTCTATCTCGTCGGCGTCATCGATGCGCTCGCTGTTCTCCTCGAACCGGTCTTCGTCGCATGGTTCGGGGTGCCGAAAGAGACGGTGGGACCACTGATTGCAGCCTTCCTCCGGAAAGACCTGGCTGTCGCCCAGCTCTCCACCATCGCCATGACTCCCTACCAGATGATCACCGCCGTGGTGCTCGTCTCCATCTACTTCCCCTGCGTTGCCACCTTTGTGGTGATGCTGCAGGAGGGGTGGAGGGAACTTCTCGCGGCGGTCGGCGTGCTCATGGTGACGGTTTTTGTCTACGGCGGACTGATGCATGCCATCGGCATCCTCATGGGGGTTGCATAACATGAACCGGGATTCAAGGATATTCTCTCTCTATATCGGGCTGCTGGGCCTCGCCACGCTTGCATTCGGCCTTGCTGATATTCTCGTCTGGGCCGGGGTGAGCCCTGGTTTCTCTGTCGGAATCCTTGAGATCGC
>LFRN01000111.1:16644-33605 GCA_001512375.1 Candidatus Methanoculleus thermohydrogenotrophicum | reverse complement strand
ATTGATCCCCCGGATAACCAGCATATCGTCGCTGCGGCCCGTGATCCTCTCAAGCCTCTGTCCGCGTCCGCAGGCGCATTCGCCTTCGATCAGTCGTGTCACGTCGCCGGTGCGGTAACGGACAAGCGGCAGCGCCTCCTTGACGAGCGGCGTGATGACCAGTTCACCCCGCTCGCCGGGAGCGAGCCGCTCACCGGTCGCAGGATCGATGATCTCTGCCAGGTAGCAGTCATGCCAGAGGTGGAGGCCAGAGCGCTCCGGGCACTCGAACGCCACCCCAGGACCGTACATCTCAGAGAGCCCGTAGCTGTCGTAGGCCTTGAGGTCAAGACGCCGCTCAAGTTCAGCCCGCATGCTCTCCGACCAGGGCTCGGCCCCGAAGATCCCGATCCGCAGGGTGTCGAGGGTCTTTCCCATCGACTCAGCCACCTCGGAGAGGTGGAGGGCGTAACTGGGCGTGCAGTGAATGACGGTCACTCCGAAATCCTCGATCATCTCAATCTGACGACGGGTGTTCCCGGTTGCGCTCGGGATCACGGTCATACCGATCTTCTCAGCGCCGTAGTGGAATCCGAGACCTCCGGTGAAGAGGCCATAGTTGACCGCATTCTGGAAGATGTCATCTTCCCCAAGACCGATCATGGTCATGTTCCGCGCGATAAGTTCCGACCAGTTCTCCAGGTCCTTGCGGGTGTAGCCGACGACCGTCGGCTTCCCGGTGGTGCCGGAGGTGGTGTGGATCCGTACGATCTCTCTGAGCGGGACCGCAAAGAGGCCGAACGGGTATCCAGCCTGAAGCTCCTCCTTATAGGTGAAGGGGAGTTTCTCCACATCGTCAAGCGTCCTGATATCGTCCGGCGAGACACCTGCTTCTCTGAACTTTCTCTGGTATAACCCTACTTTCTGCGTCTGACGAAGTGTCCATTTCAGCCGCTTCAGTTGAAGATCCGCGAGCTCCTCAGGCCGGATCGTCTCCATCGCCCTGTTCCAGAACATAAATATCCCATCGGTATGCCGCCGGCCGGGAGAGGGAGCAGTCCCCCCGCCAGCCGCACGTTGATCAAAGGAACAACCCGGCGGCCTGAGATACCGCCGGCTGTACTCTACCTTTATATGGGCGGTCGGTGCGGAAAAGGTTTGTTAACCCAAGCATGGTGCACCGTTGCAGTATCAGGTTCTGGCCAGCCATCCCGGAACACTTCCAGCTTCGTCCGGGTGCGGCGCGTTTGCGGGATGGTTATCACATAGACAATCGGCTGGCTATCCGCTCGCTCCCGATGGGCTGGAACCGCCGGAACCCAGGGGTCACATGTACCTTCTGATAACCTTCGGCGTGCTCCGCAGAGGCGGGAGGTCGACTCACCGGAGCCCATGTTCCTCGGCGACGTCCCGATACTCGAACGCATGGTCGATCCCGCCTGCATCCAGGAGCGAGAGGAGATAGATGCTTCCATCACGGATAGCGACCTTATCGTCAACCGGCCTTATAACCTCAGGAAGGGTCCAGCTGCGCGGGTTACCGGGAGGGGAGGATCGAAAGACCCGCCGATGATTGCTTCAAAGAGACCGGGCTTCCCCATAATACTCCTCAGCAAGCGCTGTCACCATGAGCGCCCGGTAGCCGCAGGCATCACAGAAAATTACAGACATACGTGGAGCGAAGCGCTCCCCGCCCTCATCGACGAGATCCGGGACGCTCGAACAGCAAGCCACAGCCTTCGCAGAGCGGTACCACCAGATCCTGGAGGCAGGTCGGGAGGAGGAGGTAGGAGGTGGAGGCAACTACTCCGGTTCCGGGGTGGAGGGGTAAACGAAGCCGGAAGAAGCAGTCGAGACCGAAAAATCTCTTTGACCGGTGGCAGGAACGAGATCCTGACATTCATACAGGACTTCACGGTTCCCTTCACAAATAATCAGGCGGAACGGGAACTTCGGATGACGAAGGTGCTGCAGAAGATCACCGGGACGTTCCGGAGTGAGGAGAAGGTGACGGACTTCTGCCGGGTCGGAGGATACGCCACAACCGTGAAGAAGCATAATCAGCTAGTACTGAGATCACGTGCGAATACATTCGGCGGAAAAACGTTCACTCCGACCGCCGTTCACCGACCAGCCAGAATAGTCGCAAAACCCCTTTGTATCCCGCCCCATCGATGCATTAATCACCAAAAAACGCCCACCACTCCTTTCTAGAGTGATAGGATGACGGCGACGCAACCCTGGCTCCCCGTCTTTGGCTACGGGGGACATATCAAAGCAACGACACAGGAACTGATCATCATGCACGGGGGCGTCACCCGGCGCTACCCGCTCCAGGCGGTAAAGCACCTTCTGGTCGTCGGCGGCCATACCCTGCATACCTCTGCGGTGACAAACCTCCTCAAATCCGGCGCTGTCATCACCTTCTTTGATATCGACGGCATACCCGTAGGTTACCTCTACCCTTATGGCTACCGGCCAGAGAGCGAAGTGCGCACCGCCCAGGAACGGGCTGCTCCCCACCGGTTCGCGCAGCCGATCGCAACAGCCAGCCTGCAGTCAAGACTCCTCCTCCTCGAGGAACTCTGTAACCGCACCGGGAAGGATATCTTCTACGCCGGAGAACTCGACCTCCTCTATCAGGCCCGGGACGAACTCGCGATCTCGGTCACCATGGAAGGACTGCGGAGGCTCTCCCGTCTGACTGGCGATATGTACTACGAGATCCTCTCCCGCACGCTCCCGCCGGAACTTGGATTCCGACGCCGGACGAACCGCCCATACCTTGATCCCGTCAACGCCATGTTTGCGCTGGGTTACGCGATGCTCTACGGCAACTGCTGTGTCTCCCTGGTCGGCGCCCACCTCGACCCCGACCTCGGCATGCTCCACGAGGGGGCCGGGAGCCTCGTCTATGACCTCATCGAACCGCAGAAAGCGGTGATGGTGGACCGCACCGTCATCAGGTTTGCCAGGGAGGAAATATCAGAGGAAGACTATGAATGCACCGGAAAAAGATGTTACCTTGACGGAAACTTCTCAACCAGGCTCGTGCAGGCACTCCGTGACTCAATCGATCAGTCCCGCATCGATGCGCAGGTACGGATCCTGCGGGACGCGCTTCTCATGAACACCGATTTTCACGTGCTGTACTGGTAAGCGCCCCGCTGGATCGTGAACTCCGGGTAGCGGGCAAGAGAGACCTCCTGCAGGGAGAGATCCCTGATGACGATCCGGGGGCATCCGTAGAGCATCGATACGAACTTGTCCAGGACTGCGGGCTCGCCGGTGGCGGTGACGAGCACCCTTCCGTCAGGGAGGTTCATCGCCTCGCCGACTACACCAAGGTTGGTGGCGATACGCTTTATACACGCGCGAAACCCAACACCCTGCACCCGTCCCGATATCCTGATCTCGACCGTCTTCATAGCCAGTGCTCCTGAACAACCCGTATGGCCATGTCCAGTTCATCGTATACCTCATCACGGATCGCTGAGTCGCGGATGTTGAGGGCCTCGCTCACGGCCATGTCGAGGATCTCCCGGGACCGATCCTCATAGTGCTCTGCATAGATCCGGCACGCCATATCCCCGAGCGCGAAGGCTCGCCGGGAGAGCGGCCTGATGATCCGCGCTTCGTCGAGCGCACAGAGGAGCATCCGATCCGCAAGTTCATACTGCCCCGCGTCCCGGGCAATGAGGAAGAGCTCCGTATAGTAGATCGCGCGTTTTGCCCGATCTGCCGTCGCCTTGATAGCCCGGTCAAGCGCAACCATATCCTTTGTGGTGTATTCGCCGCTCCGGATCTTCTCACGGCAATCCAGGATCCTGCCAAAGACTGTATTCTTCCAGGACTGGGGCGGCGCCTGATCGAGCTGGACCATCATGCTGTAACGGATCCTGTCATCATCGATGCTGGAGACGACATCAATAGCCCGCCGCTGGACAGCCGGATTTCCGGTCTTTCGGTAAAACGAGAAGAGCATCCTGGCCATACGCTGCCGCGTCATGGCGGCGATGAACGGGATCTGGATGTATCCGGCCGTCCTCTCCATACCCTCCAGCAGTTCATCGATCTCCTCTTCATCACCATAGGCCTCAGCGAACTGCGCCACGTCAAAAAGCATCGAGAGTCGGACATACGGGGAAGGAATATTCACCACCGTGCGACACATGGCCGAGAGGATCTCCTTCCTCTGGGCAGGTTCGTTGGTCATGTCAAAGACCGCCGCCAGGGCATCCACGTACTCCACGGGGTCTTCGATCCGACCGACCTGTTCAACCGCCCAATCGACATCGTTCTCCTGTCGGTTGACCGCGTTGAGGTTCCTTGCGGCGTAGATTAGGTTCTTCCTGACGAACGCCTCCCGCTCCGGGTCGACGAACTCAAGCATTCCTTGCGCCTCGGTAAGGTATTCCCTGGCTGCAGGGTGGTCAATCCCGGCCATGAGCCCGGCGAGGTCAGAGAGCATGATCGCGTGGATGGACGGTTCGGTGATGGTACCGATGGTCTCATGCAACCTTCTGATGATCTCCTCAGCCCGCTCCTCGTTGCCGAGAGCCGAGTAGGCGCCCACGAGCCGGTACATACCCGAATATCGGGCGTAGACGTCAGCAGTGTGCTCGAAGAGGCGATACATCAGTTCAAGCACCTCTGTTGCTGCCGTCGCCCCTTCGATCCCCTCCAGCAGGTAGGCCATAACCTCATAGGGGTCGGCCGAGTCAAACTCCCTGACATACTCGGTGAAGAAGGTGAGGATCCGCTGGATCATGGCTGTCCGCTCGTATTCGCCCTCAATCTCCAGAGAGAAGAGGGCCATGGGGACAGCATAGATCGGGCTTGCGTAGACCTGGGTGTACTCGAGCATGATGTCGACGTAACTTGCTATCTTAATCGAGATCTCCTCGCGCGGGGTGCTGGTCTTGAGGAGGTCAAGCGCGATCTCAAAGGGTTCCATCATGCCATCGAAGACCCGAGGTCCGCTCCGGGAGAGCTGATCCGCCGCCTGCAGGCTCCCGACACGGATGTAGCCCTCGATGAGAGGGTCGACCAGGTGCCGCTGCAGCGACGGATCAGTGATCTGGGTGAGGATCTGGGTCGCTTCGTCGAGCGCTCGGAGCGAGAGCTGCTCGATCCCGTACATGATCAGGCCATGGATCACTTTGCCAATCGCAAAGAGGCAGTAATCCGGTTCCAGCAGGGATGCGGAGAGAACGTGCATCCCGTGGAGAAGCTCAAGATCGCCATCCTCCACGGCGAGCACCGCCGTCTGATCTATGACGCCGCCCAGCGCCTCAGCACGCGCCCGCTGATCCATGATCTCGCAGGTGAGCGCGGTCGCACGCCGGAGAAGGTCGCGGTCCTTCCGGGCGACGCCGACCCGTGCCATCTCAACGACGATCGTCGAGACGGCCTGCTCACGCAGAATCTGGTCTTCGATCTGGCTTACCAGGTTCACGAGGGCAGACGGGTCCTTCTGGCGGACGAATCCACGCTCAATCAGGATGTTATTGCACTCGAAGATCAGGTTGTCCTGTGCCTGGTGCAACCCGGCAAGTTCCTTTATGGCTGATATGTGCCCGATGACTTCGTCGAAGTCATACTCCTTGCAGAAGTCGGCCACCGCCTGGTGTACCAGCGAGTCGGCGATATCGGTCTCCAGCGCGGCAAGGATGTTCTCGCGGACGAGCTCGATCTCGTCACGCCGGATACCCTCCTTTATCAGGCGGACACTGGTATCAAAAAATTGGGCATTGATCCTCTGAGAGGTGGTACTGGCTTTTTTCATAACCTCGATCGCGTGGTAGAAGTCGCCCATCCGGGAGAGTGCATCGGTGATCTGCCGGTAGAGCTGGGCCGCCTTCGTAACGTCACAGGATTCTTCGATCAGCGGCGTGATGTCAAGGAGGATGGTCGGGTTGCCGCTCTTTTCAACGACCGCGATCCCGGAGAGGACGATCTCCTCGACGGGGAGCTGAGTCTCTACCATGCTCCGGGCATTGAATTCAAACGCCTTCTCAAGGTACCAGCGCTCCCCGCTCCGCTCCGCCTTCTTCAGGAGCTCAAGGACGATGGTCTGGCCCGCCCAGGGTTTCTCGTCGTCAAGCCTGAGCAGTTTGGTGTAGACCTGTTTCTTGTCCCGCTGGCGATCGAGGAGATGCTCGGTTAGGATTGCGAGGACCTCGGTGAGCCGCTCCTCCGGAATCCTTGAGAGTGCATCTATGATATGCTCGATATCAGCGATCTCCTTCTTCAGTGACGACTTCCAGGCTGCGTCCACGATATCGGCGATCGAGTTGGTGCGCCGGATCTTCTGGTTGATCTCGGTAGCGCTCCGGATCCCGCTGATCACCAGGTGAATATCGCCGGACTCGATCCCGGCACCGGCGATCGCCCGGGCCACGTCGGCATGAAGTTGTGCTTGTTTTGATATATCTCCGACCTCGGAGAGCGCCTGGAGAGCGTGCTGCAGGATATCGACGTCCTGGTACTTCTGCCCGTACTGGATGAAGAGCGGGATGATCTCGGTGAGGATGGCCGAGCGGTATTTACGAATGCTGATCTGGTTAAGGGCCACCTCTCCTTTCTCAATATAGTGGGTGTCTCCGGTATCAACCGCGGCCTGGACCAGGTCATGGGATACCTCGGCAAGGATATCGGACTGGTGACTCTTACGGTCGAGTTTGTCGACCAGAGTGAATATCGCGGAGAACCACGCTTCGTCCCTGTTTTCGCGGTAGAGCCTGGCAGCACGCCGGGAGAGGGTGAGTACTTCTTCTTTTGTCGGTTCGATGATCTGGCTTAAGAGTTCCGGCTGGTTCTCTTCGAACGCTGTCTTTATCAGGGCGGCATTCATCTGCTCGTAGAGGGATTTCCTCTCCTTTCTCGTCCGTGTCTCTGAGATGTCCGAAACTATCTTCTCGACCTCACGCGGATCACCGGAAGAGATCGCGGAGGTTATCTTTTGCTTAAACTGTGGCTTTCCATCCATTTTGATCACCGCTCTCCAGCGGGTTCTGCATCATGCATGATGCTCATCATATATATAGATTGCTCCGACCCCGCAAGAGTGTCCTTTAGTGGAATTTCGAGAGTTCGCCGCAAATACATAAATTATAGGGGAAGGTGAGCGCCCTTCGCGCTGCTGTGAATAGAACACTTAATGTGGGGTCGACTTCACCTGTGCGGAGGGGCTTTGCAGGCAGAAATCAGGCGTGCCTGACCACCTGCATGATCTCCCGGTACATGGTATCTGCAACACCAGGATCCTTTGACTCGACCATGATCCTGATCATCGGTTCTGTGCCCGACGCCCGTACCAGCGCCCAGGCGTCATCCCTGATGATCTTGATGCCGTCGATCTTCTCGATGGTCTCTCCTGAGAATGCTTCCTCGACGGCACGGACCAGCGCGGCCGGATCCGGGGCGGGATGCTTTCCTTTGACCAGGTGGTAGACCGGGAGTTCGTCAATGATGTCTGAGAGGTCTCTTTTGTTATAGCTTGCAAGAACCGCCACCATCATTGCAGCGGTCATGCCGCCGTCCCGGCAGAACTGGTGATCAGGGTAGATCAGGCCGCCATTCCCTTCACCGCCAAAAGAGACATTCTTCCCCTGCTCGATGAGATCGATCATCCTCCTTGCGACGTAGATGCTCCCTACCGGCGTGTAGTCGACGGTGCACCCATGCTTTCTGGCGATGTCCTGGATCAACCGGGAGGTGGCGACCGGAGTGACGACGATCCCGCCGCGATTCCTGCTGCAGATGTAGTCCTCGATCAGACCAAACTCGTAGTTTTCTTCTATATAGCGTCCCCTGTTGTCAACGAAGACCGCCCGATCGGCGTCGCCGTCGTGCGCCACCCCGAAGTCAGCGCCTGTGGCGATGACCATCTCGGAGAGGGGCTGCAGTCCTTCAGGGGTCGGCTCGGGCATCCGGCCCGGGAAGGTGCCATCGAGCCGGGCGTTGATGGTGTGGACCCGGCAGCCCATCCTCTCAAGGATGGCCGGAGTGGTAAGGGCCGCGGGGCCTGAACCGGGGTCGATGACGACGGTCATACCCTCCCCGATGCCTGCCGGAAAGTACCTCACAACTGCGTCGATGTACTCCGCGAGCCGCGCGGGTGCGGCGATCTCTGTGCCGACGCCGTCCCAGGCAACCACATCGAACTCACTGGCGAAGAACCGGTCCTCGAGCCTGATGATCTCGTCGTCGGCCATCTCAGTGCCGTCGGCCTCGATGACCTTGACGCCGTTGTACTCAGGGGGGTTATGAGATGCGGTGATCATCGCGCCACCGGCGAACCGGTCATCGATCTTTATGATGTACTGCAGGGCCGGTGTGGGGAGGATGCCCATGTCCACCACGTCGCACCCCGTCATCAGGAGCCCGGCCTTGAGGGCGTGGACCAGGGCCTCGCCTGACGTCCTTGTATCCCTGCCTACGGCGATGGTGCCTTTCCGCATCGATCCGAGCGCGGCGCCGATCTTGAGGACGAGGGCCGGCGTCATCATCTCCCCGACCACGCCCCGGACGCCGTTCGTTCCAAACATCCGTTTTTTGTTTCGCATATCGGTCACTTCTCCATATCATGCAGTTCCCGCTTCAGCCGGTCGATTGCCCTGCTCGCGGCGGCGAACGCCTCCTCTCTGTGTTCTGCGAGAATGGCAACATAGGTTATATCTTCCCCGGCATAGAGCCGCCCTTTCCGGTGGTGGAACCGCGCGCCGATGATCCCGGGGACAGATTCTATCTCCCGCCTGAGGTTCTCTGTCAGGGCGTCGACGGTCTCGTCGAACTCCAGGTATTCAGTCCGTTCAGTACCGGTCCATTCCCTGACGATTCCATTGAACGTGAGAACGGCTCCGGCATGCGAGACGCCGTACTCGCGCTTCAGCTCCCTGACCAGCCCCTCGACGGTATAGTAGTCCTCGAACTCTGGAAGCGCGCCGATCACATCGTCGATGGAGGGGTTCCGGAGGACGACGTTCTCGGCCTCGAGGTCGCCTATTGCTACCCTCGGGAACGGCCTGGATTTGAACCCCTCGAGTATGGCGTAGTCGATCCCGGCGTTGCAGAGAACCTCCAGGGTAGAGTCAAGGTCGTTCTCGCGCCTGATGATGACCGACTTGTCGTTGTCGACGCCGCTGGATATAGCGGCATGCGATTCATAGAATATGGTGGTATCTTTTCCGGGCTCGAGCATAAAGCCGTGGTGCCCCAGGTGCTTGACCACACCGACGTTCCCGTGTGCTGAGAGCGCTGGAATCAGATTCTTTATGAACGTGGTCTTTCCAGCGTTTGAACGGCCGACTATCTGGATGATCTTCATCTTTTTTTAGGCAGAAGATCCCGGTCTTTCATGCCGGGGATGAATGCCGTCTGCCTATCCCGGCATACCATTCTGTTCTCCAGGCGATACTGGTCAGGATCATACAATCCTCCACCTTTGCGGTTTGAGTCACCCATCCTCCGGTGACAGCGTTATGTAACGACATCTTCCCTTTTAACGTGCCTCCACGTACGTCAACCCGTATTTGACGTGCCGAACCAACGTTCCCCGGGTGAGCCCAAGCGTTCGGGTTCCCCCGCAGGGTTTCCGGATTCCCTTGCTTGAAGAGAAGACGGGCACGCGCAGGTGTGGTTGGCATCAACGGTCTTCGATTGGTGTCTAAGACAGGTAGACGCAATGGCAGGTATTCCCTTCTCCCGGTCGAACCGGGGTTGCATTTCCCTTCGGAGTTGCGAGACAGGCTTAGTGCTCCTGAGAGCACGTCAGGTTCGGCGTGCCCGGAAGAAGGACGGGCCAGGGAAACACCCATCTGTTCTTGTAGCCCAAAACGCTGCTGCAATTGATCGATCGCCTCCCGGTCTACCGTTTGGTCTCGCTTAGCCGTTCGCAAGCCCCACCATTCAGGGTGGGGTAGCGGACGGGTTCCCATTCTCCTCCTGACCGGGTCTGGTCTTCAGGATGACTGACGCCGCCTCGGCCACGCTCCGCATCACCTCGGCGATCCGATCCTCGATCTCGATCTCATCGTCGATGGTCAGACTCGTACCTTCGACCTCCAGCAGGAACCGGGCGACTTCGCTTGCCTCAAAGAGGATCTCGTCGAGTTCTTCTGCAGTGAAGAAGCCGCACATGGCACCGTAGAAGAATGTGGCTCCCGCCTTCTTCACCTTCTTCTTGAATGAACTCCTCGCCTGGTTGACCGCCTGCGGCGTGTAGGTGTCAACCATGAACGGGCAGAGGTCAGGGAGGTTTTCGCCGATGAACGTCATCTCTGAGCCGCTGGTGGTCCGGAAGTCGGCGCAGAGACGTGCGATCGCCCACTCACGGGCGGTGATGTGAGTGTGTTTGCGCAGGAACTGGTTGACCCGCCGATAGGTGGCGCCATCAACTTTCTTGAATTTCTGATACTTGTTTGGGTCGCTGCGATAATCAGGTTCTTCCATTTTGCATATCCTCTTGTTGGTTTTGGTATTTCAATCTACAGGAGAGGGAACGGCGTCTTTTGCTGGGCCCGGCCTGCCTCTTGTAAATATAGCATCATATGGTTTATACCTGTCTCTTGCTCCAGGGGCCAGAGCAGGACCTTCGGTTAGATTCCACCTTAATCGAGACGTAATACGAGGGATCCGGGGAAGGCGGATCGCCGGTATCACACGGAGTCGCAGAAGTTCGCGAAGGGGTGTGAAACGCCCATGCTGCAGATGAAAACACAGCTCGCCCCCCCGACTCACCCCGGGACCTCCTGGTGCGAGCGCAAATGGGGCGGGGACTTTCAGGTGCCCAGACCAGGGATGGTTTCACAGAAATATCGGTGCAATTGCTCACTACCGTCACATACAGGGCCGGTCCTCTGGATATACCCCGGGAAACCGCTGGATTTTTGGACCCTTGTATCACGCATTTAAGCTCGGATCGCCCCCGCCCCCGAACAATTTATGCACACCGGATGCGATCAGGCACCTATGCCTTTCTATTACGGCCATTTATTTAGCAGGGGTGAAGGGGACGGAGCGAGAGACCCCGTAGACCGGGTGGTTAACGCTGTGCCGTTCACTTTCACACCGCGCGGTGTGGAGTTCATATACTCAAGAGGAGAACGTATATGTCAGGGTCTGCCTCCCGACCACCCGGGAGGGCAGCCCCATACCTCCTAACAAAACAACACCTCCTGCATCACCAGAATACTTTTTTTTTGAGCCGGTACGAGATTCCAGCCTGCCCGCGCGAGGTTTTTCAGCATCGCACAGCACCCCGGGCAGGTATGGCGCGGATGATGCAGATCTGGCAGGGACGATCACGGGTTAAACCAATATTGCGGGGAATAGTGATTTACCGCAATTTTGATATGCTTCGTTATTCCACCTATTAACCAATGGAAAACACGTCCTTCGCGGAATGGTTAGATCGCTTCAGCGGTTATCTCAGAATGCAAAATTACTCGCCCCGAACCATCAAGAAGTACGAGCAGACCATTCAGCGCTTCGCCAGGTACGCCTGGGTCAGGCAGCAGGCAGACCAGGACTCGTTCGGTGAGGAGGATATCAACAACGCGCCGCTGGATGCGGATGTCAACGTCTCTTCGGCCCTCGTCACCGATTTCTTCTCTTACCTCACAGAAAGACGGGATTACAAACCAAAAACCCTCCACCGGATGATATCGACGCTTTCCTCGTTCTACCGCTACCTCTACATCCAGGGAGTCGTGGTCGCAAACCCGATGCTCGGGGTGGAGCGGCCCAGGATCAAGAACCAGGAGCTAAAATACCTCAAGCACAGCCAGGTAATCCGCCTGATCCGATCCATCGAGAACGAGCGGGACAGATTGATCGTCCGCCTGATCTACGCTACCGGCGTCCGCGTCTCAGAACTCTGTGCGATCAACGTCGAGGATATTGATTTTGAGGAGCAGACGATCCGGGTGAAGGGGAAGGGTGACAAGATCAGGACGGTCTTCGTCGACGAAGGTACCCTTGAGGATATCGACGAGTTTATCGGAAACCGGATTGAGGGGCCACTCTTTGTGGGCCAGCAGGGAAAGCATATCTCCCCGCGGACCGTCCAGCATATCTTCAAAAAAAACGCCCCGGACGGGATTACGCCGCATAAAATCAGGCATTCCTACGCAAGTGAACTCTACCGGCGATCGAAGAACCTCCGCATTGTGCAGGAGAACCTGGGGCACTCCTCCATCAAGACAACCGAGATTTACCTGCACACCGACCTCGAGGAGCGCAAACGGGTCTACCAGCAGTATTTCCCGCTCTCAAATGGGAAGATGGATGGGTGATCCAATAAACCGTATGATGCTATATGCAGGATGGCCCCCTGCCCGGGGCGCTGACCGGCTCCGCGGACGCGGACAGAGGCTTGAGAGGGCGTGACGGATATCCACACTGCGTAGAGCCAAGATCAGAGAAACTACTCGATCGAATATACTCAAACCTCCTCCAGACTGAACATCAGATTTCTCCCTGGAACACTGACGTAGCGGTGGGCCGTTATTGCTAGCACGCCGGGGGATAACCACATGGGGTGCAAACACCCCGGCCCTGGTCCCGGTCCCACTATTTGACATGAAAACGCCTATGAGGCCGCGTTCGGCCACAGGCTCAACCGATGAAAACCATGAGGCAGCGCTTCATGCTGCACGGATGAAAATAGCCTTCCCCTGGCAATCCCCGTGTGTGGGCGGGCCCGTGGTTGGACATCACCTGGAGGAAGGGGAGAGGGAAGGGATCCCACCCGCCGTACACCTCATTTTGCTATGCCTTGGGGCGCCTCCGGCAACGCTCAAATCGCTTGAGCGCCTAACCGTACCAGTATGCGCTACATCGTCACGGGCGGGGCCGGGTTCATCGGCTCGAACCTTGCAGAGCGGCTGGCACGCGACCACGAGGTCGTCATCATCGACGACCTCTCCACCGGGCGGCGTGAGAACCTCGGGAACCTCATCGACCATCCAGGGGTGACATTCATCGAGGGGAGCGTCACCGACTTCGACCTCTTGTTAGAGACCTTCCGGGGCGCAGATGGCGTCTTCCACCAGGCGGCAATCGCCTCTGTGCCCCGTTCCGTGGAGATGCCCCGCGAGACAGACGCGGTGAATGTTGGCGGAACCGTGAACACCCTCTGGGCTGCAAAGGAGTGCGGCGTTCCCGCGGTCGTGGCGGCGTCCACCTCCGCGATCTACGGCGACGATCCGACCTTCCCCAAACGCGAGACGATGCCGGCAACACCGCTCTCCCCATACGCAGTCTCAAAACTCGCAGGCGAGTACTACGGGAAGGTCTTCTCCGACCTCTACGGCATCAGGACGGTCTTCCTCCGCTACTTCAACGTCTTCGGTCCCCGACAGGATCCCGAATCGGAGTACGCGGCTGTGATCCCGAAGTTCATCACCCGGCTGCTCGCTGAAAAACCACCGATCATCTATGGCGACGGGGAGCAGACTCGAGACTTCATCTTTGTCGAGGATGTCGTTCGGGCAAATATCCTCGCGATGGAGAGCAGAGCCTCAGGCGTCTTCAACATAGCAGGGGGCCGCCGGATCAGCCTCAACGAACTCGCGGCGATCCTCTCAGAGATCACCGGCATACACCGCCAGCCGCTATATGAACCTCCGCGGCCAGGGGATGTGCGGGACTCGCTTGCTGATATATCCCGGGCCCGGGACGCATTTGGTTTCTCTCCCGACTGCACGCTCGATGAGGGGCTCCAGAAGACTGTGGCATGGTTCAAAGATGGCAGCGGCTGACCGGATCGCCACGATCTTGTCTGAGCAGGCTTGCCCGTCAACCAGCCAAATGTAGCACACTCTCTTGAGTGCAGTTACAACCCCCGCTCTTCAGAGAGGGTAGTAGTGGACAAACCTCCCCCGAAGGGCGCTCTGCAGGTTGATTGGGGATTGCTCCAATCCAGGTGTGGCGGCCGCAGGAACCTATATATTCTCACTCCACGGTATGGAACCCGAGGTAACAACGTATGCCCAGACTGGTTATATCAAAGTCTCCCCACAAAGAGGATGATGAAGATGTGTTACGGGCGTACAACGACGTAACAGCGGAGAATTCGCATGAATCGGCTACCCTGAACAACATGGGTGTGGCACTTGAACGGCAGGGCCGCTACGAGGAGGCGCTGGCTGCGTTCAGTGCGGCGCTCCTCTACGATGACGATGACGTCTACGCCTGGAACAACCGTGCAGTGATCCTCACCCGACTCGGCCGCCCCCAGGAAGCGGTGCTCGCATGCATCCGGGCGCTTGCCCTCGACCGGTTGTGCATATTTGCCTGGGTCACCTATGGCATGGTGCTTGGGAGACTCGGGAAGTACCGGGAGGCTGAACTGGCCTTTGCGATCGCAGAGGATCTCGATCCACAGGCCCGGGCCCTATATCCCGGGAATTTCACGATGATCCGGGCCTGAACAGATACAATTTTTTCGGATGCACCTCCTGATGCGATACAACAACCAGCCAGCCATCGCCCGGTTTGCCCGGACCATCATGGAGAACCCTATGTTTTTATCCCCTTTACTGCAATAGAATACAAAAGAGTGCCCTGCGGCACGGAGTCGATCCCATGAAGACGCTCATTCTTGCAGGCGGGAGCGGTACCCGTCTCTTCCCGCTCTCGAGGGAACACTACCCAAAACAGTTTATCCCGCTGGTCGATGATGAATCACTCTTCCAGAAGACTGTGAAGAGGTCGCTCCTCTTCTCCTCTCCACAGGAGATCGCCATCGTCACCAATATAGATCACAGGTTCCTGGTCCGGGACCAGCTTGCCGCCATCGGATGTGACTGCCAGGTTCTTGTGGAGCCAGAGGGTAAGAACACCCTGCCTGCTATCTACTATGGCGTCCAGGAGGTCGCCCGGGAGAACGGGGGAGACGCGGTCGCGGTGCTCCCCTCAGACCACCTCATCGGGACGAACGGGCCGTTCCTGGAGGCCTTCCTCCGGGCGGAGCGGCTCGCAAAGGACTACCTGGTGGTCTTCGGAGTGCAACCGACCTCACCCCACACTGGATACGGGTATATTCGCCCGGGTAAACCCCTGGGAGAGGGGGCGCTCGTAGACGCCTTCGTGGAGAAACCTGATCCTGAAACCGCCGGGAGGTATGTCGCCGACGGCTACCTCTGGAATTCTGGTATGTTCTGTTTTGACGCCGATCTCTTCCTCGCCGAGTGCGAGGCATGCGCACCGGAGGTGGCAAGAGCGTTTGAGCACCCGGTTGAGGAGGCATACAGCGCAACCCCGGCTCTCTCCATCGACTACGGGATCATGGAGAAGACCCGGCGGGCGGCGGTTGTGCCGCTCGAGGCCGACTGGAACGACGTGGGAAACTTTGACGCGCTCTACGACGTCCTGCCGAAGAGCGGGAACGCAAACGCCATCAGGGGCGAACATATCGGGATCGACTCTTCCAGAAACCTGATCTTCGCCGACCGATTGGTCGCCACCGTCGGCGTCCACGACCTTGCCATCGTCGAGACGAAGGATGCAATCCTGATCGCCGCCCGGGACGAGGCACAGCGAGTAGGCGAGATCGCAAAGAAGCTTCGCGAGAATGGTGACTCGCGTGCGCTCTTCCACACGCAAGTCCACCGCCCCTGGGGCTCCTACACGAACCTTGAGGAAGGGCAGTCGTACAAGATCAAGCGGGTCACGGTCCCCCCAAAGCGCCGCCTCTCTCTCCAGATGCACTATCACCGCTCCGAGCACTGGGTGGTTGTCACCGGCTGTGCTGAGGTGACGATCGGGGATGCAACCTACCTCCTCAGGAACGGTGAGTCCACCTTCGTTCCGGCGGGGACTGTCCACCGGCTCGCGAACCCCGGTCTCCTGCCGCTCGAGCTGATCGAGGTACAGATCGGGGAGTATACCGGTGAGGACGATATCGTCAGGTTCGAGGACGACTTTGAGCGGGCGTGAGTGATACCTACAAAACCGATATAATCCCGTGACCCTAATTATAGGGTGGATACCCGGGGTACCCCTGCGAGACCCCGGGTTCGCTTCTTTCACCCCCGTAGTGTAGAGGTCAATCATGCAGGACTTTGGATCCGGCGACGGCGGTTCGAATCCGCCCGGGGGTACTGGGATGGGATCTTGGAATCTCGGCGCTGTTTTGCCTGGATTTACAAAAAACAGGCAGAATGCCCCCCACTTCAGTGGGGGATGAATGCCGGTCACCGACACAGTAATCGAGTCAAAAACCTCTGCTCTGTTTGCATGAATATTAAAAACTGTTGTTGCTTCCCCTGATTGTCTATCCAGGACCTATGACCCCATATTGCAAGATTCGCTAAAAGAAGTAAGCAATATGATTCTCTGGGATCTTGGGATGCTTTACTGTCGTTTACACCACCATCTCGTACAAATTATGCAACACAGTAATATGCGTGAACTACCCGCCCTGAAGGACGGGGCTTCCCGCTCATGCCGCCACGAACCCCGTAAGGTAAAGCATATCGCTACAGGGTCTTCTCCCAGATTCTCCAGAACGTCCAGATGCGCGTGGATCTCGCCTTCAAAGCCTTCTTCCGGTGGGTGAAGGCTGGAGAAAACCCTGGTTATCCCTGGTTCAAGAGGAAAGGGAGGTATGATAGTTTCACCTATCCGCAGTTTGGGCTCAAACACGGCGAGAACGTTCTCCACCTCTCGACTCGAAGAACAGGGAGACGAGGTCTTCCGCGCGCCTTGAGCATCCGTGCATCAGGATGTGCAATTTCCAAAACCCGGATCTCTAATGCTTGATCTTTTTCACCGGAAGTTCTTTATCAGGCTATTACCTGATACAGGATTATGGGCATGTTCCCGGGATAGGCCGGGGCCCTGGATTTCTGGTGCATAGTGAACCTGAAACGATGAATTCGTGGAGGTACAACATGTGGGTATATGTCAAACACCCTGACGGCAGCACAGAAGAGCGGGAGTTTCCTGCAGGGGTATACCTCGAGATCGGGGAT
>LFRN01000111.1:13945-16487 GCA_001512375.1 Candidatus Methanoculleus thermohydrogenotrophicum | reverse complement strand
GGTATCGCCACAAACCCGTATGTCCTCCCGTAGAAGTCGACAAGGTTCCGAACCGAGTGCATGTACAGGGTATCATGCTGACATGCTTCGACGAGTGCATCCATTGCTCTCCTGGCGTACCCTCTCCCCCGGAACCTGACCGGGGTGAAGACGCCGTCCACCTCGTAGCCGTCCGGGTGCCGCCGGCACCGGGCGACCGAGACGAGGGTGTCGTCCGCAAAAACCCCGAATATCCTGTCCGTCTCGGGGTCTGCTTTCAGCTGGTGATAGTCGATCCATAATTCTTCTGCAAGCGCAAACTCCTCCCTCCGAAGCTCCCGGGCCACTATCCGCAGGTGAATCGGGACTGCCAGTACCAGCGCCGGCGGCTTTATGCACCCTACAACGCCTGCAGTGACGCTCCCAAGCGGAGCGCTCCCGGGGGCATCACGCTTCCCGATACGCGGGATGATGACTGCAGAGGCGCTTATTTCATCTGCTACCGCGCAGATAGTGCGCGCAGGGGTTCCGGTCCTGACCAGGCCGCGAATCTCCCGACCAACGGGCGAGAGGGAGCTCTGGAGGGCAGCGAGCCGGTCCACTGCTTCTTGCTCCTTGCCGGCCTGCGCTGGCTCGACGACGTGCAGGAGCACCGCCGTCCCGCTAACGGCAGGCTCTTCCAGGATCGAGCGGACCTCCGGCGCCAGCGCCGCGAGATCGGTTGGTACCAGTAACCGTGCAAAGAGCGGTCCGCCGCCACCTCCAGACCGGGGAACAATCAGAACATGTATCCTGGCATCGCGGAGCACAGTGGCCGCGACATTCCCGGAGAAGAGGTTCCGGAGCAGTCCCTGGTCACGAACACCCATCACGATCAGGTCGGCGCCGGTCCCGGATGCAGCCGCGAGTATCCGCTCCGGAACGGGCGTCCTATCATACTCTGCGACCACCACCTCCACAGGGATACCCTGCCGCCGCACCAGATCCTCCATCCGACGGAGCGGCTCATCAGTGGGCAGAGGGCCAGCTGAGACCCGGGCGTGGAAGAGAACAACCTCACGGACGCCCGGGACTTCACCTATCCGCTCCGCCGCGACAGCAGAGGCCAGAGAAAGGTCTGTAGGAATGAGCACCTTTGTAAACATAAACTTCGCCTCACACAATCCGGTACCCGTTTGACGGCACGTGTATCTCGAACCTCGCCCCCTCGCCTGGTCTTCCGGTCTCCCGGATTGTCATATTGGTGATAGAGAGGATCTCCCGGACGAAGAAGAGCCCGAGTCCGCCCCCGCCGTCGACATGGTACTCAAAGATCTTCTCCTTCTCCGCTTCGGGGACGCCCACACCGTCGTCATCGACGTAGATTACGAGCCCGTCGTCCTGGATTTGGTAGGTGATGACAATCTCAGACACGGCCTTCCCGTGGCGGGCTGAGTTCTCAATCAGGTTGAAGAAGACCCGGTCGAGCAGCGGATCGGCGAAGACCTCAAGCCGCTCCACCCAGGGACGGACCGATATCCCGGGCAGCAGCAGGCACGACGTCACTTCCTGAATCACCTTCTGCAGGGGCTGCCAGTCCGGCGGACGGAGACCGAGGTCCTGATAATCCCGGGTGATCTCCACACGGCGCTGCACGAACCGGGCATCCTCTTCCAGGCTCTCCAGATACCGACGGACAGCAGGATCGTCAAACTCGCTCATCCCCTCGTTGATCCTCCGGAGGAGCGCCGATACCGCTGACATCAGGTCGTTCCGGGTAAGGCGCCCCATCATATTCAGTTTAGTGTTGGCCTGGCGGAGCGCATCTTCGGCGCTCTTCCGGGCTGTGATATCGACAAGCGTGAGGATGATCCGCCCGTCCGGGAGTCTGCCGCCCGATGCGATAACCTGGACAGCAACCCCATCCAAACGGCGGAGGGTCGTTTCGTAGCCGTAGACGGCCTTATCTGGGCGGACTTCCACCTGGAAATCTCTCCATG
Source organism: Candidatus Methanoculleus thermohydrogenotrophicum (assembly GCA_001512375.1). Classification (GTDB taxonomy): domain Archaea; phylum Halobacteriota; class Methanomicrobia; order Methanomicrobiales; family Methanoculleaceae; genus Methanoculleus; species Methanoculleus thermohydrogenotrophicum. The sequence goes on along the minus strand of LFRN01000111.1, from coordinate 14,529 downwards.
CCCCGGGATCGTCAAGGAATCGGGTGATGGGCTCGCCGATCAGGTCTTTTGCCACGGAGCCGAGGAGGGCGGCGCCCACGTAGTTAACTTCCTCGATGCGAGGGGCGGCGTTCTCCGGTGCAACAATGAATATCCCTGCCTCTGAGTTATCAAAGACTCCGCGGTAACGCTGCTCCTGCTCCCGCAGTCTCAGGGAGAGGAGCGAGACGATGGCACCGATGGCGACGAAGACCACGATCCGCGCGAGCGTCGCGACGATCAGCCCGGCGTCTCCCCCGGAGAAGGGGAGGGTCATCATCAGGTAGCCGAGGCTCAGGGCGAGCGAGAAGGCGGTGCCGCGACGGGGGAACCAGTAGGCGGCAAGCACAATCGGCAGATAGAAGAGGTGCGGGAGGATGCTGGTGATGCCGAGAAAGAGTCCGGCAGCGTTTGCGGCGAAGGCGACGATGACTGATGCCGCAACCAGGAGGCTCCGGGCATCCCCGCCAGCAGACCGACGCTCAGAGCGCATCAGGCTGACTCCTCGCTGTTGTGAACACGGGACGCAAACGCCTCCTGCACAGGGCAGGAAGGTGCTGTTCTAC
>LFRN01000111.1:9578-13816 GCA_001512375.1 Candidatus Methanoculleus thermohydrogenotrophicum | reverse complement strand
ACCAGACCTGATCGTGACCCCGGAGCTCTCCCTGACCGGGTATCCACCCCGGGACCTGCTCCTCTGGAAGGGGTTCGTGGAACAGAGTCTCTCGGTTCTGGAAGATCTGGCTGCTGGCCTTGAAGATGCGCCGCCAGTCATCGTCGGTCTCGCCGTGCCGAACCGCCGGGAGGGTACCGGCCGGCCGCTCTTCAACGCTGCGGCGCTTCTCAGGGATGGGAAAATCCTCGAGACCATCGGAAAGACCTATCTCTCCTCCTCAGGCACGCTCGATGAAAACCGCTACTTTGAGCCGGCATCCGGGGCTCCCCGGATCCTCTGCCTCGGCAGGAGGAAGATCGGGATTTCTATTGGAGAAGAGATCTGGTGCGGCGGGCGGTCTCCCGGAGAACTGGTCCGTGCTGGCGCAGAGGTGATCGTGAACATCTCTGCATCGCCGTTTGCTATCGAAAGGCAGGGTCTGCGCGAGAAGGCACTCTCCCGCACCGCAAGGGATCACCGGATCCCGATCGCCGCAGCGAACCTCGTCGGCGGGAACGACGAACTGGTCTTTGATGGCCGGAGCTCTGTCTTCAGCGCCGATGGAACGCTCATCGCCCGGGGAGCGGCCTTCGCCGAAGATATCATGACCGTCGATCTCGACCGTCCCGGGCCGCAGGTGGTCGCTCCCGACGATCCCACACCTGAATCGGAGATCTGGCGAGCGCTGGTGCTCGGCACCCGAGATTACGTCCGGAAATGCGGTCTTCAATCAGTCCTCCTTGGCCTCTCAGGGGGGATCGACTCATCGCTCGTGGCCGCGGTCGCTGCCCGGGCACTGGGACCTGAGAACGTCCTCGGGGTGCTCCTCCCCTCTCCCTACACCTCCCCGGAGAGCATCGAGGATGCACGCGAGGTTGCAGAAAACCTTGGCATTCGGACGTGCTGTCTCCCGATCGCCCCTGCGATGGAGGCGTTCGAGAGCATCCTCGCTGGAGTCTTTGCCGGGCTTCCCCGGGACATCACCGAGGAGAACCTGCAGGCCAGGATCCGGGCGGTAATCCTGATGGCCCTCGCCAACAAGTTCGGCTCCATGCTGCTCTCCACCGGGAACAAATCAGAGGCCGCGGTAGGCTACTCGACCCTCTATGGGGATATGGCCGGGGGCCTTGCAGTGATCGGCGACGTCTCGAAAGGAATGGTTTACAGGGTCAGCCGATGGTTGAACAGGGAGCGCCCGATCATCCCCGACCGGGTGCTGGAGAAACCCCCCTCAGCCGAGCTTCGCCCCGGCCAGCTCGACCAGGAGATCCTTCCCCCTTACGACATTCTCGACGCCATCCTCTATCGTCACATCGACTGCTCTGAGTCTCCCGGCGATATCATCGCCGCCGGGTATCCCGCGGAGACTGTCTACCAGGTCCTCCGGATGGTCAGGCTGGCCGAGTTCAAGCGCCGGCAGGCCGCGCCCGAGATCAGAGTGACCAACCGGGCCTTCGGCACCGACTGGCAGATGCCGATCGCCGCACGGCCATGGTGGCAGGAGGATGTCTGCCGATGACGACGTCCCTCACCGGCGACCTGCTCGCGATCTACGACGCCCTGCATGCAGCATTCGGTCACCAGCACTGGTGGCCTGCAGAGACCCCCTTCGAGACGATGATCGGCGCTATCCTCACCCAGAACGTCTCCTGGAAGAACGCGGCGCGGGCCATCGAGAATCTAGAAGCCGCTGGAATGCTCGATCCAGACCTGATCGCGGCGACTGACACCGGTGATATCGCCCGGCTGATCGTCCCTTCCCGGTTCTATAACCAGAAGGCGGAGCGGATCCGCGAGTTCGCCGGGATCTACATCGCTGAGTTTCAGGCCGACCCGGCGGTGATGGCAGCTAGGGAGACGGGCGCACTCCGCGATCGTCTGCTCGCGATCAAGGGCTTTGGGAAGGAGACCGTGGATACCATCCTACTCTACGCCTGTGGAAAACCAGTCTTCGTCGTCGATACCTACACCCGTCGGATATTCTCGCGGTACGGTCTTCTACCGGAGACAGTCTCCTACGACCAGGCGCAGCGTCTCTTCTCTGACCACCTGCCCCAGGATGTGGGACTCTTCAATGATTACCACGCCCAGATCGTCAGGCTCGGGAAGACCACCTGCAGGAAATCGCCGTTCTGCGACCGCTGCCCTATCCGGAGAGTACACGGCTCGCTCCGGTGCGCTGCCGCAGCACGGATGCCGGATCGCGATCCGTAACACCATCTTACCCCTTGCTCACCGCTGCTCGCGAGTAGCGCGGGCGGTCTCCTGACCCGGCGCGGCGATATCTGTATCCTTGAGATGATGAATTGGCCACGAAGGATCTCTGGTTTCGTAAAAGGAGATAATATTCGCATAATATTCGCATTCACCCTGCAGCCCCTCTCCAGGCACGTACGCCCTGGACCGCTCCCGGAGGTGTGACTTTCATGCCAGATCCCACTGTTCGACCAGAATGTTGATATAGTATCTACATTATTAATAATGTAGAATCGAGGTAATTGGATGGCTGAAAATTTCAGTGTCAAACTCGAGGAGGCGAAGTACTATACCCCCGAGGTCGGGTACGGGGAACAGTCCTGGATAGGCAGCTACGACCAGACCTACCAGGCGTTCCTGGCAGACCCCGACAGATTCTGGGATAGGATCGCCAGTGAGCTCGAGTGGTTCCAGCCCTGGGATCAGGTGAAGGAGTGGGATTACCCATATGCCAGGTGGTTCCTGAACGGAAAGCTCAACATCACCCACAACTGTCTGGACCGTCACGTTCAGAACCAGCGACGCAATAAGGTCGCACTCATATGGCGGGGCGAGACCGAGGACGAGGAGCGGACCTACACCTACCGTCAACTCTTCCACGCAGTCTGCCGGTTCGCAAACGGTCTTTCGCGTCTCGGCGTCAGGAAGGGCGACCGGGTCTGCATCTACATGCCTGTGGTGCCCGAGCAGATCATCGCGATGCTGGCCTGTGCTCGTATTGGGGCCATCCACTCGGTTGTCTTCGGTGGGTTCGGCGTCAACGCGCTCAACCAGCGGATCCGGGGCACCAGTGCAAAGTTGGTCGTCACTGCTGACTACACTTATCGGCGCGGCAAAGCGATCCCCCTCAAACAGATCGTCGAGGAAGCAGTCGTCAACGCACCGAGTGTGGAGCGGATTGTTGTCCTGCGGCGCGATACGGACAATCCCGTGAGACTCCACCCTGAGATGGAGATCGACTACTACGACCTGATGGACGGCGAGAGCCGCGAATGCCCGGCTGAACCAATGGATGCCGAGGATCCGCTCTTCATCCTCTACACGAGCGGCACCACCGGATCTCCGAAGGGCATCGTGCACGCCTGCGGTGGGTATACGGTCGGCGCCTACTATACGACGAAGCACGTCTTTGATATCAGAGATAATGACGTCTACTGGTGCACCGCCGATCCCGGCTGGATCACCGGTCACAGTTACGGTGTCTACGGCCCGCTCCTGAACGGCGCTACCTCTCTCATCGCAGAGGCGACTCCCGATTATCCGACCCCGGGCACCTGGTGGGATCTCATCGAGGAGTATGGCGTCACCATCTTCTATACTGCCCCGACTGCTATCCGGATGTTCATGCGAGTGGGCGAGGAGTGGCCAAACCGCTATGATCTCTCGTCGCTCCGTGTCCTCGGGTCGGTCGGCGAGCCCCTCAACCCAGAAGCGTTCGAATGGTTCTACCACAACATCGGAAAGGGCAGGTGCCCGATCGTGGATACCTGGTGGCAGACTGAGACCGGGATGCACATGCTGACCACGATGATCGGCGAGCCCATGCGCCCAGGATTTGTGGGGAGGGCGATCCCGGGCGTCGTCGCTGACGTCGTCGATCGGCGGGGCAACCCGGTCCCCCCGGGAACAGGCGGGTTCCTGGTCATCAAGGAACCCTGGCCGTCGATGATGAGGACGGTCTGGGGGGACGATGAGCGCTACCGCAAGTACTGGCACACTATCCCGGGATGTTATACCTCGGCAGATCTGGCGGTGAAGGACAAGGACGGTTACATCATGGTCATTGGGCGGGCCGATGATCTGATTGTCGCCGCCGGGCACAACATCGGCACTGCAGAGGTCGAGAGTGCGCTCGTCTCCCACGATGCGGTGGCTGAGGCGGCGGTCATCGGGAAACCCGACCCCGTGAAGGGGAACACCATCAAAGCCTTTGTGATCCTCAGAGACGGCCGCAAGCCCGA
>LFRN01000111.1:7921-9472 GCA_001512375.1 Candidatus Methanoculleus thermohydrogenotrophicum | reverse complement strand
CCACCGCACAGGCCGGGTGGATCCCCTCCCGCAGCATGCGATACCAGGACCCCCTCTGGCATGAGAGTAAAACGGTCAGAAGAGGTTTGATCCCGATAAAAGAAGCGTTGCTCTCATTTCCTGGCGCCCGCAGGAATTTTCCCCCGGTTCCCGGGATCCCGGGGGATGAATACCCAACTATTTATATAGTGTTTTAAGCACTTTATAAATATGAATGAGCATAGACCAGAGGAGTCCCTCAAGATAGAAAACATTGTCGCTTCTGCAAAAGTGACAGACTCTCTCGATCTCAACTTCCTTGCCTCCCAACTGAAGGACGCGGAATACAATAAGAAACGGTTCCCCGGCGTCGTTCTCCGGATGCAGGACCCAAAGATTGCGGCACTCATCTTTGGATCTGGTAAGGTTGTGCTTACCGGTGCAAAGAGTATCGATAACCTCTCGCGGGGCCTGCAGATCCTGGGCGATCAGCTGCGGGCGCTTAATATCGACATCCCTGAGAACCTGACCTATAAAGTCCAGAATATCGTCACATCAGCCGACCTCGGTACGCCGATCAACCTGAATAAGATTGCCGTGGGGTTCAATCTGGACAAGATCGAGTACGAACCCGAGCAGTTCCCGGGGCTCGTCTACCGGCTCGACGATCCAAAAGTAGTCGTCCTCCTCTTCGGGTCTGGCAAACTGATCATCACAGGCGGCAAGCAGCCTGAAGATGCCAGGCGGGCGGTGCAGCGGATTCTTTCCGAACTCTCCAGTCTCGGGATCATCTAACCCTCATCAGATACTCACCCCTCACCTGTACGAAAATATCAAAGGGGATGGGTGGCCCTCTCCTTGCTCGCCCCCCTGCAGACTGACTTCAGACTCTCAGGCGAGTAACTCCGACACCCGGCATTCAAGCAGCATCCCGGCGGTACCATCGATCGCGATCGATGGGAGTGGGAGTTTGGCGCACATCGGGGATTTCCGTGTTCTCCTGACCCCGGGTTCGACATAGGGTTTGCGGTTCACCAGGAGATGCCATAAGATGCCAGGGATCTTCCGGGCGAGAGCGACGATCACCTTGTTTCACCCCCGGCGGTAAGCGATACGCCGGAAAAAACGGGAGAGCACCGTATCCGTTGTTCGGCTTGCAGCCCGGGCTGCCTGCACCAGGATCCAGCGGAGACTCATTGACCCCCTGTATCGTGTGATCTTGCCGCACACCAGCGCATCGGCAGACTGACAGACCGATGGTGCCAGTCCTGCCCATGAAACCAGACGATCCCAAGAGGGGAAGTCCCGGACATCCCCCAGTTCCGCGAGAACTGTTGTCACCGCGGTGATGCTGACCCCCGGCGCCGAGGTACAGAATCACGAGTGCCACCATCTGGGAGTCTTCGAGCAACGCAAGGATCGTGTTGACGCGGCCATGAGGCTGCGCCTCATGCTGCACGCATGAAAACAACCCACACTCCTGGCCCATCATCCTGGAAGGGAACACGTACCGGGTGCAGAGATATCGGCGGCCCCAGCAGAGGATACCCTTGGGTTTGACACGCCCATTCC
>LFRN01000111.1:0-7912 GCA_001512375.1 Candidatus Methanoculleus thermohydrogenotrophicum | reverse complement strand
CTCATCCTGTCATGATCATCGTCGGAGAGGGGTGGGAAGAACTCACCGCGGCGATCCTGCGGGCAGACGCCCAGGATCGTATCTACGTTATCGGATCGACGAACAGCGGAAAGACAACACTGTGCCGTTATCTCATCAACGAGACGGCAGAACATATGCGGACCGCATACGTCGACTGCGACACCGGGCAGTCGACGATCGGCCCGCCGACGACCGAGGGGATGGTCCTCTACCCCCTCTCGCCGGCGGAACCGCCCGGCCAGGTCCACCTCAGGTTCGTCGGGTCGACATCACCCGGCGGCCACTTTCTCCAGACGCTGACAGGGGCAAAGCGACTTGTTGAGAAAGCGGCCCAACTGGGGGCAGACGCCACCATCATCGACTCGCCCGGGCTCGTCTTCGGCGGGGTTGGCATCGAGTTCCAGGTCCAGATGATCGACCTGCTTCACCCCACCAGGATCGTCGCCCTTCAGCACGGACGGGAGCTGGAACCGCCGCTCGCAAACTTCGCCCGGCACCCCGCGATCACGATCCACCGTATCCCCGTATCCCCGGCAGCCGTCGTAAGGACTGCAACCGAGCGGCGGCGCTATCGTGAGGAGCGTTTCGCCGCCTATTTCGCTGGCGCCCAGTCCCGGGAGATTTCGCTCCGGGGGCTTGGACTCCAGGGCCGGGTACCAGACCTGAAGAACCCTCACGGAGCCAGACGACGCCTGATCTCCTTAAACGACTGCGACAATTTCACCCTCGTCCTCGGCATCGCCGGGGAGATACACACCAGACAGCGCCTGCTTACGGTCTTTGCCCCGCCCTTTGACTCTGCCGCCGTCGCATCAGTCAGGTTTGGTTCCCTCAACCTGGATCTCGACGCAGAATCCGGATCGATGGAATCTCACGTCGGAAAAAGTGAGAGAAAGAGGACGTAGATCGCTGTCTGGACAACGGTGAGCGGGACGCCGACCCGGGCAAACTCCCAGAATGTCAGTGTCTCGCCACTCTTCTCAGCGCTCTGGATGATGATGACGTTGCTTGCTGCACCGAGAATCAGCATGTTCCCGGCGATGGTGCTGCCGGCCGCAAGCGCCATCATGCCCACCGTGGACGTCCCCAGGTGCGCAAGGACCGGGAGGAAGAGAGCGACGAAAGGGACATTTGAGACAAACTGGGAGACTATGACGCTCACTGTGACGATGACCGGGACGGCGGAGAGATCGATGGAACTCTCCTCAATGAGCGGCTGAAAGAACCCGGACTGCCAGACGCTCGCCATGAGGACGAAGAGGCTGGCAAAGAAGACCAGAGTAGGCCAGTCGATCCGGCGAAGGATCTCGAGGCGCCGCCTGCTTCCGACGAGAATCGGGAGCGCTGCAAAAAGCGCTATCCAGGTCAGCCCAATCTCAAATCCCGGGAAAAGCATGACCACGACGACCTTAACCCCGATCAGGGAGACAAGCAGGATGAGCGAGAGGCGGGCGAGAGCCGCAAGAGAGGAGTCGTGAATCTCCTCCTCGCGGTGCACCAGCACCGCCGCCGGGCGAAACTCGTCGCGGAACGCCCGGCAGAGGAATGTGTAAGCCACCAGGAGAGAAATCACCGTCGGGATGGCCAGGTAGAGAGGGAACGCGATGAAGGGGTTCTCAACGTTCCCTGAGAGTGCGATCAGAAGGTTCTGCGGGTTCCCGATGGGGCTTGCGACGCTCCCTGTCGTGATTGCGAACGCAAGCGCCAGCAGCAGGAGTTTCGGGGAGATATCGTGCCGCCGCGCGAAGTAGAGCATGAGCGGAGTGCCGACGACCGCCAGGGTATCATTCATCAGGAGCGCCGAGAGTGCCCCGGCGCCGATGAGGATGAGAAAGACCAGGTGCCCGACTGTCTCTGCGCGGGAGAAGAGGCGGGAGGCCAGGTGGTAGAGATAGCCACTCTCTGCGAGCGCCTCCCCAACCACGAACATACCGAAGAGAAAGAGCATCACGTCCATGTCTATGGATGCAAGCGCCTCCTCCGGCGTGATCTCTCCGGTCAGCAGGACGGCGACAGCCCCGAGGAGCATCACCTGCCAGATGCCAAGGTTGACGTTCCCGACCTTGCGAACCGCGATCAGGAGAAAGACTATGATGAGAACGACGATCGATATGAGACTGGCCACGCTACCACCGACAGAGAGAGTTTGCGCTGATCAGGGTTTGTTGTATGCCCGGCCCCTCCCGGGCAGTCAGACCTCCTGTCCGATGATGTAGTTGATGACACTCTCACAGATGTCGCCTGAGTACTCCCCGATTCGTCGAATACTGTCAGCGATCTGGCCAATGGGGATCGCTGCCACCGCCTCGACCTGGAGCACCCTGGCGCTGATATCCCGGACCTTCTCCTCGAGATCGCGCACCATCTGGAGCGTCGTGTTTGCCTTCTCGATGTCCCCTGCATGAAACGCCTCCATGCTCCGCGAGAAGATATCCAGGGCAAGCGTGCTCGCCTCGTCCATGAGATCGAGTGTTTCAGGATCGACCTCCCGATCGCTCAGGGCGAGAACGTTATGAGCCACCCGCGTAGCATGGTCGCCTATCCGCTCGATGATCCTGCTGACCTGGAAGTAATATGCCGCCTGGCTTACCGGGATATCCATGCGGCGCGAGAGTGTGGCATCGATCAGGATGAGGTTCTCCTGTCGTGCAATGAGCCAATGCAGCCGATCCACTTCTGTGTCCCGCACGATGACGTCTTCGGCAAGGGCCTTATCATGCCCCCGGAGCGCAGCCATGGCGTCCTGCTGCATCCCCCGCACCAGCACATGCATCCGCTTTACGCTGTTCTCAAACGGCATCTCAGCAGGGTTCAGGAGATCTTTTAGAGTTATCGATGAATTTGTCTCGCTGATCACTTCCTGCCCTATCGCCATCTGCGTGAACTCCCGAACCAGGTGCCGTACAAACGGTGGCAACCGCCCTTTCGCCTCAAGGCGGATGGTCGTAAAACCGGCAATGTATGCCCCGACGAGGAGACGGAGCAGAAAAGTGCGGTCTGTCGTGGCGCTGACCTCAAAGACCTTGACCCGGTGGACCGATTCCCCGCTGATCTTCGGGGTGATCAGAAGTGAGCCGTCTGGCTGCACGATCAACCCTATCGGGTCGTTTTTCTGGATATTCATGGATTTAACCCACTGCTTCGGCAGGGATACGATATATGACGAGCCGCCGGTGATCTGGACTTTTCTGATCTCCATGGTCTGGTAAGCGTTGGTGCCGGGGTAATATATACATTAGTGATATGTATATATGGCAATATTGTTTATTTGCCATACATATACACATATAGTCTCTTTCGAGAATACTTTTCCATCGGCATGCTTACTATTAACCAAGACCACGGTGCCGAGGCGTACAAGTGCCGATCGTTCCATGGGGCCATTGACCCCGGTCTGGTAACCATGCACAAAGGAGACAACGTTCGCAAACCGACCCCCCCATCGGGTGACAGCATGCCGCCCTGCGGGGGGCGACCTGACGGGCGCGAGAAGCCGCCCCTTCATCCCCGGATGGGAATGGCCAGAGAACCCCCCATCCCCTATAAGCCTTACCTTCCCTGGAAGAGGACCCGACAGGTTTGCGAAAAAGCTATCCGGACAATCTGGTTCTGCACAGCCATCTTCGCCGCCATCGCCATCTTCTTCATCTTCATCTTCCTGGTCAGGAACAGCTACCCGATCTTCGAGGAGGTCGGGGTCTGGAATTTTATCACCGGTGATCTCTGGAACCCGACGGGGACGCCCCCTTCGTACGGGATCTATCGGCTGATCGCAGGCACGCTCCTTGTCACGCTCGGCGCGATGACGATCGCAATCCCTCTCGGGATCGCAAGCGCGGTCTTCATCGCCGAACTTGCGCCACCCCGGGTGCGGGCAGTCGTAAAACCCGCCATCGAACTCCTGGCAGGGATACCTTCGGTAGTCTACGGTTTCTTCGGTCTCGTCATACTTACCGACCAGATCCGCATCGTCTTTGATGTCGCGTCAGGCGAGACCTGGCTTGCCGGGTCCATCCTGCTCGGAATCATGGCGCTCCCGACGATCGTCAGCATATCAGAGGACGCGATCAGAACCGTGCCCCGCGGGTACCGGGAGGGGAGCCTCGCCCTCGGGGCGACACACTGGCAGACGATCACCGGGACCGTGATCCCGGCAGCCCTCTCGGGCATCACCGCCGCGATCATCCTCGGGATGGGGCGGGCGATCGGCGAGACGATGGCGGTGATCATGGTAACCGGCAACGCAGGAATCGTTCCCGAACCCCTCTGGGACGTCCTCTCTCCGGTCAGGACGCTCACCGGAACGCTGGGAATCGAGATGGGGGAGGTCGCCGTCGGTAGCACCCACTATCACGCACTCTTCGGCGTAGCGGTCGTCCTCCTGGCGATAACCCTCGCGATCAACCTCCTGGCGCGGGGTATCCTCCAGAGGCTCAGCGAGCGGCACACGGCGACAGCGATGCGGAGGGTGAAGAGCAGTAAAGCAAAGCCGTATACCCGTGCAGCCCTCGGCATCGGCGTACTCGGGCTCCTTGCGGCCGCCACAGGAGCCCTGGTAGCCATCGTCGCCGCTGTTGCCCTGCCCGCAGCTGAATACGTCCGGCACAGGGTTTCCCCAAAGATGAGGCAGAAGGTTGCGTTTACGTTCCTGTACGCGTCCACTGGCATCGTGCTTCTCTTCCTCGGGACCATCCTCTTTGATATCGTCTACAACGGCGCACCGGCGCTCTCCTGGGAGTTTCTGACCCTCCCACCAAGCGACCTCGGCCGGGCAGGAGGCATCGGCCCGGCAATCCTCGGGACGCTCCTCCTCGTCGGGGGCGCCATCCTCTTTGCCCTTCCAATCGGGATCGGCGCGGCTATCTACCTCCACGAGTATACCCGGAGCGGGCGCATCACCAGGATCATCAGGGCAGGCGTCGATCTCCTGGGCGGTACGCCGTCCATCGTCTTTGGCCTCTTTGGATTCGCGTTCCTGGTACTCTACCTGAACCTGGGAGTGTCGCTGCTCGCCGGTCAGATCACGCTGGGGCTGATGATCCTTCCCACCATCATCAGGACGACCGAAGAGGCGCTTGGGAGTGTCCCGGACGACGTTAGGGAGGGGAGCCTCGCCCTCGGGGCGACGCACTGGCAGACCATATGGCGGGTCGTGCTCCCACCGGCAGTGCCGGGGATCCTGACCGGCACGATCCTCAGCATCGGCCGGGCGGCCGGAGAGACCGCACCGATCCTCTTCACCGCAGTCGTCTTCTCACGACGCTTCCTCCCCACATCGGTGATGGAGCCAGTGATGGCGTTACCCTACCATCTTTTCATCCTGGCAACCAACGTCCCCGGGGCAAGGGAGAACCAGTACGGAACGGCGCTGGTACTTCTCGTACTGGTGATGACCATTTACCTGGCAGCGATCGTCATCCGGAGTCGTTACCAGAAATCAATCAGATGGTGACCCTTCATGCAGAGAGATGACAGCATCCTCACAGCAGATCACGTAAGCCTTTACTACGGCGAGAATCAGGCACTTCGCGATATATCACTCTCTATCCCACAGAACCAGGTCACTGCACTGATCGGGCCGTCAGGATGTGGGAAATCGACCTTGCTTCGCTGTTTCAATCGGCTCACCGATCTCGTTGAGAATGTCAGACTCGAAGGCAGGATCTTCTTTGAGGGACTGGATATCCACGACCCGGATTGTGATGTCGTTGAGTTGCGGAAACGAATCGGTATGGTCTTCCAGAGGCCAAACCCCTTCCCCTCATCCATCTACAACAACATCGCCTACGGCCCTCGCGTCCACGGAATCCATAACAAGAAGATGCTGGATACAATCGTCAGGGAGAGCCTTGAAGCGGCTGCTCTCTGGGACGAGGTGGCAGACCGGCTCCACGACTCCGCGATGGGGCTCTCGGGAGGACAGCAGCAGCGGCTCTGTATCGCAAGGACGCTTGCGGTCGAACCTGAGATTATCCTCATGGATGAACCCTGCTCCGCGCTCGATCCCATCGCCACCTCAAAGATCGAAAATCTCATCAACGACCTCAAAGAGCACTATACGGTCGTTATCGTGACCCACAACATGCAGCAGGCAGCCCGGGTCAGCGACTTTGTGGGGTTCATGTACCTGGGACAGTTGATCGAGTTCGGGCCGACCGCCCGGATCTTTAAGAACCCGCAGGAGGAGTTGACCAACAACTACGTGACCGGACGTTTCGGGTAGGTATCCATGGTTAATAAATACCGTGAAGAACTGAAGGACCTCAAGGATCTGGTCCAGGAGCAGGGGGCTTTCGCCTGCGGCATGCTCTCCAGCGCGATGACCGCTTTACAGGATCAGGATCCCGAACTTGCCGGGCAAGTATATGCCCAGAGGGTGGAACTCGCGGAGCGGAATCTCGCCATCGAGGAGGCGGCACTCCGGCTCATCGCGCTCTACCAGCCCATGGCTCGCGACCTCCGCGCAATCGTCTGCGCGCTCCGGATGAACTTCGCGCTCTTCCGTATCGGCCGGTACGGGAAGGATATCGCTAAACTCGTGGAAGGGTTGTCGGGAGAGCCACATATCGGGAATCTGATGAACCTGCCGCACATGGGCAACCTGGTCTGCACCATGATCAATGATGCCCTCACGGCTTACCGGACCGAGGATATCAAACCCATCGAGGGGATGTCGCACCGGGACGACGTGGTGGATGAACTCAGGTATGCCATCTTCAGGGAGAGCGTCACCTACATGACGGAAGACCCGCGCAACATAACCCGGTGCATCGACTACGTGATGATCGCGCGATACCTGGAGCGCTGCGGTGACTACGCCTGTGATATCGCCGAGCAGGTCTGCTACATGGTCACCGGTGAGCGGGTTGAGGTTAAGTGACTGCTCCCCCTCCTCTCGTCGGGGCTTTCGCGCCTGTTTTGAAACGACGCAGAAAAGGACTCTTCCCATCAATCAGGCAGTCCAGGGCGATCCCAGAAGAGATATAGAATAGAGAGAAGAGGATGCACGAAAAGACGACGTCAAGGGGGGAAGTGTCTAGCGCGATCCAAATCTCTCTAGATATGATTAGTCCATTCTGGTATTTAGTTGTTTTCGTTTAAAAATTATTAGATATAAAGATTTTGGCCGGTTGCCGGATATTTGCGAAGAAAGCAGACAGAAGACTCACACTTTGATGGAGGATCCGTGGCGTCTCCTGACATCTCTACTGATTGATTATGCTATGCAGTACGGCGCTGTGCGGATCATTCCCGATCTTTTGCGTGGAGGACGATCAAAAACAGAGGGCTTCCCGTGCCTTTTGGTGGGGCGCGGCCACATAGATGATAAAGCGTACATGGAAGTTTGATGGTAGAGAATATGCCTTTTAATATTCACCGCGTCTTTGAGCCTCTGGAGACGGTACCGCTCTACATCGCATTTCTGTGACGCACGTATTGCCAATGATAGCCGGGAAGCCCCTCGCACCGATGAGCACGGGTTAGTTCACGCACCCACTATGCTGGAAGGTAACGCGGTTGTCGAGACTTCCGGGGAACCAGCAGGCCTCTCATACAAAACCACATGATATCCGTGTGGTTAGAGACATACTAGAGTTTCACATAAAAATCCAATCGAAATCGGAAACGGAGTCATGGTTGTTGCGCTCCCAACCGCGGCATCCCAGCGGCTATTGCGCCCCGGTGGTTTTCATCACTTGAGCCTGTGGCCGAACGCGGCCTCATAGGCGTTTTCATCCAGTGCATCGATTCTGAATTACTGGACTCTGTGACTGCTCCCCCGATTGAAATCGGAGGCATCCAGGGTTTTTCAGCCCAGAGATTGCAGCCCCAATCTCATAATATTGATCGCCGCATTCTGGTCGCGGTCCATCGCGAGCCCACAATGTGG
>LFRN01000234.1 GCA_001512375.1 Candidatus Methanoculleus thermohydrogenotrophicum | reverse complement strand
TCGAAGTGGACGAACAGGAGGAGCGTGCCGGTAAAGGGCGCTGCAACGTCCCGTAGTGGGAGGGGCTGTATGAAGGTCCACGCCCCGACGACTATAGGGGGGGCGATGAGAGAAGACACAGACAGGTGGTATGTTTACGATCACCACAACGAGCGAGTGGCGATGATCTATAACGAAACGACGATTTTCTACCTCTATCCTTCGTATGGGAAAGAGTGGCTCCAGGCCGTAGAGGGGTTTGAGCGCTGAACCGCTGTAACCCAACTGATTCGTCATGGGCGTGCCCCCGGTGCAGCCGCGACAACCGCACCGGGGGACACATCTCCTCTGCCCGCTCATGACATCCCGGGTCTCTCTCCTCAAAGGTTAAGAGCATCGGAGGGAAAGTGTATATAGGATTTATCAGTGAGGGTGCGGCCCTGCCATCCCGGAGAAGCGGCGAAAACGGGTTTTAGGGACAAAATCGGGCTGCAAAACGAATGGAGCTGTTTACGCAATGAGTGATATGGATCATCTCTGTTTTGATACAACAAAGATCGATAAGATACAGGATCTGCTGAAGCGCGGGGTGACGGTATACCCCTATAAATTTGAACGCACAGATACCATCGACGAGATCAAGGAGCGATTCTCTGACATCGGGCATGCGAAGAGCGAGGAGCAGGTCAGCACCGCGGGCCGCATCTACGTCATCCGCCAGCACGGTAAGACGATATTCGCTGATATGGGGGACTCTGGCGGCAGGATACAACTCTACCTCCGGAAGAATGACCTCGGGGAGGGACCCTTTAACCTCTTCAAACACTACATCGACGCAGGTGACATCATCGGCGTCGTCGGCCACGTCTTCAGGACGAAGATGGGGGAGATCACCATCTGGGTCGACCGGTTCGAGCTCCTTGCGAAATCGATCTGTCCCCTTCCGGAGAAGTTCCACGGACTCAAGAATGTCGAGACCCGCTACCGGCAGCGTTACCTCGACCTGATCATGAACGAAGAGAGCCGCAAGACGTTCCGGACGCGGAGCAGGATCCTCTCGCTCCTGCGACAGTTCCTCTTTGAACGGGACTACCTGGAGTTCGAGACCCCGATCCTGCAGCCGGTCTACGGCGGCGCAAACGCCCGGCCGTTTGTCACCTACCACAACTACCTCGACCAGAAACTCTATCTCAGGATTGCGCCGGAACTCTACCTCAAGCGCCTGGTCGTCGGCGGTTTCGAGAAGGTCTTCGAGATTTCCAAGAACTTCCGCAACGAGGACATCGACACCAACCACAACCCCGAATTCACCATGGTGGAGATCTACGAGGCTTATCAGGACTACAACGATATGATGAACCTCACCGAGGAGATCATAGCGCACCTGGTGCAGGAGGTGCACGGGACTTCTACACTATCGTTTGCGGGGCACGAACTGGACGTTACCCGCCCCTGGCGCCGCATTACTATGGAAGAGGCGGTACAGGAGTATGCAGGCATCGACGTCCGCGCCCACCCGGTCGAGGAACTCCGCGCATTCGCCACGGAACACGATGTCGAGGGCTACGAAAGTGCCACGACCTGGGGGGAGTTCCTGGTGCTCTTCTTCGAGCACTTCTGCGAGAGACACCTCATCCAGCCGACGTTTGTCTACGACTTTCCCATCGAGAACTCGCCGCTTGCAAAAAAGCACCGGGAGAAGGAGGGGCTGACAGAGCGGTTCGAGCTCTTCATCGCCGGTATGGAGATGGCAAACGGCTTCTCGGAGCTGAACGACCCACTCGACCAGAAAGCCCGGCTCGAGGAACAGGACGCCAGGCGCCGCCGGGGTGATCTTGAGGCGCAGATGATCGACTACGACTTCATCAACGCGCTCGGCTACGGGATGCCCCCTACCGGTGGCGTAGGCATCGGCATCGATCGTCTGGTGATGCTCCTCACCGGCCAGGAGTCCATCAAGGAAGTGCTCCTCTTCCCGCAGATGAAGACCGCTGTCCCGGGCCAGAATGGGAATGGCAGGGAGGAGTAATCTGGCACCATCCCTCCCGATGTCTATGAACGGACAGAAGCGGGCTGCTATCCGCCCCGGCATGACGGTAGATATCGTGCTTAAGAGAGACCAGCGGACCGGAAGGCGCACCCGGGGCGTTGTTGCTGAGATCCTGACAAACTCGTCCTTTCATCCCCGCGGTATCAAGGTCCGGCTCAGGGACGGGCAGGTTGGGCGGGTGCAGGAGATTATCGGGTGAAACTCTCCGGCCCCTCCCTGGATTCGGACAACCCCGGGCCACCATCCGCCGCACGGAGCGTGAACCTGATGGCTGCGCCGCATCCCGGCTCTCCCGGAACCCGGTCATCCGCCCAGATTCTCCCGCCGTAGCGCTCGACGAGCATGCGGCAGATGTACAGACCGAGCCCGGTCCCCGCCTTCCTGGCGGTCCCCGGGGCCAGCCGGCCGAAGAGCCGTGGTTTCACGGTATCACTGATACCTGGCCCGGTATCCTCGACCGAGATCTCCACTTCCTCCCCGCGTTCCTCGACCTTGATGATTATCCTGACATCAGGCCCCCCGAACTCCCCCGCGTTCCTTATCAGATTTGCAAAGATCTCAGGCAGGAAGTCATCGGCAAGGATGACGGCCCCGGTCCCAGCGTAGGTTATCCTGATGTCCGGGAAGTGCTCAATCTCGCGCCTGATGACCGGATCGAGTTCCATAGGCTGGAGGATGGTGGTATGATCGTGGATATCCCGGATGGTGTTGACGTTCCTTATGATCTCGGTGCTCTTTGCAAGCCCCATCTTTGCCTTCCGAAGATAAACCGCCTCAGGTTCCCCTTCCAGGCCGGCAAGGAGTATGTCCGAATAGAGGCCTGCGACGTTGTTTGCGTTGTTGATGTCGTGGCCCATGATGTCCAGATAGAGGTTTGCCATCTGGTTGGACTCCTCGAGCGCGGCAGTCCTGTTCCTGACCTCTTCTTCGAGGGTATGGCTGTACCGGGTGACCTCTTCCTCAGACTTCTGTAGTCTCCGGATGGTCCCCTCAAGTGCCGTGACCACCGCTGATATGCTCTCTCCGAGATGTAGAAACTCTCTGGCTCCACTCGCCCTGATGGGACGATCCAGGTCGCCGTGGGCGATGGCATCGACGTCCACGACGAGCATGCGTACTGGCCGCGTCAGGTGGTGCGCGGCAAGGATCGAGAGGCAGCCGATTATGACGAGTCCGATGAGCAGGATACCTGCATGCCGGCCGAGCATGTCGGCAAGTTTTGCCTCAGCCACCTTCGTGCTGTAGATCAGTTCGGCGACCATGCTCATGTCAAATGCGTAATCGCTGTCTGTTAGGTTGATGAAGAGGTACCTGGTCAGTTCACCCGTGGTGGCGTTCTCCGTCTCAAGAGTGCCCCTCTCCTGATATGCCTGCCTGACCAGGGGAATCCGGCGATCGTCGTCGGGATAGGTCTCACCGCTGATCAGCGTGCCCTGGTAGTCGAAGAGCCGGATCCCGTCGATGTTTGGATTCAGGTCCACCAGCTCCCGCGTCGTGTCCTTGTACTCGAGCGCCGTGCGCCACCGCAGGAACTCGGGTTCCGCAAGTCCGATCTCGAGGAGGTAGCGGTGATCCGGCGTCGGCATATATGCGTATTTCCGGAGTTTCCCGGTGGGAATCTCCGGCACGATCCGGTCAGCCGAGAATGTTTCTCCGAGCCGGATCTCAGTTATCCGGTCATAAAAGTAGGGTATCTCCTTGAAATCACGTCCAAGCTCGGAAGTGCATGTGGTATACTCGATGATACCTGATGCGTTGATGATGTAAAGGTCAAACCCCTCTCCAAGTTCCTCGCAGACACGGGAGGTCCATGGCAGCCGGGTCTCTTCCTGCCCGCTCATACTCGGCAAGAAACGGTCCGAACCCCTCCCGCATCTTGTGGTTCAGGGTGTTGTCAAAGATTTTCAGCCCGGTGTCCACCAGATCCACCGAGAGGATGATGCCGGTCTCTGTCTGATCCTGGAACTGCTGCGCGTTCATCTCCAGTTCCTGCCTGACCACCATGTAGTCGACGAACGAGATCAGGCAGACAATGGGAACCGTTGCGAGCAGGATAGCAAGCATGAGGTAGAGGACAAACGGGAACGACGGCTGTTCTGGGTTCTCCGCCCCCATTCAGGTATTCCTCCTGCTCTGTATACTCTACCACTTGGCCTGAACAGTTTCTCAAAGATATATGTACCTATGGCTATATAGTAGTGGAGCATTTCATGTTGTGCTGCGTGAACTACCCCGCGCTCTCGGGCGGGGCTTCCTGCTTCATTCTCCTCCCTATCGGGAGCG
>LFRN01000286.1 GCA_001512375.1 Candidatus Methanoculleus thermohydrogenotrophicum | reverse complement strand
CTCCCACTACGGGACGTTGCAGCGCCCTTTACCGGCACGCTCCTCCTGTTCGTCCACTTCGATGAAGAACGACAGCGGCAGTTCAGCGTTCCTGAACTCCACGTCAACATATGTCCTGGCCGGGTCGACCGAGTAGGAACTTCTCAAAGCCCGTCCTGATCGAAGCGATCTTCCACCCGTTCTCAAGCAGGATCCCGGCCCGCTGGTCGGCAAGGAGGATCTCGATCACCTCCGTGACGCTGGCGTCGAAACTTCCCACCAGGATCTCGGAAGTGTTGATCGGGATCGAGACATTCCCCCGCTCGTAGTGGAGGAGCGGGGCGGGGGTGGTGTTCTTCGACGTATCGGGGGCCCCGAAGTCGGTGCATCCGGCCCCGAACGCCAGGAGCAGCAGCGCAAAAAGGAGTATGGAGGGGTGTTTCATCATGCCGCCTCTATCAGTTGTAGGTATGGAGCCGAACTCGTGACGGGTTCTGGATGATCTCCACCCAGCAGTATTGCATGATCTCGTAGGGGAAATTGCTCGAGTACCATGGTTCCAGATCGATGTTCATGGGCGTCCCATAACTCTTGTACTCCTGTCGTAGAAGAGTGTGTCACCAGGTACATTGGCGTTATCCTCGATATTCCAGGCTTCAAGGACGCAGGCAACACGGTCCCCCTGTGGCTTGTATGCAGTTCGTCGACAGCGAACTGTACTGGCCTGTCGTATGGTCATAGATTGTGATTGACCAGAGTTTGAGATCGTTCGCCCGGTAGATACGCCCCCTCATCGTATGCCTGGTGGCGGTGTCAAATAGGGGCTCACAATAGTGATCTTTGCCATTCGTATGACATGCCGAGG
>LFRN01000057.1 GCA_001512375.1 Candidatus Methanoculleus thermohydrogenotrophicum | reverse complement strand
CATATCAGATCCATCCGGCGAGTGTGATGAGGGTATAGATCTGGTAGGCAAGATAGAGCCCCACCGGTATCCCGACGGTGAGGACCGCGTCCCGCGTGGAGAGGTTGCGCGCGTATTTCAAGCCGAATATCCAGATGTTTGCGCTCCAGAGGATGAAGAGGATGCCCAGGAGCCCGGCGATCTGCGTCAGGGGGTCAGCCACAATCAAGGCTGTCAGGCTCTCGAGGGCCTCCGTGATCTGCTCAGGGTTTGTTATCGAGGGGATTGTCAGGTTCGATATGACCTGGTAGGAGAAGACGGCCCCGATGATGCCCCCGAAGACCTGGGGCAGAAGACCGTAGCCCGTAACCTCCAGCGTCCGCTTGAGCGATCCTTCGCCCTTGAAGAGCATCGAGAGGAGGTGGAAGATGATGCCGACGGCGAACCAGGTCAGATAGGCCGTGATGATAGCGGTGGCCGCCGCGGCAACGGCCACCATTAGTTTCATCATCACCCCGGGGGTCTGCGCCTCAGCGGGCAGCAGGGCGATGATCATGTTTACCGCCAGTGCGGCTGAGACCGCACTAATAAGCCCGTAGACGAGCGTGATCAGCATCGGTATCTTCAGGCCTGGCTCGTCCTTCATACGTTCCTTAAAGAAACGCCCCGGGTTAACCAGCACCTGGACAAATTCAGTATTCATGGCGATCGTGCTCGCATACCCGTGGCAGACGAGAGGGGATAAACTTTTTTGTGGACAGGTGCCAGAACAACGGGGCTTTGTCCAAAAATGATTGGCGCATTCGGTGCGATTTTCTTCTGGCGGATGAAGACGGCCTATCGGATGCAGGAGGGATATGCCCGGGTTCTGGTTCTTCTTCCTCGTCTCGCTCATCCGGGCATATCAGTCAACTACCTCCGTCGAGAGAAGGAGGCATGATGCCATGAAGGGTACCATGCTCTTTACAGGCCTTGCGATTCAACTTCTCCTCCGCTCCGGGGGAGAGACCGCAAATAAGCTCGTTGACGAAAGCCCATGTAGGCGATGTCGCTACACTCGCGTGTCGTTTGCGCAATCATGTGTAACCGTGACTGCTCCCCCGATTGAAATCGGAGGCATCTTGGGATGTTACCCCTGAGATTGCAGTCCCAATCTCATAATATTGATCGCCGCATTCTGGTCGCGGTCCATCGCGAGCCCACAATGTGG
>LFRN01000086.1 GCA_001512375.1 Candidatus Methanoculleus thermohydrogenotrophicum | reverse complement strand
GAGACCGAGAGATCTGCGAAACCAACGCTTGCTACCGAGTCGGCCAGGGTGTTGAGTTTCTTATCGTCGAGGGTTATGAAGAACTCCTTGATCTTGTAGTTCCGTTCGATGTACCTGCCCATCCTGGATGCCCGCCACTCAGCATCATAGGCCATCAGCGCATCCTTCGAGCAGTCGCCCGCCGATACGCATTCTGAAGCCACCCGGGCGGCAAGCCTCCCGGTGAAGAAGGCGTTGCCGATACCGCCGCCGGTGAGAGGATCGACGACCCGTGCTGCGTCGCCGATGACCATCAGCCCATCAGCAACCGTGCAGGGGAGCGGCCGGCAGACAGGGACACCGCCCACGATCGCCTCGATCGCTTTCCCGTCCGGGAAGTTCTTCGCGATAAACCGGTCCAGGTAATCCTTCGCCCGGGCGCCGTCCCGGCTCTTCCTGCCTGAGATGCCGATCCCGACGTTCGCCGACCGCTCGCCCTTCGGGAAGACCCAGAGGTAACCTTCAGGTGCGACGTCGTTGCCCAGATAAAAGTCAATAGAGACCGGATCAATATCGATGTCGGTGAGCAGGTACTGTGTGCAGCTCATCATCTCCCGGAGGGGGACGGTGGTGTCAAGCCCGGCCCACCGGGCGAACTGCGCCTCGGTACCGTCTGCCGCCAGGACCACGTCGGCCCTGATCTCTGCCGGCGTCCCGACAGATACCACCTTCGCGCCCTGGACCACCCCGTTCTTCATGATGGGCGCGGTCGCCCTGGTCTTGACCAGCACGTCAGCCCCGGCCTCAGCCGCCTGCCAGACGAGTTCCCGGTCAAACACCTTCCGGTCGAGGATGTAGCCGACCGCGTTCCCGAGCTCATTCTGCTCAAGGCGGACGGTGGTGCCGTTCGGCGCGATGATCCTGGCTCGCTCGATATCAGCAGATATCCAGCGCCGGTCAGGCTTAACGAACTCCTCCAGGATATCTTTGCTGATTCCCTCCGCACACCGGATCGGTGTCCCGATGGCGGGCCGTTTCTCGATGAGGCAGACCGAGTTCCCGGCCTCGGCTGCTGTCCTGGCTGCGATAGCGCCGGCGGGCCCGCCACCGACGATAAGCATATCATACTTGTTCTTCATGCACAACCTCCAGTGCTCCGAGGGGACATGCCCGTGCACAGATGCCGCAGGCGATGCACTCCCGCTCCAGGCTGAGATAGGCATCAATCAGCTCGAGCGCATCCTCGGGACAGACTGCAACGCAGGTGCCGCAGTATCCACACTTATCTCGGTTTATTGTGAGCATCATACCCATGTTGTTGTTGTTCTCGCAAAAACTTTTATGTTGCCCCCTCCCGGGGCAGTTTCTCCTCCCTCATCACGGGGGCGCGAGGCTTCACTGGGTTATTTATTAGGAGTTAGCACAAATTTATCTTGTTAACAGGGATCTTATGAGACTGAAGGGAGGTCCTACGCAGGATGAAGTCATGGCCGTCTCGCTCGCGAAACTTGGCATCCGCCCGGGCGACCGGGTGGCTGATGTCGGGTGCGGGACCGGGAAGGTCTCGATCGCCGCCTCACGGGTGGCAGAACATGTCTACGCGATTGACCGGAGACCTGAAGCGGTCGCCTACGCCCGACGGGAGGCGGCGGCTGCCGGTTCTGAGAACATCGAATTCTTCGAGGGGGATGCGGTGGACGTCCTCGCCGGGATCGACCACCTCGACGCCGCTTTCGTGGGAGGGTCCCGTCGCCTCCCTGAGGTGCTCGACCTCCTCGCCAGGAAGGTGCGGGGGCGGATCGTCGTCAACGCGGTCATGGTCGGGACGCTGTATGAGGCGATAACGAGCATGCAGCGCCTTGGTATCTTCATCGAGGCCCTCCACCTCCAGGTCTCGCGGTCGGCTGCCATCGCCGACGGGGTGATGTTCAAACCCCAGAATCCGGTCTATGTCATCGTCGGGGGTGTCGGATGCTCGTAGGGGTAGGGCTTGGACCTGGCGACCCTGAACTCCTGACCCTGCGGGCAGTCAGGCTCCTCCGTGAGGCAGCAGCGGTCTTTGTCCCCGGGAATCTTGCCTACGACCTGGTCAGACCCTACCGCCCCGATGCCACCATCCTCAAGTTCCCGATGACGAACAATGAGGACCATATCAGGGCGTGCCTCGAGGAGAACGCTGCCCAAATTGCCCCGCTGGCAAGAGACGGGCTTGTGGTCTTCGGGATCATCGGCGACCCAAACTTCTTCTCGACCTTCTCCCGGCTCTGCGAGGTGATCAGCGAGCATTACCCCGAGATCGCGGTTGCGACCGAGCCCGGGATCAGCTCTATCACCGCGTTCGCCTCGGTGGCAAACGTCCCGGTGAGCGGCGGGTTCTTCGTCTCTGACGGAGACGGACCTGAATCCGGGATCTTTATGAAGGTCAGGAAGCCAGCAGCGCTTGCAGCCAGCCTGAAGGCAGAGGGCTACTCTGAGTTTGTCCTCGTTGAACGGATGTACATGCCTGAGCAGCAGGTCTACCGGGGTGACGACCTCCCCGAGGAGAGCAACTACTTCTCGATCCTCTTTGCGAGGCGGTCAGATGCATAAGGTCTACATCGTAGGCGCGGGCCCGGGGGCACCGGACCTCATCACGGTCAGGGGGATGGACCTCCTCCGGCGTGCTGACGTTCTCATCTACGCAGGCTCGCTCGTGAACCCGGCGCTTGTGGAGGAGTCTCCTGCCAGGCTGAAACTTGACAGCTGGGGGATGCGGCTCGAGGAGATCGTCGACGCCATCGAGGAGCATGTTAGGGCCGGGGAACTCGTGGTCAGGCTCCACTCTGGCGACCCGGCGCTCTACGGGGCGATCGTT
>LFRN01000142.1 GCA_001512375.1 Candidatus Methanoculleus thermohydrogenotrophicum | reverse complement strand
GGATGGGGATGGTCGAGCAGGAGCAGAACGGGGTGAGCGCTCCGAACCCGGCCCCGATGACGTTTCCGACACCCTGCCGCCTCCCGGCAAGCACGCTGCGTATCTGCTCTTCAGGGATGTAGGCCTGGAGCAGCCCGACGAGGAACGTGATCAGTTCCCCGGCGATCACGACGAAGAACTGCCCGGCGGTGATGAGTGTTGCCGGAAGATCCATCAGGCCTCTCCCTCACCGATAGTTTACTGCTCTCCTGTGTCAGGTTCTTCCTTCTTCTTCGGGACGATCCGGGTACCGCAGCAGCCGCCGCCGGTGCCGCAACCGCAGCCTGAGGAGAAGAGATCCTTTATCTGCGATCCGATCTTTGCTCCGTCCTTTTTCTCGTTCTCGCCTGTCATGGTTATCACGTCCGCTCCGGCCGGTGTGCCGGAGTGTTTCAATCATATTTGAATTACTGTTGGCGGTGCCGGCGTATGAAAGTTCTCATTTCAAAAACAATTGAAATTCCCGGGCTGATGCATTTTTCCTGATCGCCCGCAAATAGTAGGTTGATGAGCATGAGGATGTTTCTCTGTGGATGAGGGGCACGGCGCGGACCAGAGGCTGCAGGCCCTCCCGGAGGAGGTAGAGCAGTCGCTTTCGGCATGTGGGGGGCTCGAAGAACTGATTGCGCACCTCCCCGGAGACGAGACGCTCTCCCGGCAGAGCGCCATCTTCAGGACACTCGCCGACCCCCTCCGCCTTAAGATCTTGGCAATGCTCTTCGTGCAACCGCTCTGCGTCTGTGTCATCAGGGAGGTCCTCGGCATCGCCGACTCACGGCTCTCCTACCACCTCGGCGTCCTGAAGAAAGAAGGACTGATCGCCGGGGAGGCGCAGGGCAACTGGATCATCTATCGGTTGACCGCCGACGGCGAGACGTGGGCGCAGAGGCTGGCGGACGCCGCCGCAGACAAACCGGGCGAAAGAAGATAAGCTGGGCCCGGGCCTATACCCCCGAGGCCCTCTAAGAACATCCGGTGTAGGCGTAGATCTCCCCCGAGTTCGGGGTGGAAGGCAAACGCCATATGTCGCCCGCTTCTTGCGGCGACGATCCCTTCAGGGATGCAGGCGAGCACCTCGACACCGGGACCTGCCTCTGTCGCCACCGGTGCACGGATGAAGACCACCCTGAAAGGTTCTGCAAGTCCTTTCACCTCCAGCAGCGCTTCGCGGGAGTCTACCCGCCGTCCAAAGGCGTTGCGCTCGACCCGCATGGAAATGAGGCCAAGAGGTCGCACCCGAGGGTCGTCAACCCTCTCCGCCGCAAGCACCATCCCGGCGCAGGTCGCAAATAC
>LFRN01000149.1 GCA_001512375.1 Candidatus Methanoculleus thermohydrogenotrophicum | reverse complement strand
CGGCTGGGGCTTTCTATCTTGAGTCCAGAGCCTCTAGGTTTCATTCGCGGCTCTGGCCTTCTCACCATCACCATACTCTCCTGAAGGGTTACTCACCAGCATATTGCTCCCGCCAGGATCACCGGGTGATCATCCGCCTCACCATCACAACTATATCATCTCCCGCAGAGAACATTCCAGCCAGAACCGGAGGAGCAACCACGAATATAAAGATTATTCAGTGTTTTTCAACAGAGGACACCGCTACGCTCGGGGCGTCGCCGGCGGTCCTCGAGATCGCGGTGAACCAGGGAGACATCCTTGCCGCGGACGAGATTCTCTCGTTCGCGTCCATCCACGGAGACTTCGTATGTATCCCGGATCATATCTTCCGCCGGTTTGAGGTCATCCTCCCTGTGGAGAGCCGCCTCGAGATCCTCAAAGACGCACTCCTCCAGGTCGTGTATATAGAGGACGGAGGAGCGCGGAGCGAAGAGCTCACTCCCTATCAGGTAGAAGACCTCATCGATGCCCTCGAGAGGAGACGGCAGGCCATTGTCAACGGGGGGGATGCTGCTGGAGACGATACACCTGTCGGCGCCCCCTGACACCCTCAGGATCAAAACAGGGCTGATCTCCACCATTGAACACGGATTGCCAGTGATGAAAAACCGCACATCGCTCCGCTGCATCAGTGGGCCTTCGGGAAAGCAGGCCGCATTCATCCACACAGGCGTCATCGCCGCGTTTTGGGGGCTTCCAGCCCATGAGAGTGTCAACCCGACATGAGGCGGCCGCACCAGACCAAAACCCCATTCGTTCACCTTTTCTGGAAGGACCGCAAAACCCCTATGTGATCTGAGTGGCAGAGAAGAAGAGCAGGATGGGCGAGCTCGGCGGGCTTGCCATCAACACTATCCACATCATGGACTGCATGGAGGGCATGCAACGCCTGCCGGCAGGCTCGGTCGATATCATTGTCACATCACCACCCTACAACATAGGAAAGGACTACAACTCTTACGACGACCGAAAGCCCAGGGAGGACTACCTCGACTGGATGGGAGAGGTCGCCACCGCGACCGCGCGGGTTCTCGCCGATGACGGTTCATTTTTCCTCAACATCGGCGGCAAACCCCGGGACCCCTGGATCCCGTTTGACGTCATCCAGCGGTTCCGCCCGCACTTTGCGCTGCAGAACGTCATCCACTGGGTCAAGTCGATCGCCATCGCAAAGGAGGATGTGGGCAACTATGAGAAGATCACCGGCGATATCGCAGTCGGCCACTATCAACCGGTGAACAGCCCCCGCTATCTGAGCCAGTGCCACGAACACATCTTCCACTTCACAAAGAAAGGAGACGTAACCCTGGATAAGCTGGGTGTCGGTGTCCCCTACCAGGACAAGAGCAACATCGGGCGGTGGAGGGCGGCAAGGCGCGATCTCCGCGACCGCGGAAACACCTGGTTCATCCCCTATCAGACCATCCGCTCATCCCGGCCCCACCCGACCAGTTTTCCGGTGAAACTCCCGGAGATGTGCATCCGGCTCCACGGCCCTTCCCCGGGAGCACTCGTCCTGGACCCCTTCATGGGCATCGGAAGCACGGCGCTTGCAGCGATCGCCCTCGGCGTGGACTACATCGGGTTTGAGATCGACCCGGCCTACCAGGAGATCGCAGAGGCCAGGATCGCCGAAGCTCGCAGCCAGAGCCGATCTAACCTTTTTTCTTATCTCAAAACGCCAGAGGAAGACTGATGGATGCCCTCATCCCCTTTGCCATCGCTCTCGTGGTGATCACCGTCGCATCGCTCAGGTATCACCTTCCGCCGTTCCTCACCCTCATCGGGACATCTGTTCTCTTCGGTCTCCTTGCCGGTATGCCGGGTGAGGCAATCCTGCCGGCGATTACGGATGGTGCAGGCCGGATCTTCTCCGTCCTCGGGATCGTTATCTTCTGCGGGGTCGGGATTGCCCAGATCCTCCGCGAGAGCGGCCTGATAGCAGAGATCGTTGCCAGCATCCGGGGGCTGGTGTGTCGCCCCCTCGCCACCGCGGGAGCAGCCGGCTACCTCCTCTCCGTCCCGCTGATGTGCGGCATCACGTCGTTCATCATCCTTGCCCCCATCCTCACGCACCTGCACACCGACCGGCAGGCGTCCAGGACCCTCCTCTACTGCGCAGGCGTCGCCGGGATGATATCGTACGTGCTCCTATATCCCGCCCCCGTGGTCTACACCACCATAACAACCCTTGGCCTCTACCCCGGCCGACCCTGGGAGATCAACCTCATCGCCCTCCCGGTATCCCTCCTGATCCTCGCCGCGTTCCTCCTCATCCTGCGGGCCCGCAGACCACTGACAGCGCTACCAGCAGAATCGATTCCCGTGACCGGAATTGCCGGAGGAAGGCTCCGCGCCTGGTTCCCGTTCATCGTCATCTTACTGATGCTCGTGGTCGGGTCTCTGGTCCCCCCGCTCCACGCCCTCGCGAACATCAATCTGGCGCTCCTTGCCGGGCTCTTCGCCGCCCTCGTCACCGTTCCAGGTGAAATCCAGCAGAGGGCGCTTGCCCGGGGGACAAAGAACGCCGGGATCATCATCTTTGACCTCGCCGGTGCCGGGGCGTTCGGCGGCGTCATCGCGGCAAGTACATTCCCTGCAGACGTGACTGTGCTGGTCCAGGGTATCCTCCCCATAACGCTCCTGCCGTTCGTCATCGCCGCCCTACTGCAGGCGGCACAGGGATCAAGGGTTGTCACCACAGCCGTCACCTCCACCATCCTCACCACCATCCCGGCTGTTCTGGTGATCAACCCCCTCGCCATGGTGCTCATGATCTCTGCAGGGGCGTTTATGTTCTCCTACGTGAGCGACCCGTTCTTCTGGGTAATCAAGAGAATAACCGGCGACGAGTTCTCCGGGGTCGTGCGAAACTATACCCTGCCGCTCTTGGCGGTGGGCCTCGTCACGCTCGTGGTGGCGCTGGTCGTTGAGGCAACGCTGTGAACTACCTCGCCCTTCATGGCGGGGCTTCTTCCACTGAGACAGGTCCACAGGCTCGACAGGACGGCGCGTTCCGCACTTGATAATACTCCGATGTGATTCTGTTCGTAGAGATGCAAGGGCACATTTTTTGGCATCGATTGCCGCGTTGCTATCGCGGTCGCGATGATGGATCGAACCGTCCGGGCTGGCTGGAGAGAGTTTTTCAGGTAGCGAGGGTTCTCAATCTTCTCCCTGGAGGAGAGGGTGGTTGCAAAGTCCTTCAGCCCGAGATCGATACCAGGGGTGGTGTCCGGAGAGAACGGCGCAGGTTCCGGATCAGGCTTCCCATCATCGACAGGGAGGCTGACAAACCGTTTCCCTGTTTGAGGTTGGAGACGGTGGCATACTTCATCTTCCCCGGTGAAGATCCGGTGGAAGATGGCCTTAACTTCGCCAATCTGCGGAAATCTGACGCTGCGGTATCTGAAAGGACTGCACCGGGTTTTTCTTTGAGTCGAACCGTGGAAGCCCCTTCTTCTCCTGGAAGAAACGGGTGAAGGCGTTGGCGGGATTCTTGTTTGCACTCCTGAGGGACCGGGAGTTGACCTCCTTGAGCCACGGGTGTTCTTCTTTGAGGGCAGGAAGGCGGTTGTTCAGGTCGAAACAGGAGAGTTTTTGACCTCCCTGCTCGTATGCCCGGGTCGGATCTTCTGCTCCAGAGAATTGCTGTACACAAACTGAGAGTTTTTCTGTAACTGGTGCACTCATATCAGAAGGGCGGCGGCGCTTTCATCCCCGGACCTCGCGACCGGGGGCTTCTCGCTCCGCCACCTCCACTCCTGCAAGATAAATGGGGATTCTTGAATGGGATGTCGCGTTTCCCGGGATGAATGATGGGAGACCCGCGGACCTGTCGTTGATCCTCGCCGCTCCATCGCCAACCTGGAGATGATGGTGGAGGCAGTCGCTCTCTTTCTGGAGTAAGCCGGGAGAGAAGAGGGATTTCATACACCGGTGGCTAATCCTGGCACGGGGATTCCTGACGGGTCAATCTCTGCACGAGCCACGGAGATCCGTGCGCGAGAGACAGGTTCTCCGAAAACCTCATCGAATTGAAGACGAGACATATCATGGTGATTCTCTGGCCGACCCGTATACTATCAAGAGGGGGCCGGTGATTCACGAGCTGTGGAGGAGGTGCGACCAGAAAGAATGCCCGTTGACTTCACCCTGTGGTGGATCTTGCCGCTGATCCTGATCGGCTTTACCGTCGGTCTTCTGGTGACCATGTTTGGTGGCGGTGGCGGTTTCTTCTATGTACCCCTGCTGACACTCATCTTCCATGTGCCGACGCAGTATGCCGTTGCCACATCCCTTGCCTCGATCATCCCAACTGCCACCCTCGGTTCGATCGGCCACTACCGCCAGGGCAACCTGGACATCCCCCTGGGTCTGACCTTTGGTTGCGGCGGGATCATCGGTGCGCTGTTCGGCGCCGTCGCATCGGGCATGGTTCCCCCCTCCCTCATGGGAAGACTCTTCGGCATCTTCATGATCGTCCTGAGCGTTCCAATGCTGTTCAGCGCCCGGAACAGAGCAGGTGCTG
>LFRN01000115.1:9958-13427 GCA_001512375.1 Candidatus Methanoculleus thermohydrogenotrophicum | reverse complement strand
CGTGACATCAACGCGGCGATCAATATCAAGACGTTCGCCCTACAAGATCAGAATCTTGTTGGAGTAATATCAGGTGTGGAACGCACCGTCGAGCCTGGGGACTCGCTCCCGATGGGGAGGAGGAGGATAGCCGGGAAGCCCTGCCCAACAGGTGCGGGGTAGTTCACTTTCCCGTATCGGGTCTTGAGGGACCGGTCCTTGTAACCGTTCCGATGCGCCTTCCGGGAATCAGTACGCTCATACGGGATGGCTCCCGCCTGCTGGAGCGCCTCTACAATCTGAGGAAAGCAGCGATGAGGTTCCTCATGCCTTCCTCTTGATCGGAAAGATAATCTGCGATGAGGGCAAAGGTGTCCATGGCCCTGTTTCTCCTTTGTGCAAATCCAGGTTGGATCCAGGGCCAATTCAATTTTACAGAACTTTCGTTACGCTACCGTTGGTGATGGATCGCGACCAGAACGCGGGCGTTCAACATTATGAGATTGGGACTGCAATCTCACGGGTAATACCCAGGATGCCCCTGATTTCAATCAGGGGAGCAGTCACAGTGAGGTCAGGGGCTCAGGGGATGACGCGCTCATCCAGTATGACCTCCGTGGTCACATTCTCCGGTGCGGTCTCTGTGGTCACGTTCTCCGGTGCCTCGCCGATCCCGCTCCCTGGTGGCACCAGGACCCTATCGATGATATGGACAACGCCGTTGTCAGCCATGATATCAGACGTGACAATCGTTGCGTTCTCCACCAGGAGGGTGCCGTTCTCCATGCTGATAGAGAGCGTATCTCCGCTGAGCGTCGAAAGAACCGTCTCGTTCCCGGTGATGTTCACCGCGGCCGCCAGATCTTCGGCGGTATAATCCCCCTCCACCACGTGATACATAAGCAGGGTATCCAGCATCTCAGTATCATTGATGAGCGCTGCAAGGGTCTCGTTGTCGAAAGCCTCGAAAGCAGCATCATTCGGGGCAAAGACCGTGTATGGGCCGCCGACCGCAAGAACCGTCTGTACAAGCCCGGCCACCTCAACAGCCTCCGTAAAGGCAGTCAGGTTCTCGTCCCGGGCGATCACATCGGCCACTGTCACATTCGTCGGCTCCTCCCCGGAGCTGACGTTATCAGTCGGGGCGATCACCGTCCCTTCCGGAACAACAATGACAACGCCCTGCATCGGCACCCGTTGCTTCGAGGCGTTGAGCGTACAACCATAAGGATACGTCCCGGTTTCGGTGAACGTATACTCAAACGTCTCATTCTGCTCCATCGGTCCGGAGTCAAAGAACCCTCCCGCGCTGGTGACAGTATGGCTTACCGTATCATAATTCGTCCAGGTCACCGTTGTGTTCTCCTCGACGGTGAGCGAAGCAGGGTGGTATGCCCCTCCCCATATATCAACCGTGGCAGTCGCTGCCAGGGCAGGCAAGGCGATGAAGCCGATGGTCAGGACAATCACAAGTCCTGGTAGAACTGGGTTTCTCCTCATTGTTTCACCACATCTCTAAACCTGACAGGGAGAGCAGCCTCTCTTCCGGCTACAGAAATTAAACACACCTTCCTTCGATCACCGGTGGTTTCACACTACTGCTGACCTCACCCATCAAGAGGGCTCGGTACCGCTCACCACTGTCACACGAGTGAGATACTACTAATATTATATAATTGTTATTATAATTCGGCTATATTGGGCTCCACAGAATCGCTCCCCAGAACCCCGGACACTACCCGGTGACATGAACCCCGACAGAGGCTTCAACAGAATCCTCGACCACCCCTGGCCAGGGCCACCGTCTCGTTTCCCTTCGATCTTCCACCGCATGCCAGGTGGTTACCACATCTGATGCAATCTCTGCCGCACCTGGCACGATAGGGTGGGTTTGCGGCATCCGTCCAGGTCTGACCCCGGCGGGGATCCCCGGATCTTCAAGGGTCGCAAAGACCAGGTTTTTGCGGTCGTAGGCCCCGGCACCTCATGCTCCGGGAGCGGGACAAACATCCGTCCCGCAGAGATTCATCGACCTCCAGGCCGGGGAGGATCGCGAGTCTCCGGACAAACCCCTCCATCTGCCGGCAGAGCAGACCCCGGAAAAGAGGCCATCCACGCATAACTGAGACCATGGAGAGATGGATCAGGACCCTCTCCCAATCGTTCAGAACGGTCCATCCTGCTCAAAACTCCTCTTCAGCCTGATAGCAAGCTCCGCCTTGAAGAGCTCTTTTCCGAGGTAGGCAGCATGGTCAAGGCGGGATAAGCTCCCATTCTCAAGCAACGTGTAGAAGACATCTTCCCAGTGTCTCCCCCGCACAGCGCGACCCCGGTGCACCGCGACGATACAGTCCCCCTCGATACCGATGCGGATGCACCCCAGCGGGTCGTAGGTGATCTCGTCAGGCGCAGGACGCGCCTCCATGACCGTCTCGTAGTCCAGCGGGGGCTCCCGGCGCCGCCGCTTCTCTTTCAGGATCAGCAGATCAAGCCCCAGGTCCTTGGGGTACGGCCGGCCGGCCATCAACGCCATCATCTCGGTTGCGCGCCGCATCTCGGCCACCGACCCCGTCGTCTTGTCACTGTGCTCGCTTGTGAATATGACAGCGGCGCCGACCTCATACGCCATCCCCGCAAGCAGCGCATTCGCTCCCGGAGAGTCAGCATCCAGAAGCTCCACGACGTTCCCGGACCCAAAGAAGAGGGGATAGGACACCCCATGAAAACCCGGGAGCGAACCGGTGAGCCCGGACCCCACTGGCTGGAGGAGGGGGTCGGCGATGAGACAGCAGATCCCGGCCTCCTCTGCCGCTGCAAGATTCTCCTGAAGTGTCCGCTCACGCGGCACCACGACCGCAGCCGCCCCGGCATCAGCCACCGCCTTCCCGACGGCCGGTATGTTCCCTTCGTGCAGGGAGAGGACCAGATCAGCACGGGAGAGCGCCGCCGCGATGAGGAGCGGGTCCTGCGTATCAACCGCCAGCGCCCCCTCGATACCCTCGAGGGCCGAAAAACACCTCTCCACATCCTCAGGGGTCGCATCGAAACCAAACCCCAGGTCCACGATGTCTGCCCCGTCAGCAAAGAAACGCCTGACCTCCCCCTCCAGGTCTTCATGTTTATGCGCGTCCATGATCTCGGCGAGCACCTTCATCCGCGCCCCTCCGCCGATCTTAACACCCCTGATGATGAAATCCGGAGAGGCTGCCTCTTCACGGAGCGCCAGCTGCCGGCAGGCCTCCTCGCGACGCGTCTCTGCCAGGAATTCATCGGCGGGAAGAGACCTTGAGAGCCTTATCCGGTCCAGCACCGGAAGCACCAGCGGGAGGTCTGCCGCATGCCGCGGTCCCCGGTAGACCGGGACGCCGGTCTCACGCTCGACATCGGTAAAGGATGCAGTGCACATCCCGGAGACTATCGCCATATCATAGTCGCCGCCGCGAAGCAGCCTCGCAAGATCGCCGGGCGTAAGGAACGATGCAATATCACC
>LFRN01000115.1:7144-9825 GCA_001512375.1 Candidatus Methanoculleus thermohydrogenotrophicum | reverse complement strand
TCGCGATCACCGACCATGATACCGTGGCCGGGGCCCGCTACGCCCTGCAGTGTGACACCCCCGTGATCGTGATCCCGGGCATCGAGATATCAACAAGAGAAGGTCACCTGCTGGCCCTCGGGGTCACCGAGGCCCTGCCGCCAGGACGTGACTTCCTCGAGACCGTCGCCCTGGCCCGCGCACGTGGGGCCCTCCTGATCCTCCCGCACCCCTACCACCGGTGGCGCCACGGCGTCGGAAGGAGGCTTGCGACCAGTATCGCGGCTGTGGATGCCGTGGAGATCTTCAACAGCCGTTACATCACCGGATCGGCGAACCGGAGGGCCGCGATTTCCGCACAACGATACGGGAAACCCGGGGTTGCCGGAAGTGACGCCCACAACGCCCGTTACGTCGGGTTCGGGGTCACGTACGTCGCATCTGAGCCTGATGTGGACTCCATCCTCTCCGCGATCAGGGAAGGACGGACAATGGTCGGAGGAAAGATGACTCCGCTGCACACCTACACCCAGCAATCCATAAAAAGTGCCCTCCGCCGTATCCGGCGAACGGTAGACCGATGAAACTGGCGCTTCGTTTCTCGTACTTCGGCGACCGTTTCTTCGGCTCCCAGATGCAGCCCGGGCTCCGCACCGTGGAGGGCGAGTTTATCGCAGCCTGCAAACGCCTGGGTCTCTTCGAAGACTGGCGGAAGGCAGGTTTTGTCACAGCCGGTCGCACCGATCGCGGGGTACATGCCAGGTGTCAGGTCTGCTCGTTTTTGACCGACAAACCTGATCGAGCGATCCGTGCACTGAACCGGGTGCTTCCAGAGGATATCTGGTGTACAGCATGGGCGCAGGTGCCGGACGAATTCCACCCGCGATACAGCGCCACGTCGCGAACCTACCGTTACTATTTCTTCCCGGTCCCGGGTGACGTTGCCCTCATGCACGAAGCAGCAGCAGAGTTTGCCGGTCGGCACAACTTCTTGGCGTTCGCCCGCACCGGCGGCCGGGACCCCTGGCGAGAGGTGATCAGCGCCCGGGTCTTTGAGAACGGGCCGTTCGCCATCTTTGAGGTGACCGGGAAGAGTTTTCTCTGGAATATGGTCAGGGGCATGGCGACCGCGCTTGAGCGAGTGGGGAGAGGCGAAGCCAGCGCTGGAGATATCGCCCGGCTCCTTGCCAGCCCTCCGGGACAGAGGCTTCCTGCGGCGCCGCCTGAGGGGCTTGTACTCCAGGATATCTCATATGAGATCCCTTTTACGCCGCTCCCGAACGATGAGAAGAGCCGCCGGTATCGTGCCGGTCGGCGTCACCGCTACTATACCCTCATGGCGGAGGTATCAGCACTCCTTGCGCCAGATGAGGGGCAGCACGACTGATCTGTCGGTGCGGGACTGTTGTCGAATATAATACTATCTTATGAGGCAATGACGGTCAGGTATGATTGGAAAATGGGTCCCTGCTGTCGCTGCCATTTAAAAAGGATCAGGTCGAAGACAATGGTTTTTCCAAAGAAGGTGCGGCAGGGGAAATCGATTCTTCCACCCATCATCCGGGATCTTGCTTATTAAACATTACGGTTCGAGAAACACGACCAAACCCGACCCCACCAGGATCACCGTGCTCCCTCCTTCTATCGATGGATGGTATCAGATTCCTGACCACCTCTTGTATCTCGAAACATTTAACTAAAGGGGTACGGGATAGAGCCCCCGCAGTAGATTAAATTTAATTAACCAATCCAATTTGTTAACTATTTATGGTTAATAATAACCTATTAATATATCCCTGCACAGTCCCGTTTCAGTACGTCAAGGGGGGAAAGTGGATGTACGACAAGGATCCAGTTCTGGCGAGACCATACGCTCATCTGGAGGAATGGTTCGCCGGAGAAATAACTGTGCCGTTGCCACAGTACGTAGATGCAGAGACAGACAGATGGATCGAGCGATACACATCCTGGAACTTTGATCAGGAAAGCCAGATACATATTCCTGCCCTTCGCTGTGAGGTCCAGGAGCATATAGACCCTTTGCGGGCGCCGACGATCGCCGGGTACCGGCGGATGGTGGATGAGATCGCTGAACCTGCTACCCTGCGGACCCGGCGACCGGGTGGCACAAGAACACTCGCAGCGATCCCCTGCTTCAACGAGGAGGTTGCAATCGGCTCGGTAGTCCTGATGGCCCGACCGCACGTCGACGAAGTTCTGGTGATAGATGATGGATGTACAGATAATACCGCAAAGATAGCCCGGGATGCCGGAGCGACCGTGATCTCACACGGAACCCGGATGGGAAAAGGGCGGGGGATAAAAAGTGCTCTCCGCTACGCAGTCGAGCATAACTACGACTGCCTGGTCTTTCTGGACGGAGACGGCCAGCACGATCCCGCGGAGATACCCCGCCTGATCGAACCGATCCTCTCTGACACTGCCGACTTTGTCATCGGATTCCGGACCTTCGACCAGATGCCCGCATACCGGAGGCTTGGCAGGGCGGTGCTCGATCTCGCCTCCAGCAACGGCAGTTCGATCACCGACTCACAGTGTGGTTTCCGGGCACTAAGCAAGAAGACCATGGAATCGATGCTTATCACCTTGAGAAAAGATGATTTTTCAACCGAATCTGAGATGCTCCAGATCGCGCAGGAGAAGCACCTGCGCATCGAGGAGGCTCCAATCAACTGCAAATA
>LFRN01000115.1:5504-6948 GCA_001512375.1 Candidatus Methanoculleus thermohydrogenotrophicum | reverse complement strand
GAGCGGAGAGGTCTTGACTACTTCATACTCCACACCGGACAGCACTACTCCTACGAAATGGACCGGCTCTTCTTTGAGGAGCTTGAACTGCCCGACCCCGATTACAACCTCGACGTGGGGTCCGGGACCCATGCAGGCCAGACAGCGAAGATCATGACCGGCGTCGAGGATGTTCTGGCAAAGGAGTCTCCGGACATCGTCCTTGTGCAGGGGGACACCAACACCGTCATGGCCGGGGCTCTCGCGGCATCGAAACTCCATATGCGGGTGGGCCACGTCGAAGCAGGTCTCCGGAGTTTTAACCGCCAGATGCCCGAGGAGATCAATCGGGTCGTCACTGATCATATCTCTGATTACCTCTTTGCCCCGACAGAGAACGCCCGCAAGAACCTCCTCGCAGAAGGCATCGCTGATAAAAAGATCTGTGTGACCGGCAACACCATCGTCGATGCGGTCTACCAGAATCTCGACATCGCGAAGAAAAAGGGCAACGTCCTCAAAGATCTCGACCTCGAACCCCGTGAATACTTCCTCGTCACCGCCCACCGGCAGGAGAACGTAGACAACAGGGCGCGGCTCAAGGAGATCATGAAGGGGCTTCATGAGGTGCAGAAAGAGTTCTCCCTGCCGGTCGTCTTCCCGGTCCACCCGAGGACCGAGAAACGGATCAATGAGCTCGGGGTCGGGGTCGACGGACTAAACCTCACCAAACCCTTCGGATTCTTAGAGTTCCTGCAGCTGGAATCGCAGGCAAAACTCGTGCTCACTGATTCCGGCGGCGTCCAGGAGGAGACCTGTGTTCTCGGCGTTCCGTGCGCTACAATGCGCTACGACACAGAGCGGCCCGAGACGCTGGACGTCGGATCGAACATCCTGGTTGGTGCTGACGCAGAGAGGATCCTTGAAGGAGTTCGTCTGGCCACTGCCCGGACACGCGCCTGGGAAAACCCCTATGGGGATGGAATCGCCGGAAAAATGATCGTGATGGTCTGTGCTGCCACACGGGCCCAATAATCGCAAAGAGGGAGAACTGTATGAAAATTTGTGTACTGGGGTTAGGATACATCGGGTTACCGACCGCGCTGCTGCTTGCCGCTCATGGGTCAGACGTTGTAGGTGTCGATGTGAAACAGAGCGTAGTAGATTGTCTGAATAACGGAGAACTCCCGTTTAAGGAGCCTGGTATCGAGGATCTCTATCTCCGGGCAAAAGACCGGTTTGTTGCAAGGACCGAGCCTGTGGCCGCAGACGGATTCCTGATCGCTGTTCCGACACCACTGAACCCGGCAACGAAGGTCTCAGACCTCTCGTACATCAAGAACGCGGCCGACATGATCGCGCCCCACCTCCGGAAGGGGAACCTGGTTATCCTTGAATCGACCGTTCCCCCCGGAACAAGTGAGCGGGTCATCATCCCCAGGCTTGAGAAGAGCGGCGTTGCCAT
>LFRN01000115.1:3614-5483 GCA_001512375.1 Candidatus Methanoculleus thermohydrogenotrophicum | reverse complement strand
CGCGTCATCGGCGGGTACGACCGGGACTCCACCGACCAGGCGACCTTCATCTACCAGACCTTTGTTCGCGGAGAGATCTACCAGACCGACACGCGGACGGCTGAGTTTGTCAAGTTGATGGAGAACACCTGCCGTGACGTGAATATCGCGCTCGCAAACGAGTTCGCAAAACTCGCTGAGGAGTGCGGTGTCAACGTCTGGGAGGCCATCACCCTCGCAAACAAACATCCCCGGGTCTCGATCCTCAACCCGGGTCCGGGGGTGGGTGGGCACTGCATCGCCATTGATCCCTGGTTCCTGACCGAGAACTCAACACGGTGCAGGATGGTTTCTACGGCACGGGAGATCAACGATTTGATGCCGAACTACGTGCTGCAGATCGCCCGCAACCTGCTTCATGAGATCAAAAATCCGGTTATCAGCATCTTCGGTGTCGCCTACAAAGGCAACATCGATGACACCCGGGAAAGCCCTGCGTTCAAGTTCATCCAGCTCGCAGAGAATGAAGGGTATACCGTCAGGTGCCACGACCCCTACGTGAGGGAGTTCCCGCATCCCCTCATGGATATGGTTGAAGCAGCGGCCGGGAGCGATCTCATCGTCGTACTCGCTGACCATGATCTCTTCCAGACGATCGATCCGGCGAGGCTCCGGATGAGGACGAAGTTTGTCATAGATACCAGAAACATCCTCGACCATGAACGGTGGATCAACCAGGGTTTTGCCGTCCGTGTGCTGGGTGATGGTTCGCTGGTGCATCCAGTGTCCCTGGAAGAGAGTATCCCTTCGATGGGCCAGTATCCCACAAATTCAGCCCGACCTATCCCAATATCATTGCCGTCATCTATCTCCCTCCTCTCCCCGGATGGACGAGAGAGGTACCTCTAACCCTCTCATGCATGGGTCCTGGAAGGAGGGGAGTTTTACGGAAACTGTGTCTGAAGACACGAGGAACCACATGAAACGAGTATGCATCATATCACAACACTTTCCGCCCGAGAAGTCAGGGAACGCATCACGTATCTACGACACCGCCGTGCATCTTGCAAGACTGGGGGTCGACGTGACCGTGCTTGCGCCTCACCCTACGTTTCCCACAGGGTCGTTCCCGCGCACCTGGAGGCGGATCTGGAAAGGAGAGGTCGATGGGGTCAGGGTCGTACGCCTCTGGACCTGGCAGCCCGGGTCCGGGGATCCGGGGTTCGTGAGCAGGATGGCTTATTATCTTCTCTTCCCGCTTCATGCTCTCCTCTGGCTCTGCTCGCCCCGGAACCGGTTTGATGTAATCATCACATCAGCCCCCCCTCTCTTCACCGGGATCCCGGGCTACGTGCTCCGACGGAGATCAAAGGCGAAGTGGATCCTCGATATCCGCGACCTCTGGATTGACGCGTCCGTAAGTCTCGGATTCATCAGGGAGGGCAGCATCTACGAGAAGATGAGCCGGAAGTTTGAAGCGATGTGCCTTGCCCGGGCCGATCTTGTGGGTGTCACGACCGAAGAACTCGCGCGGAAGATCACGTCACGTTACACGGTCACAGCCCCCATAGAACTGATGCCAAACGGCGTCAACACCGAGATCTTCCGTCCCACAAACACCGGGAAGAAACAACAGATCATATACGCCGGCAATGTCGGGCACGCGCAGGATCTCGACAAGGTGGCCCTCGCCATCAAATCGATGAACGGCGCCCACAACCTGAAGTTCCTCGTCGTCGGCGACGGCGATACCCGGGAGGACCTCGAGCGGCTGGTGGAGGCGGAGAACCTGACCGACTCGGTCATCTTCACGGGCGTCCTCTCCCGGGACGAGATCCCCGGGCTGCTCTCCGAGTCGCTCGTGGGGGTGGCGCCGCTCAAACGGCTCAA
>LFRN01000115.1:0-3514 GCA_001512375.1 Candidatus Methanoculleus thermohydrogenotrophicum | reverse complement strand
CTAAAACAGCAGATCGAGAGGATTACATGGACGGGCGCCTGACGTCGCTGGTCACCGGGACTACCAGGGCTATCAGGGAGATAGCGGTCGTCGACGGCGAGGTAGCGTATATCCGCGACCCGGTCTTCGGGATCATCCGCAACCGGGTGCATGCCGAGGTTGCGAAGGCGATGCTCCGCACAGGCGGCGACCCACTCGTGGGTCCAATCCTGAACTACGTCGTCGAGTGCCAGAACCCGGACGGATCCTGGAACGAAGTCCATGTCAACTACAACCAGCCGTCTGCCCTGATCACCGCTTTTATTGGCGACGCTCTCCTGGAGGCGGCGGATCGGTATCCCCACGAGGAGGCACTCATGAAGGCGCGGGACTATGTCGTCGCGGCTGAGAAACGTCCAGGCTACTTCCTGAAGTCGGCGCAGTACACCGCTGACCACCTGAACGTCGACGCCTCCTGTGGAGCATTCCTTGCGCGGTATGCGGAGCGATACGACGACCGGGACGCCCATGCGGCTGCCGTGCGAGCAGCGGAGAACGTCGTCAGGCATCAGCGGGATGACGGGGTCTACCCCTACGCCATCGATAAGGGGACCTACCCCTACGTCTTCGACCTCCCCTGCGTGCACTACCAGGGAGTGACCATGTACTACCTTGCAAAGGCAAACGACGTGTTCAGGGATGACCGGATCGACGAAAGCCTCGCGAAGGGGGCGCAGTGGCTCGCGGCTGCCCTGTGCCCGTGCGGGCGGTTCAACTGGTCGGGGAGCGGGTTATCCTTCGCCTACCACCTCTCGGGGGCGTACGCGTTCGCAAACGCCTCTTTTATCTACGTGTCCCGGAATAATGGCCACTATCTGGAGCACGCCGGCCTCTGCCTCAACAGGCTCGAGAAGACCATGCAGGGAGGTCTTTCGCCCCGGTGGGAGCCTGGCTCCTGGAACAACCTGCCTTCGTCGATCGTTGCAGCGGCGAAGATGGCGTCGATCGGCGAGTACCCCCTACAACACCGGGCGTTCAGGTTCGGTTACGCCGTCTACCGGCAGATCGCCCGCAGGCGGTACAGCGAAACCGCGGAGACGCGTTTGTTTGGGGCTCTCTGCCGGCTGCTCCGGATCAGGTCATCGACCGTGGAGCCGTCGAAGAACTACCCTGATCTCTTCATGACATCAGAGGTACTCGATTGTCTCACTCAGTCACAGATATGGAGTGAACATGCATGAAACAGGTATTACTCGATCTGCAGGCGGGATCTATCCGGGTGGAGAACGTCCCCGTTCCCGCCGTCAGGAGAGGAGTCGTCGTTGAGAACGTCTACTCCCTCATCAGCGCCGGCACAGAGTCGTCGCTGATCAACCTCGCGGAGCAGTCGCTCATCGGCAAGGCAAAAGCACGCCCCGACGACGTGAAGAAGGTTATCCAGAAGATCGGTACGGACGGGCCCCTCCCGGCGTACCGGCAGGCAATGAGCCGTCTCTCAAAGCCAGAACCGCTCGGCTACAGCTGTGCAGGGACGGTGGTGAAGACCGGGACCGACGATTTTGAGGTCGGTGACCGTGTCGCCTGCGGCGGGGCCGGGTATGCGGTGCATGCCGAGTACGTCTCGGTGCCGAAGAATCTCTGTGTTAAGGTCCCCGACGGTGTCGGTTTCAGGGAAGCGGCGTTCACGACCGTCGGGTCGATCGCGATGCACGGTGTCCGGAATGCAAAGGTCACCGTGGGCGAGAACGTTGCGGTGATCGGGCTTGGGCTGATCGGGCTTCTTGTCGTGCAGATCCTCAAGGCCGCGGGGTGCCGGGTCATCGGGATCGATATCGATCAGGAGAAACTCACGCTCGCAGCAAGCCTCGGTGCTGATGTCGTCTCGAACTACGACGGCCTCTCAGAGAGGATGAAGGCCTTCTCGCCGTTCGGGGCAGACGCGGTCATCATCACCGCAGCCACCCGGTCGAGCGCTCCCATCGAGGCCGCCGGCTGCCTGGTCAGGGATCAGGGCAGGGTCGTGGTCGTCGGGAACGTCGGCATGAACGTGCCCCGGGATATCTTTTATCAGAAGGAGGCTGAGGTCGTCGTCTCCCGGTCTTACGGCCCCGGCCGCTACGACCGGAACTACGAGGAGCGGGGGATCGACTACCCGATCTACGTCCGGTGGACCGAGCGGAGAAACATGGAGGCGTTCCTGGAACTGGTGCGGCAGAGAAAGATCGACCTCGACCCCTTGATCACCCATACCTTCGCGGTTGATGATGCACCCGAGGCCTACAACCTCATCAACACAGGGAGAGAGCGGTATATCGGGGTCCTCCTGCAATACAGCCCAAACGGCTCGGGCGCATCCAGCACCCTCACCTACCTCGAGAGACCGGAGGAGACCCGGAGACGGGGGGAGCCGACCGCGGTCAGGACGCTTGGGTGCATCGGTGCCGGGGTCCACGCCCTGAGCTCCCTCTACCCCCACCTCCCCGGTCTCCCCGTGAACCTTGCCGGGCTTGCGACCGCGACAGGGCTCTCGGCGCACTCGGTCGCGAAGAAGTACGGGTTCTCCTACTGCACCACCGATTACCAGAAGATCCTGGAAGACCCTGATATCGACGCAGTGCTGATCGCGACCAGGAACGACCTCCATGCCCCGATGGCGATCGACGCGCTGCGGGCGGGAAAAGACGTCTTTGTGGAAAAACCGCTCGCGGTCGATATCGATGGGCTCAGGAGGGTCGTCGAGGCATGGAACGAGTCAGGGAACCGGCTGATGGTCGGGTTTAACCGGCGTCATTCCCCGCTTGCGCGGAAGATGAAGGAGTTCTTCGGGAACCGGACCACGCCGGCGGTTCTGCACTACCGCGTCAACGCCGGACAGATCCCGCCCGAACACTGGGTGCATGACGATGAGCAGGGCGGCGGGATGCTGATCTCAGAGTGTTGCCACTTCATCGACTTCATGCAGTACATCACCGGGGCACGGCCGGTCCAGGTCTATGCCCGGGCCATCGACCCGACCGGGACCCTCCAGAAGTACGACAACTTCCAGGCGACCCTGGCGTTCGATGACGGTTCGCTTGGCACCGTCACCTACACGACGCTCGGCGACCCCTCGTATCCAAAGGAGACCGTCGAGGTCTTCTGCGACAACGCTGTGGGGAGGATCACCGACTTCCGCGACCTGGAACTCCGGCGGGGCGGGAAGGCATCGCGAGAGCGGCGGCGGCTTGCCCAGGACAAGGGTTTTGCCGGGGAACTCCTGGCGTTTGTGAAGGGTGAAGAACCGGATTTCATCGGGAGTGTCGCGACGACGCTTGCGACGTTCCTGGCATGGGAGTCGATCGATACTGGAACTCCCCGGAAGATCGATCTGCGGCAGGTCAGGTTGTAGGGCGAAGAGCCTGACGGTCCGGCCTGCTACTGCCACCCCGCCCCGTGACTGCTCCCCCTCCTCTCGTCAGGGGCATCCCGGGATACTACTCCCTTTGAGGTTGCAGCCCCAATCTCATAATGTTGAACGCCCGCGTTCTGGTCGCGA
>LFRN01000089.1:16282-17633 GCA_001512375.1 Candidatus Methanoculleus thermohydrogenotrophicum | reverse complement strand
TCCAATCTGGAAAAAGGAGCATCCAGAACTCTCTCCAGTTTACTCTCAGGTTTTACAGGATGCCTCCAAACGTGTGGATCTCGCGTCCAAAGCCTTCTTCCGACGGGTGAAGGCCGGGGGAGAATCCCGGGTATCCCCGGTTCAAGGGGAAGGGACGGTATGACAGTTTCACGTATCCCCAGTCGGGCTTTCACCCAATGATGCCGGCACGCACCTCTGCATCAAAGATTGGAAACATCCCGATCGTTCTTCATCGCCCGATCGAAGGTAATATCAAGACTCTTACGATTCGGCGGTCTGCAACCGGGAAATGGTATGCCTGTTTCTCGGTCGAGTATGAACCCGCTCCTGCACGAGAGAGATACCGTGGTCGGGGTCGATGTCGGTCTCGAATCCTTTGCTACTTTCTCGAACGGAGAGAAGATCGAGAATCCCCGGTTTTTCCGTACCGACGAGAAAGCGCTTGCGAAGGCACAGAGGAAACTTTCAAAAACGGAGAAAGGCACTCCTGAACGGAAGAAATCCAGAAAGGTTGTCGCACGCATCCACGAGCGGATCGCGAATCGGCGCCACGATTTTGCTCACCAGACCTCCCGGATGCTCGTATTTTGAGGATCTGAATATCACAAATATGCAGAAGAACCATCATCTGGCAAAAAGCATTGCCGATGTCTCCTGGAAATCAGTTCATCACGATCACAGAGAGCAGAGCGGAAGAGGCTGGTTCTCGTGTGATCCTGGTGAACCCCAGGAATACATCACAGCAGTGTTCCAGGTGTGTGGTATGATCGTCAAAAAGACGTTTTCTGACCGTGTCCATTCCTGCCCGCAGTGTGGGCTCGCGATGGATCGCGACCAGAACGCGGGCGTTTAGCATCATGAGATTGGGACTGCAATCTCCGGGATGATATCCCGGGATGCCCCCCTACGAGAGGAGGGAGAGCAGTCACGGTTGTTCCATGCACTTCTTGCAGAGCGTTTTGCTCATAAAGAGCTGGGATAGTTTTGCCTGTGATTTCGTCACTTCTGATCCGCATATCTCGCATACATCTTCCGCCGGGGTCGCGGACGACTTCGCCTCGACCGGCTCAGATCGCGGTTGTGCCTGCGCAGGCACCGCCTCTTCCGGGACTGGTTCTGGTTTTACCGGAATACTCTTCTCTGGTTTCGCGGGCGGTTCGGGGGTTCTGAGTGGTTTTTGGTGCTCCGGCGCCGGCGGGATCGTCGTATCAGTGAGATCGGCTGGAGGGGAGGCTCCCGCTTCCTCTGGTTGTGCTGGTGCTGCCCCGGTGATCGCCGGTGCCGCCGGTCTGGTATCCTTTTCTTGAGGCACCGATCTTGCGACCGGAGC
>LFRN01000089.1:0-16257 GCA_001512375.1 Candidatus Methanoculleus thermohydrogenotrophicum | reverse complement strand
CCGGATCGCCGCGTCCGAGCTTGGCAAGCACCCCGTCAAGGAATGTGACAAGATCGTCCACGTCCTCATTGGTTTCCACATCGCCCTCAACCTCGAGGCGCAGGTTTTCGTAATTCTCAAGGTTGATGGTGACCCCGATGGTGACTTCCCTCTTTCTGGACATATGTTAATAAATATTGTATTCTAATATATACAATTCCACCGGCGGCTCGTATCCCCCTGTTAATCAGTCAGCCTGGCCCGGATACCTCTCTTTGGGCTGTCAGGATCATTTGGCCGAGGAGCCCCCTGACTTGAGTTTGAGGTAGTTGACGAACTTCATCACGATTACTCTGGCTGGTATTGATGCGATGGCAAAGGGGCGAACGCTTGTGTATGCTGTGAACAACAAAGGCGTCACGTACGTGATCCTCGCCCGGTTCAGACGGAAGAAGTGAAGCAGGAAGATGTGATCCTCCCGACCGACCTCAAAGGAAATGCCTGCCGCGACGGCACTTCTTCTGTTCTCCCTCCCGGCTCCATGATC
This sequence comes from Candidatus Methanoculleus thermohydrogenotrophicum, assembly GCA_001512375.1. GTDB lineage: Archaea > Halobacteriota > Methanomicrobia > Methanomicrobiales > Methanoculleaceae > Methanoculleus > Methanoculleus thermohydrogenotrophicum. Next base: position 15,731 of record LFRN01000089.1, on the reverse strand, counting down.
GTCACTCTCCTGTGCGGGCGCGGCCGGGTAAACCCTTAAATGGTACCTCTACCTCATAGAAGGTGTGAACCGGGCTGGAGGCATCACGGGTGCCCTGGTCCCACACCCTGGCACCTGACCTCTCTCCCCGGCCGCAAAGACCGTTTCCGATCGATCTGATTCGGCCCGGGGGGAGGATTTACCACCTGGTCTCCGACACACGTATGGGTATAGTATCGTGACGCCTGAAAGAACAACGAAATAAATGGTCGGTAGTCCCATGCCAGCAAGACCACATCCGCGATCCAGACCTAGACGCATCGCCACCGCCATCGCGGTCCTGATAGCGATAATCTGTGCCATAGCGCTAGTTCTGTACTTCTACCTGCCGGAAACGGTCCTCTATCCCCCACCCCCTCCACCTCCACCAGTCACCCCGCTGCCCGTAACGCCGGTGGTGCCCCCGACGGTGTCCGGGCCGACGATTGTTGTCGCGGCAAGCGACAGCAGCCCCGCATCGAAGGCCCGGGCAGACATAACGTGCGACGGAATCGATGATCAGTACGATATCCAGGCGGCATTTGACCTGCTGCCACCGTCGGGCGGGACGGTTGCCCTTTCCCGCGGTACATTCAATTGCGCCGGGAGCATCTACCCTCGTAGAAATACCATGCTCCGTGGGGAAGGCCCGAATGCGACGTTTCTTGAGTTCAGCAGGAACGGGCGGCTCAACGTCTCGGAGGAATCAGTCACGCTCTACAACTTCCATGTCAGAGGAACCGGATATCCGGGGACCGGGACCGATCGCTGGCTCGGTGTGGTAACCCTCTATGCGAGCCACGCGAAGGTCCTGGAAGTTGAGGGAACCGCCGATGCAACCACCCAGGCGGTCTTTCTCCTGATCCATGATCCTGATGTCTATGCACCGGTGCTTGAAGATATCGAGTTTGTCAACTGTCGGGTGATTGATACCGGGACCTATGGGTTCCTCCACAACGCCTGGGGAACGACGAACAAGGTGATCAGGAATGTCCGCTACGAGAACTGTGCTGCGATCAACTGCGGCAGGTACGGAGCGTTCAACCCCTGGGTGACTGGGTTTGACTTTGCGGAGCTCAACGACATCGAGGGGCTCCGGGTGAAGAACTGCCTTGCTGAGGGCAACCTCGAGTCCGGGTTCCACTTCGAGTGGGATCCTGAGAAGCGGGACTGTATCCTTGAGAACTGCATCAGTAAGAACAATGGGCAGAAACCCTACCCGACGAGGCCCTATCAGGAGAACGATATGTCGACCCACTACTTTGGGTGTGGTTACTACGCCCCCCGGGGGGACATAACCTTTCTCAACTGCTACTCTGAGGGGAACAGCCGGTACGGGTTCTATGCTACTAATGGCGGCAAACTCTACAACTGCATCGACAAAGACGTCGGCACCGGGAAGACTGATTACCGGATCATTCAGCCGGCATCGTTCTACGCTGCCCCGAGCCGGTCAGTAGCCCCGTCGCTCGTCCTCGAGAACTGCTCGAGTATCGACTCGAATGGCTACGGCCTCCAGATAGACTTTGCAAGCGATGTCTGCATCAAGAACTTCCGCCTGGAGAACCCGGCAGGGATTGACGGGAAGGCAACAAACCTGGGAGGGGCGCATGGAGGGCCGCTGGTCAACTCGGTGGTAAACATCTATGCATCGGGCGACCGTGTGGAGACACTGATCTGGGCGCGAAACAATGAGAATGTGGAGTACTCGGGCCAGATCATCTCAAATGCTGCAAAGCCATTTGTGATCGAGGGCGATAGCACCCGGAAGGTCCGGATCAAGGACATGGAGATCGTCTCTCCAAACCTCGCGTCCTACACCAACGGCGTGGTTCTCACGAGTTCGGTCCCTGCCGGGGCTGTGACATTTGAGAACGTTGCGGTTGTGTCAAGGGTGCAGTGAACCACCCCCCGCTCATCAGTGCGGGGGGACCCCTCCCCGTTCCCCGGCGTGATTGTCCGCCGCGGTCCACTGCCTGTGGTAAGCCTATCCTGCAACCACCTTCAGCCAGGAGGTTGTATTTATCCGTGCAGTCTTTCGTTCTGTCTCATATGCGTTTCATGGAAAATTTTAGATCCAACGATCCATTGCGGTGACCGGGTTACCGCTGCCGCCTGTGGGGTGCGGCGGGGGGGTGCTGGCCGCCGTTCCGATTAGTTGCAGACAGATCTTTTTGAATTCCGTCTATTCTTGTAAATTTCTGGATTACGTGGCATATCCTGCATCCGTTAACCTGCCGGGGATCCCTCTTTGAGCATGCGGTCGAGGCATGTATTCCCCAGGGACATCCGCGCTAAAGTCGAAATTCGAATATATATTTTCCTGTCAAACATAAATTTTTTAAAAGTATGTGATGAGGTAAAATACTCTCAAATCTCTAGATTTTTGCGTTTTTGGATAGATTTTATGGGTAAATCAATTTAAAAAAGATTTTAAGTAACTAATATCAGATAATGCAGTATCTCCCGAGAGGTGAGATAATGCGAGATAGATGGACAACGAAACTTTTAATCGCAGTGCTCCTGATTGCCGGGCTTGTCCCGATCGTCGGAGCACTCGAGACGACCCCAACTCTGATTGTCGCAGCAAGCGACAGCAGTGCGGCCGATAAGGCATCGGCTGCCTACGTCTGTGATGGGGTCAATGATCATGTGGAGATTCAGGCAGCACTCAATGCCCTGCCATCATCCGGTGGTGTTGTCCTCCTGACCAGCGGCACATACAACTGTGCGGGGATCATTGCTCCTAAAGCAGGCTCGACTCTCAAGGGGGAAGGTGAATCGGAGACATACCTGAAATTCACCCGCGATGGACGTATCAACGTCGACCGTGAGTATGTGACCCTGGACGGCTTCCACATCCAGGGTAGCGGGTATAGCAGCGGCGTCAAATGGCTTGGTGTGATGACCATCCGTGCGAGCCATGCGAAGATCCACAACATCACGGGAACTGCGGATGCAAGCATTCAGGCAGTCTTCCTCCTGATTCACGATCCGACAGTATATGCTCCTACTCTTCAGGACATAGAGTTTACGAACTGTAAGGCCGTGGACACCGGGACCTATGGTTTCCTCCACAACGCCTGGGGAACGACGAACAAGGTGATCAAGGACGTTCGCTACGAGAACTGTGCTGCGATCAACTGCGGCAAGTACGGGGCGTTCAACCCCTGGGTGACCGGGTTTGACTTTGCGGAGCTCAACGACATCGAGGGGCTCCGGGTGAAGAACTGCCTTGCTGAAGGGACCCTTGAGTCTGGGTTCCACTTTGAGTTCGACCCCAGGAAGGTGGACTGTGTCCTCGAGAACTGCGTGAGCCGCAACAACGGGCAGAAACCCTACCCAACGAGGCCCTACCAGCAGAGCGACATGTCGACTCACTACTTTGGGTGCGGCTACTACGCCCCGAACGCTGACGTGACATTCATAAACTGTGTCGCAGAAGGCAACTCCCTGTATGGGTTCTACGCCACCAACGGTGGCAAACTCTACAACTGTGTGGAGAGGGACACCGGCGCCGGGAAGACCGACTACTCCTACAAAAAGCCGGCCGGCTACTACGCTGTCCCGTGCCGCTCGACCAACCCCTCCCTGGTGATGGAGAACTGCACAAGCATCGACTCACATGGCTACGGTCTCCAGGTTGATCTCGCGAACAACGTGAAGATCCGCAATTTCCACCTGGAGAACCCGGCCGGGGTCAACGGCAAGGGAACCTGTCTCGGCGGTTCGAACGGGCAGTTCGACAATGCTGAGGTGAACATCTACGCTTCCGGTGATCGTGTGGAGACGCTTATCTGGGCAAAGGAGAACGAGAACACTGTCTTCTCCGGCCAGATTGTCTCGGATGCCGCAAAGCCGTTCCTGATTGAGGGCTACGGTACCCGGAATGTCCGGGTCAAGGATATGGAGATCGTCTCAAAGACCCTCCCCGCCGGCTCATCCGGTGTGACCATCGCAGGCACAGTTCCGGCCGGTCAGGTGACCCTCCAGAACGTGAAGGTGGTCACCACCGGGTCGCCAGCACCGACCCCGACCCCGACTGTTCCGGATCCTGTCCCCACCACTCCGGATCCCTCCGGGATGCCAGATCTTGTGGTGACCGACATCTCCTGGGAGCCGGCAGACCCGGCTTCGGGGGATGCGGTGACGCTGAAAGCCACGATCAAGAATCAGGGGACCGCTCCCACGCCTGCGGGTGTGAAACACGGTGTTCTCTTCACGTTTGATGATGGTGCGGCAGGTCGCGGTGTCTGGTCAGACACTCATACCGCGGCAATCGCCCCGGGTGCCTGGGTTACCCTGACCGCCAACGGTGGTTTTACAGGCCCGACCTGGAAGGCGGTTGCTGGGACCCACACCGTGAAGGCTTACGCGGATGATGTCAACCGGATTGCCGAGAGTGACGAGAAGAACAATGTTATGACAAAGCAGATCGTCGTCGGAACCCAGACTGCTCCCATAAAGGGAGATCTCAACGAAGATGGCAGCGTTGACTGGACTGACGTGACGATCGTTGCCGATATGGTGCAGGGGAAAATCACACCTACCGCGGCTGCTGATCTCAATGGAGACGGCACTGTGAACTGGGAGGATGTTGCCCTGCTTACCGATTTCTTCTTCGGCAGGATAGCTTCCTTGTAACGCCCCTACCAGGAGCAGGGGTAACCCCCTGTCTCCTGCCTTGTTTTGCTGGACCCGGGCACCTTCGTGTCTGTGCGGCGTTAAAAAGCTTATTGTTCCGGAGAACTCCGCCGGGGTGTTGTGCCGGGCAACATAGGCCCAAGAGCATCTCCAGGCGCCTCTTCTGCCCCCAGGATGGCGGAGCCGTGGATACATCTATATAGAGTCCGCCCGATAATGACGGCCGATGGCAGTAACGCTCCCTAAAAACTTTAGTGAGGTCAGGCAACACTTACGAGAGCCGCTTATCAGGAACTCGTTCTTCATCATGGCGTCGTCGTTCGTCGCGGCGGGCTTCGGGTTCTTCTTCTGGATGATCGCAGCCCGGCTCTACTCACAGGCGGACGTGGGTATCGCGACCGCCCTGATGTCATCCATGGGACTCCTCATCCTGATCTCTCGTCTCGGCCTGGATCAGTCGGTGATCCGGTTCTTTCCTCAGCGTGACAAGAACAGGGTGCTTGGAACCGCCATCATCGTGCCGACGGCAGTGGCACTCGGTGCGGGAGCAGTTTTCATCGCCGCGGTGGACGTCATAGCGCCGGAGCTCGTGATCGTCCGGACGGTCGCTCCACTCTATCTTGTCTTCCTTGGGGCCTACTCTATCACCTGGGTCCTCGAGGGTGCATTTAACGCCATACGGAAGTCTGAGTATTACTTCATCCTGAACCTGCTCTACGGGTCGAGGATCCTCTTCCTCTTCCCCCTGGTCTTTCTCGGAGCAATGGGCATCTTTAGTTCGTTTGGTCTCTCGTTCGTCCTCGGGCTCATCCTTGCCTTCATTCTCCTCGCACGGTGCTCCATACGCCCGGCGCTCGGTATAGACCGGGCCTTCCTGCGAGAGGCCTGGCAATTTTCTGCCGGTGCATACATCGCCGGGATGCTGATGTCCGCCCCGAACATGGTCATCCCGATCATGGTGCTCCATGTACTTGGAGCAGAAAGCACCGCTAATTACTACATCACCTATGCAATCGTCTCGATACTCTTCATGATTCCGTATGCGTTCACGACCTCCCTCTTCGTGGAGGGCAGTCATGGGGGGGAGATGAAGAAGAGTGTGTTCCGGACGCTTGCAAGCATGTTCGCCCTGCTTATACCTGCAATCATCGGGCTCTCGCTCTTCGGGGAGCAGATCCTCAACCTGATCGGCAAAGATTATGTTGAAGGGATAACCCTGCTCCGGGTGCTCGCGCTATCTGCTGTATTTGTCTCCATCTGCCAGACCTTTATATCCATTGCAAAGGTCAGAAATGATATCCGAAGTCTCATCATCATAAGCGGCTTTGTCAGTGTCGCTCTGCTCGGTCTTGGCTACACCCTGATGCTCCATTTCGGCCTTATCGGCATGGGGTATGCCTGGTTTGCCACCTACGCGGTGGGCACGCTCCTGACTGGCGTAATCCTCAGGAAGAAGGGATGGATATGAGGTATCATGTCTGGCAGTCCAGGATCAGTATTGCCACGTATGTGCGTCTAACCGATGATAGTTGTTATCTGATTCCGGCGGGCCTCTACAGCCTGTTCCTCATCGATAGTAGATAGCGGAACCGGCGTTATCGTAGATCTTGTCCCGGTTCTCGGTGAACTTTTTGGCGCTGGTATAGCCTGCCACGGTGACCGCGTGCTCTGTTACTTCAATCCGGACACTCTCCCTCACGACGTTATACGTGCCAAAGTAGAGATAGGAATTTGGCTCTATTAACGCTGCATCCATCGGGAGGTAGCGCTGATGGTCAGGATCAAAGCCTAGCAGGAGCCACCAGCGTGTTCCATCGACGTAGATGGGGCGTCTGTTCCCCGTGGAGAGGAGCCATTCTGCCCCCTCCAGTTCTCTGCCATTAAAGACCGGTTTATCCCCGGTGGTCTCAAGCGCCATCGACGTCGGTTGGTCGTCCATGATCTGGTAGATGAGTCCGGTATTGAAGAGGAAGAATAGGACGAAGAACGCCGACAGTGCCTGATATGCTGTTCCCATAAATGGAGCGGCTTTCGCCAGGTGTATCCTCTCCGCCACGGCTTCGTAGAGTGCTATGCCGCCGATGATCGCGAACGGGGTAAGGAAGATCAGGGTGATGTGATAGAGCCTGCTCGTGTTGAGTGAGCTTGCGAAGAAGGGAACAGCGATGCCGGCAAGATTGAGTGTGAGGAAGGCAATCGACATGGCGAGATACTCGGGTTCTATTCGCCACCGTTCGCGTTTGAGAAGGGTTGCCAGCAGCCCCACGCAGATGAGTCCCTGGGTGGCAACATGGACGATCTTTGCCAGGCTGTGCAGGGGTGTTGCAGACTGGCTGGTGAGGATGTGCATGCCCTGAGCGGCCTTGGGGCTGAAAGCCTCTGCAAATAGGGTGCTTATAATCTTATCTGCGATTCCGGTGATGGTAGCAAGCGCTGCTCCTCCGGCTACCGTTGAATACCAGACGTAGGTGAGGACAGCGAACACGAGAATATAGGGGAGGACAAGTGTCTGGATCTGCGTTTTGGAGGCGGCACCCCATCTCTCAAGCAGGTCGTATTTTGGGGTATTCGCAATCCCCGGGAATTTTTCTCGTATGCTGGTTGGCAGGCGTTCTGAGAGGATCAGCAACAGCCATGCCGGGATGAGCGAGAAAAGATAGATGTAGGATAACCCGTAGTGTGAGACGATCATGGAGAAACCAAAGGTGCCCAGGAGGAACACCCGCCTGGCGCGGTCCATGGATTTATCGATCATCACGATGATCGTCAGCACCAGAAAGATCTCGGCGATCTGCTGGCGGGCGAGCGAGATCATCTCGGTGTAGAACGTGAAGAACGAGACGAAGAAGAAGGTCGCAAGGAACGCGATCTTCGCGTTCGTCTGTTTCTCAACCGCATGGTAGATCCCGAGCGGCACGAGCGCGAAGAGGAGGGGGTAGATGATCTTGAAGACCCAGACAGGGTCCATGCCTGTGATGAGAGAGTATATGGGGACGAGCGCAACGACTGAGAGCATCCCATTTGTATTATACGGGATGCTCATATCCCAGAGCGCAGGTCTGAGCACGCTATTTACGAGGTGGAGCTCGTGGTGGATATCGTAACCCCAGATATACCCTGATATCAACGAGGTATGGTAGAGGAGCGCAAGTGCGATGGAGTAGACCGCCAGTGGATAGCAGGATGGCGGAATGAACCGGTCAAACCCCGATGCGAGGCCGACCAGGGCGATGAGGATGAGAAGCAGGAAGAGGAATGTGACCATGTGATACTCGTTGCGCACGTAGGTTCCGATGATCGCAAAGAAGGGGAGCAGTAGCAGGAACGGCACTGCGGGGGCAGGGGGGATCTCCAGAACAATGATGCTCGAACCAGAGTATTCCTGGTCCCTCGTGAGCGCAAGGAAAAGCAAGGCCTGCATGACGGCGATGAGCGTGGGAAAGAGGGCCTCGAACGAGAACGGTCGCGTGTACCCGAGCAGGGGGTAGAGCATGTTGGCAGCAAGACCGGTGAACATGAGGACCGCAAGACTTAACCCGACAGAGTAAAGCGTCGTCTCGACCGCGCCGAGGTCGTGAAGCCTGAGTGCTTTCAGCACCAGGATCCCCGGCAGGAGAGTGATATAGAGGAAGGCCAGGACCTCTCGTGCAATTGGTATTTGGTAACCGATGAGGTCGAGGCAGACCACCGCGATGAGAGAGACCTGGAACGCCTGAAATACCCAGAAGAACCTCTTGTTGTCCCAGTCGTTCATCTGAAACGGATTGGGCAGATGCGTGGTACCATCGCGTGTCTCGCTGGTCGAATATGCACGCAAAAACCCTGTGAAGCGCAGCCTAGTGGGTGGAGTTGACATACCGGTCTCCTGTATCCGAGATGTCGATCATCTTCGGTTCGCCTTTTCTCCGCGCCATGTGAGTTTCACGCAAGAGTGCCCTCTCCTTTCTGCTGGCATGCAACAGGCACGCATGTCGTGCCGGTGCAATTCCTGTCTGGTCTACCCATTAACGTGTTGCTCTCACCTGGCCTTTCGCTGGTGCAACCCTTCCTGTGCAGCTGTTCGGGTCGGGACGTGCTTTCGGTCATTGTTTCTCCTTCATGGTAGTCATTGCCCTGCCAACAGCTTCCCCTGCAGTAGGTTTCCCGTTGTTCTCGGGGGTCGGCGCCAGTTCGTCGTAGACGGCAAGAAGGGACTCTGCGATCGTGGACCAGGCCATATCGGTCTTCAGTTTTACGTAGCCCTGTTCTCCCATACGTCGGCATGTCTCCGGGTCATCGAGAAGACTCACGATCGCATCGGCAAGCGCAGCCGGGTCACGAGGCGGCACGATATACCCGGTCTTCCCATCATCAACGACTTCAGGCAGCCCCCCTACGTCAGTGACAACCACGGGTTTTTTGAACCCGTACGCGGTTGGTACGACGCCGCTTTGGGATGCCTCGATATACGGGAGCGCCACGACGCTCGCCTGCTGGAAGAGCCGGGCCCCCTCTTCGTAGGGTATCCTGTAATTATAGACCTCGAATGCGTCCCTGCCTGCCATCATCTCCTCATATCTCCCGAAGTCTTCGCCTGTGCCAGCGATGACGATCCGGGCGTCCGGGATCTCCCTGGTGATGAGCGGCTCTGCCTGGATCAGATAGTCAAGCCCCTTGTAGCGGTGAATGCGGCCGAAGAAGAGCACCCGGGGGCCGGCAGGTTCCAGCCCCTCCTGCTTGTACTTTGTAAACGGCGTCACCTCGTGTTCACCGATCGGGATGACATGCACCTTCTGGCCGGGGACATGATATTTTTCTATCAGGATATTTTTGAGCGCGTTTCCGTGCACGAAGATCCGGTCCGCCAGGATCCGGGACGTGAGCAGGGTAAGCCGGTAGAGCAGGGAGCCGATATCCAGGAGATGGTCCTCGCCGCGGTGCGGTTCGATATCATGGAACGTTGCCACCAGCGGATACTTCCGGAGCATGGGGATGAGCGGGCAGAGCAGCGGGTTATTCACCTGAAAGTGGACGATATCGGGCTTGAAATCATCGATCGTGGTGACAATATCCCGGATAATCGGGTAGCACGACAGGCCCAATCTCCCGGCGTATCGGGAGTAGTTGAAGATGTGGACCTTAACTTCTGGATTGATGCTCTCCAGGTACTCCTCCGATCTGTAATCGGGAAGCAGGAGCAGCACCTCGGTGTGCCGGGCAAGTTCGTTTGCCATCTGGATGGTGTAATCATAGAACCAGAAGGTCAGGCAAGCCACTCGCATGAATGCAGTCTCTATGGAGACACTCTATATAGAGATTGCGTCCGGGAGCGCTGTTAGGCTGCGGGGCACATGATTGGTGGTGATGCGTCGGGCAGCGCTCATCTGCGAGTCTTTCTTCATATTCCTGACGTGTATGATTCCTGTACCCCGTGATACCGATCATCCGGGCGGTGCTGGTCAGGACCTCTGGATCGTCCCGGCGCACGGGATCGAATTTCCATCTGCGCTGTATGAAAGCAACCCGGGAATGGTCATTTCTGTAGGTCGGTGTCGAAAGGCGCGAGTATTAATATTTTTGGATTTAATTAAATCTGTCATATAATATGCTTTTGCAAGAATGTATCTTATATTTTAGAGATTTTTCTCCGAATAAATCGACAGTCGTTGGTTTATATTCAAAATTATCTATTCTAGTCAATTTTATTTTTTTAAAAAGATATTTATATTGTAATTGAAAGACGATAGTCCTACCTCACAGAGAGGCTGAATGGCATGATAGACAGGCAAAATATACTACCTAGACTGGCTGCAGTACTCCTGGTGTTCTGCCTTATACCGGCATTTACTCCGGTAAGTGCAGCTGAGTCTGCAAGTCCGGCCACGCTCACTGTGGCTGCAAGTGATAGCACCAAACTGTTGAAGACCCAGGCAGATTATGTCTGTGATGGAGTTGATGACCAGGTTGAGATCCAGGCAGCGCTCGCTGCACTGCCAGACGGCGGGACGGTCATCCTCTCGGACGGTACGTTCAACTGCGCCGGGGTTATCACGCCGGCAGCGGGCACGACACTGAAAGGCCAGGGCCCGGATGCGACATTCCTTGAGTTCACCCGCGATGGACGCATCAACGTCGACCGTGAGTATGTGACCCTGGACGGCTTCCACATCCAGGGGTCCGGCTACAGCAGCGGCGTCAAGTGGCTCGGCGTGATGACCATCCGTGCGAGTCACGCGAAGATCCATAACATCACAGGAACTGCAGATGCAAGCATCCAGGCGGTCTATCTCCTGATCCATGACCCTGCTGTGTATCCACAGACGCTCGAAGATGTTGAGTTCATCAACTGCAGCGCCGTGGACACCGGGACCTATGGTTTCCTCCACAACGCCTGGGGAACGACGAACAAGGTGATCAAGGACGTTCGCTACGAGAACTGTGCTGCGGTCAACTGCGGCAGGTACGGAGCGTTCAACCCCTGGGTAACCGGGTTTGACTTTGCGGAGCTCAACGACATCGAGGGGCTCCGGGTGAAGAACTGCCTTGCTGAAGGGACCCTCGAGTCCGGGTTCCACTTTGAGTTCGACCCCGGGAAGGTGGACTGTGTCCTCGAGAACTGCATCAGTAAGAACAATGGGCAGAAACCCTACCCAACGAGGCCCTACCAGCAGAGCGACATGGCGACTCACTACTTTGGGTGCGGCTACTACGCCCCGAACGCTGACGTGACATTCATAAACTGTGTCGCAGAAGGCAACTCCCTGTATGGGTTCTACACCACCAACGGTGGCAAACTCTACAACTGTGTGGAGAGGGACACCGGCGCCGGGAAGACCGACTACACCCACCGTAAGCCGGCCGGCTACTATAGCATCCCGTGCCGCTCGACCAACCCCTCCCTGGTGATGGAGAACTGTACAAGCATCGACTCACACGGCTACGGTCTCCAGGTCGATCTCGCCAAAAACGTCCAGATAAAGGACTTCCACCTGGAGAACCCGGCCGGGATTGATGGCAAAGGTGCAAGCTTTGGCGGCATGTACGGCCAGTTTAGTGACGCCTCAGTGGACATCCACGCCTCCGGCGACCGGGTTGATACGCTGGTCTTTGCGAAAAACAACCAGAACGTCCAGTACACCGGAGAGATTATCTCTGACTCTGCCCGGGCGTTCCTGGTCGAAGGCGGCCAGAATGTCCAGACCGCAGGCATGAAAGTTGCGTCTGCCGGCCAGTAACCAGCCAGTTATACCCTGGACCCCGGGGGTCCGGTCCCATTTTTTGATTTTTGCAAGGAGGCTTCGTTCCCGGGCAGTAGTGGGTTGTGAGGATCAGGAAAGGGGCGTATCCCTCCATGCAGGTGGCAGGACCCGCGAAATCCCCATCCCGCCCGGCTCGAGCGGGCCGATCTGCTACCCGGCACGTTGATCTCTCGGATCTGCCCGGCCAATAAGGTTCATATCCTGGTGCCGACAATCCAGCCTCGATCACCGGTGTCCTGTTCAGTCGTGACGGGGGATGTCTTTGCGGCGCATGACGACCCTGACCATCCTGAGTCAGAGGCACGCCTTAAGGCTGCCCTGGCCGGGGTTCCAGGTGGCACCCGGCGCATAGCGCCGGAACAGGCAGTACCCGCGGATCTGGCGCTGGTGCACACCCCCCAGCACATCGCCACCATCCGCTCGCTCTGCAGGGCGTGTCCTCAGGACAAGGCCTGCTATCTCGACCCTGACACCTACGTTACCCGCGGATCGTTTGGTGCAGCCCTGTATGCTGCCGGGGCTACCTGGCAGGCGGTGGGGCAGGCGCTCGATGGCGAGCACTCGTTTGCCCTGGTGCGCCCGCCGGGGCACCATGCCATGCCTGACCGGGCCATGGGATTCTGCCTCTTCAACAACATTGCCATCGCCACGGCCCGGGCGCTCCACGAGGTTGATCGGGTCGCCATCGTGGATTGGGATCTGCACCATGGCAACGGGACACAGGCGGCGTTCTATACCTCTGATCGGGTGCTCTACTGCTCGGTCCATCAGATGGGGATCTTCCCGGGGACCGGGTGGCCGGAGGAGCAGGGGTCCGGCCCGGGTGTTGGGTATACCATCAACGCACCCCTCGAGTCGGGTTCGACCGGCGCCGATTACGCACTGATCTTCCAGCGGATCTTTCTCCCCGCGATCCGGCGGTTCGAGCCTGACCTCGTGGTGGTCTCGGCGGGGCAGGATGCGGCGTTCGATGACCCGCTTGGTTCGATGCTCCTCCGCCCCGATGACTTCGGGGCCCTGACCACGATGCTGGTGGAGACAGGGCCAGGCGCTCTCGCTCTTGCACTTGAGGGGGGCTACGGCAGGTCGCATGCTGCGGCTATTAGTTCGATCTTTGCCGCTCTCGACGGGACACGTTTCAAGCCCCGGGGCGGTGAGGCAAAGGCGAGCACCCGGCTGCTTGTGGAGGCGTATGTCGCCGCCGGGCGCGCTGTTCCCGTCTGGTAGGATAGGGTCAGATTCATCATCTCCCGGATCTACCGGGTGATGGTGAACTCTATTGTCCGAACATCCTGCAACCCTGGCGGGTATTCTTCTCATCATCGCTCTTGTTGCTGCCCCGACCACCGCCGTTACAGTCTATCCCGGGAGCGAGATCACGCTCACGGGAACGAGCACGGGGAGCGATACCGTCTACCTCTTTGTGACCGGTCCGAACCTTCCTCCAGCCGGTGGAAGGCTTGAAGACCCTGCTACGCCGGTCCGTTCAGGGGACCCGGGGAGTTTCACGAAGGTGACGGTCGATGCTGACAACCGCTGGACCTACCGCTGGAGGACGGGCGATGCCGGGCTCGATCCCGGGACCTATATCGTCTACGCCGTGGACGCACCCGTCGACCGGTCGGATCTCTCCGGCCGGGGTTATACGACCATTTCTGTCACTCTAGGAACGCCACGGGGCACTCTGGTGACCAAGACGGCCACCCCAACCTCCGTGACACCCACAGAGGTGGTGGGCACACCATCGACGCCGGCGGCGCCCCTCTCGCCCTCGCCCACGCCAACGGCAGCAGCACCGGCAGCCGCAGCCCTCGCGACAATCGGTGCGGTGCTTGGAGCAGCGCTCATGTTCAGGCGGCAATGAGCCTCCCGGGACCGGAGCCTGGTCCCGGCTCCGCGCCCAATAAGTACTTATATATACATCAATGTGCTACTTTGTACAGTGATGATTGTTAACGCACAAGGGCTCTCCGTTCTGCACCTGGCAAGACCGGGTGGGCCCATCAAGGTCCATTCCGTGATACCATGAAGTCAAGAGACATTGCAATCGTCGGCATACTCCTTGCTGTAGGGGCTATCATCAGGTACATGTCCCTCCTGATCCCTGGCCCCATCGTATCGAACCTCGTGATCGCCTTCTACAGCCTCGCCATCATCCTCGTCGTGCCCACATTCCGGGAGGCGCTCGGGATCGGTTTTGTGGCGGGGATCATCTGCGCCCTCATCAGCCACTCGTTCTTCCCGCCCGCAAACCTCATCAGCGAACCTATTGGCGCGGTCGTCTGCCTCGCGACCTACCTGGTGCTGAAAGACCGGCTCGCTCTTGCCCCCGCAGTGACGACGCTCATCGCCACCATGGCAAGTGGGTTTTCCTTCATCCTCATCGCGCTCGTCGCGGTGGCCCCGAAGATCCTTGAGACCTATGGCGCCTTCAGTGCGTTCCTCGTGGTCACCGTCCCGATCGTTCTCATCACGGCAGTGGTCAACGCCGTTGTTGCCCAGACGCTCGAGGCGCCGGCATCGCGCGCTCTCTCGCGGGGTACCGGGCAGGCAGCTGCGTCCCCGGGCGTGAGGCAGGCCGATGACTCCTGAGACTGTTCTCTCCCTTGCGGGTGTCTCCTACGCCTATCCGGGGTCGGAGTCGCCGGCTCTCGACGGGATCAACCTCGATATCCGGAGGGGTGAGATCGTCTTCGTCACCGGCCCGACCGGGGCGGGGAAGACGACACTCTGCCTTGCAGCGTCCGGGATCCTCCACCACGACTATGGGGGCAGGCTCGAGGGCAGGATAACGATCCTCGGGAAGGACGTCCGAGACTATCCGGGCATGGCCAGCATCGGCAGGCACGTCGGGGTGGTCTTCGACGACGCTGACGCCCAGCTCATCTTCTCAACCGTCGAAGAGGAGGTGGCCTCCGGGCTTGAGAACCTCGGTCTCCCCAGGGATGAGATGCGGCAGAGGCTCAGCCACGTGATGGAAGCGACCGGAATCGCCCACCTGGCTGACCGGGCACCGCATACCCTCTCGGGCGGGCAGAAACAGCGGGTCGCCATTGCCGCAACCCTCATCCTCGGCACCGAGATCCTGATCCTCGATGAACCGACCGCTGAACTGGATGCAGAGGCGACCGCCACGGTATCGGCCCTCCTCCGCCGACTCTCGGAGGAGGGTACGGCCGTGCTCATCGTCGAGCAGAAACTCGACGACCTCGCCGGGATCGCGGACCGGGTAATCCTGATCGAGGGAGGGGTTATCACGAGAGAAGGGACCCCGGGAGAGGTTCTGCAGCATCCCGGAGACGGTGGCATCCGGCCCACTTCACCCCCCCGGAGGAGCGCGGCAGCGCCCATCATATCAATCAGGGGGCTCATCCATCGCTACGACGGGGTGACGGCGCTTGCAGGGGTCGACCTCGATGTCGCTCCCGGTGAGATCGTGGCCGTTGTCGGGGAGAACGGGTCAGGAAAGACGACGCTCGTCAAGCACCTCAACGGGTTGCTCCGCCCAACCGCGGGAAGTGTCTTCGTCGACGGCCTCGATGCCGCGGCAGAACCGGTAGCGATTCTCGCGCGCCACGCTGGCCTGGTCTTCCAGAACCCCGACACCATGCTCTTTGCTGATACAGTCGAGGAGGAGGTGGCGTTCGGTCTTCGGAACATCGACCCCGGCGGTCCACGACACCAGGTCGATGCAGCCCTCCGCGAGGTCGGCCTCCTCCACCGGAAGGCGGCCTACCCGCGGTCCCTCTCGCGGGGCGAGCGGTAGCGCCTGGCCATAGCCTGCGTCGTCGCCATGCGGCCACGGGTGATCGTCCTCGACGAGCCCACGAC
>LFRN01000128.1 GCA_001512375.1 Candidatus Methanoculleus thermohydrogenotrophicum | reverse complement strand
TGGTACGGTCCCTGGGGATCGACCCCTGAGACCGCCCGTGCGGTGATCACCATCACGGTCTCTATCCCGGCGCTGCCCGCACCGATGTTCACGCTCTGGGACGGGACCGTGACCCTGACAGAGGGGGAGACCTTCCAGTTCGTCCCCTCGAACAACGAAAGTGCCTCGTACACGATTAACCGCACCACCGACCTCGGGGCGCTGGATGCCGCCGCAGTTAGCGGGAACTTCACCTTCAACGCCTCCGACACCTGGTACGCATCCTACGGGTCGTTCCTGCTCGAAGACATCGCCGGCATCGCAAACGAGGACTGGACAGAGGAGAACGCACGCTCATGGTCGATCTTCATCAACGACGCGGCAGCTCCGGCCGGGCTCGGAGGGAACTCTCTCGCAGACGGCGACAGGCTCGCCTTCTACTACTGCCCCGCGGATCCAGACACGTATGCCCCGCTCATCGACCAGGCCGAGTACGCCGTCATCATCGACGTCACCCTCCGCGACTTTGCGTGGGAGGGAGCGGTCAGCCTGACTGACAGTCAGACCTTCCAGGTCACCCCGTTCAACAACGAAAGCGCTACCTACACCATCAACCAGACCTCAGCCCTCGGGGCGCTGGATGCAGCAGCAACGAAAGGCGGGTTTAACTACACAATCCAGGAAACCACCTGGGGTCCGTTCCTCTATTCCATCGGCGGTATTACCTACAACGAGACCTCGTGGGACTCCTGGCTCTACGCCGTCAACGGTGAGACCGCAGACGTCGGAGCGGCCGACTACCACCTCAAGGATGGGGACGTCGTCACCTATTGGTACGGTCCCTGGGGATCGACCCCTGAGACCGCCCCTGCGATAGTCACCATCACGGTCTCTATCCCGGCGCTGCCCGCACCGATGCCCACACTCTGGGACGGGACCGTGACCTTGATAGAAGGAGAGACCTTCCAGTTCGTCCCCTCGAACAACGAAAGTGCCTCGTACACGATTAGCCGCACCACCGACCTCGGGGCGCTGGATGCCGCCGCGATTAGCGGGAACTTCACCTTCAACGCCTCCGACACCTGGTACGCCTCCTACGGGTCGTTCCTCCTCGAAGATATCGCCGGCATCGCAAACGAGGACTGGACACAGGAGAACGCACGCTCATGGTCGATCTTCATCAACGACGCGGCAGCTCCAGCCGGGCTCGGAGCGAACTCTCTCGCAGACGGCGACAGGCTCGCCTTCTACTACTGCCCCGCGGATCCAGACACGTATGCCCCGCTCATCGACCAGGCCGAGTACGCCGTCATCATCGACGTCACCCTCCGCGACTTTGCGTGGGAGGGAGCGGTCAGTCTGACTGACAGTCAGACCTTCCAGGTCACCCCGTTCAACAACGAAAGCGCTACCTACACCATCAACCAGACCTCAGCCCTCGGGGCACTGGATGCAGCAGCAACGAAAGGCGGGTTTAACTACACAATCCAGGAAACCACCTGGGGTCCGTTCCTCTATTCCATCGGCGGTATTACCTACAACGAGACCTCGTGGGACTCCTGGCTCTATTCGGTCAATGAGGTGCCCGCAGAAGTCGGAGCGGCCGACTACCACCTCAAGGATGGGGACGTCGTCACCTACTGGTACGGTCC
>LFRN01000255.1 GCA_001512375.1 Candidatus Methanoculleus thermohydrogenotrophicum | reverse complement strand
TTGATGTGGGCAAGGAGCCGACCACGATGGCGGCAAGGAGGAAGAGGACACGGAGAGCCAAGGCTACGACGATGCCGATCTCAGGGCTGAGGAGTGGTTCGGAGCCTGCCAGCACCGGAATGGCGTAGACGACCGTGATGATGATCAGTTTGATGCCGTCGAGAAAGAGCCTGAATCCAGCCCTCGGGTTCAGGGGCGGGCTTTGCGCCGCTCATGACCCGTGCAACTGTAACCATAGATGAACGGGAAGATGACCACGCTGACGAGCAGGAGGAGCCAGCGGATCCACCTGCCCCAGAGGGCCTCTTTTGTGTAGGTCGAAGGAGTCGCTGAGGAACCGGATGGAGTCTATGATAGGTATCACCGGAATATATTGATAGGAATCTTTTGCCCCGGGAGATAAACACGCTGTTTTGCTCACGGGAGAGAGTGTTTGGATTGGACCTACTTGACAGGGGGAGCGGTTCCCGGGAATTTGGAAGATGCCTTGTGAGAGGCTGGCGGTCGCTCCGCAAAAGGGGGTGGTAAAAAAGGGGTTATTATGGTTTTACGCAGGCGCAGGCACGGACTCGTAGACCAGGGCCAGATAGCGGGCGTAGAAGACGGCAAACGCAACGTTGAGGAAGAGAACGATGATCCAGCCCAGGAAGGGTATCAAGGCGAGAAG
>LFRN01000002.1:1327-3928 GCA_001512375.1 Candidatus Methanoculleus thermohydrogenotrophicum | reverse complement strand
CGCTGCCACTTCCTGAGACGGTAAAGCTGGGCGCGGTTCTTGCTCGAGATAGCACGACCATAGGAGTCACGGTTCCTCCAGTCGATCATCGTCGAGAGGCCCTTATCGTGGATCGTAAACGTCATCGGTGCGCCGACACGAGAGCGCTTCATGCGCTGGTCGTGGTCGAAGGCACGCCACTCGGGACCACGGTCGATGAACTCCTCGTCAAGGACAAGACCACAGCTCTGGCATACAAGTTCTGCGCGCTCGTAGTCGTGGACAAGCTGGCGGCTGCCACACTCTGGACAGACAGACAGGACACTCTCCTCGTGATGTTTCTTCTCTGTTTCTTTGACCTTCTCCTCCTCTCTCTTCTTCAGAGTTTCACGCTGCATCTGCAGCTGTTTTAGTTTCTCAACTTCAGCCATTGATTATCCACCTATTTTGCAAAGATCTTTTCGCTAACCCGCACAGAGCAGTCGTCATAGCAGAGGACTACGGCATAAGGGGATGATACATTCCCACAGATGTCAACTACCTTCCCTATAGGTTTCAATCGGCGATCTACAACCTCACCGTAGAGGCGGGGCAACCGAGCAGCATCACATCGCAAAATTAACAAGTGATTACTGCAAACACTAACAGAACGACCGACTAACCGCAAACTGCAACCTCGAAGGTGTACTCTTAGCTAGGTGTATTTAGCAACGTATATATGTTGACGTCTGATATATATAAACTTTTTGCCAAATTATAAATACAGCATCTCACAGATAGAGAAGCCGCTTTATATCCTGAGAGAGAACCTCCCGCGATTCCGCCTCTGTCAACCCGGCACCAAGGGCAACCGCCCATCGTGCCTCCTTCGACATCAGATCAGACGGTGCATGCGTATCAGAATTGACCACGAGCCGGCAACCTGTCTCCCTGGCCACCCGCACCACGTGGCCATTCGTCCGGTTATGCCCGGCGCGGGACGTTATCTCAAGCGCAATCCCCCGCTCCGCCGCTGCCAGCGCATCCTCAACCGACACGAGCCCCGGGTGGCCGAGCACATTCACATACTCACATCTACAGGCGGCGTGGTTTGTTCCCCGGGCAACCGGTTCCATTACCGTCTCACCGTGGACCACGACGATATCAGCACCGCGCCGTTTTGCTTCGCGCGCAAGCCCCGGGATCAGCGATGGAGGAACGTGGGTGAGTTCCACTCCAACGATCAGGTCCACGCCGAAATGCTGCGCCGAATCCCGGACTCTGCCCGCCGCCTCCACCAGGTGGGTGAGGTTCGAGGCGTCTGCGTGGTCGGTGATGGCGATGGTGCCGTAACCGAGGACGGCCGCCCGGCGAACCAGTTCCGTCGGGAGCAACTCACCGTCAGAGAGAAGGGTGTGGGTGTGCAGGTCGTACATCGCCGTCACTTCCGGCTCCCGAGGCGTTTTGCGACCCGCCGGATCAGGTCCTCCTTGCTCCCTTCCCATTCCACCACGACCCGGCCTTCACGCTCCGCCCACCGGGCGGGATGGTGATGCTCCTCCAGGCGGTAGGGAACCTTCATCTTCCGCAGGGCAGCCTCGATAGCAGAGCGGTCAGGGGACTTTACGGCAAGTTCCTTCCGGACCCGACGCCCCTCCCGCCGCTGCAGCGTGGCATCAAAGTAACATGGGTACAGGATGCGCTCCGCGCTCATTGCCGTAGTGTTTGGGTGTTAACCTATAAACATGCCATGATCAATAGTATAACCATGCACCATATCGACGTCCACGTAGAGAAGGACATCTACGACGTCAACAACCGCATCGCAGACGCCAACGCGGAGATCCTCAAAAAACACGGAGTCCGGGCGTTTGACCTCCTCGGCGCCATTGGGTCAGGGAAGACCGCCACGATCGAGCGGCTCGTACCCCTGATCCGGGAGCGAGGACTCAGGGTCGGTGCTATTGCGGGAGACGTCTACGGCGACGACGATTTCCAGCGGATCGTCGCCCTCGGGGTTCCGGCCTACAACGTGAACACCGGGAAGGAGTGTCACCTCGACGCCCACCTCGTGGAGCATGCCATCGAGCACCTCCCGCTTGACGATATCGACATCCTCTTCATCGAAAACGTCGGCAACATGATCTGCCCGACCGACTTCCGGCTGGGTGCTGAGAAGAGGATCGTCATCATCAGTTCCACCGAGGGGGACGACGTGGTGAACAAACACCCGATGATGTTTCGCGGAAGCAGCATCGGCGTCATCAACAAGGTCGACCTCGCCCCATTCGTCGGCGCCAACCTCGACCGGATGGAGCAGGATATGCGCCGCTACAACCCGGAGATGCAGATCTTCCGGACGAACATGAAGACCGGCGAAGGGATAGAGGAACTGCTGGACGCGATCCTTGCATGATCAGCACGATTAAATACCCTTCCCCCGAATAATTATAGCACTTTAACGAGAGATTGCAACCCACGACGGGCATCGCGTCCTCATCATAATAGAGTACAATCGGTGGTCAACATGCTGTGGCAAGGAAGATCAGTACGGAAGCCGACGGGAGGACGCTACCACACCTCCCGGGGCAAGAAGAGGTCGGAGATCGGTAGAGCTCCGGCAGAGACGCACATCGGCAAAGA
>LFRN01000002.1:0-1142 GCA_001512375.1 Candidatus Methanoculleus thermohydrogenotrophicum | reverse complement strand
CGTGAGCGTGAGCGCCTCCCTGACCTCTCACCCCTCTCTCCCCCTCACGACCGGATGCAGGGTCCCGGAATGCGAAAAACATTTGTGTGGTCCCCGGGAAGAGGAAGGCTCCGGCAGGATCATATTCTTTTTACGTTTCGCGCACCTCAACTCTAGTGATGCGCAGGATATACCATCGTTTTCCCCAATCCATCGACCTCGATTTTGAACTCTCCCGACCGTTCCAGGAGATCCTCTTGTGCCTGGCCCGTCTGCACAACACCCATACAACCTCAAAAGGGGGCGCGGGTCTCATCAAGGAACGGATTCTCGTCCAGGTTGCGGACAAACGGACGCAGTTTCTGGACCTCGATGACCTGATGCCGCTCTCCGGGAATATCAGTGAGATGGCAGATTTCCGGATAGGCTTCCAGCGGACGCTGCTCACCCCTGAAAAAAGGCTCCCGGTCGCCGAGAACATCTTCTACCTCCGGATCGTTGACAGAGGACTGATGACTGAGTGTTATGTCGCAAAAGAGAGTCCTCACGGCGACATGGACGCGATGGACCTGCGAAGATTCCTGAAAGGTGCCTGCGAGTGAGCGTAAAGATTGCCGTCGCCGCGCCATTTAAGCATATGCGCAAAGACCGGTTGCAGAGGAGCGAGTTTGTCTTTTACATCGCCATCGACCGGAAGTGGATGAACAAGGAGCAGGCGAACCAGCTCCTGGAGCGGGCAAAGGCGGAGGGGCTCATCGAGATGGATAGCGGGATTATCAGGCCGCTCTTTGATGTTGCAGAGGTCTCGATACCATTGGGGTTCAAACCCACCTCTGACATCCTCGTGACGAAGAGCCCCTACGAGGAGATGATCGGGCGGATCACCGCTGCGACCGGGAAGTCACCACAGGAGGTTGTCGCAGAACTCCACCAGGTCGTCGACCACTTCGACGGCAACCTCCTCGTGGAGGCAGCGGTGGTCGTCCTCGCCAAAAAATATGGGGTGCCGTTCGAGGATAAACTGGACTCCCTCGAGAGGGAGATCCTGAAGAAGAGGTAGGAGGAGAGCGGTCAACCACCCTACCTTATGAAAATCCCATCGAAATTGGAAACCCGGGTACCCTCTCTTCGCGGCCTCGTGCGAGATCTCATCCCCTCCTTAC
>LFRN01000188.1 GCA_001512375.1 Candidatus Methanoculleus thermohydrogenotrophicum | reverse complement strand
CCCCGCGTGACCGCGGTCTACTGTCCGGTCTGCAACTCGCAGAAGCACGGCAAGACCTGGTTTGACCTGCGGACGCCACGTGAGGACCTCATCGCCGAACTGGCGGTATCGGCGATAAGCATCCACGAGGACGCAAAAGACGTCAGGGTCACGGTCAGATCTGAGGAGACCGGACCAAACCGGACCACCTGCACCGTCGAGGTGGAGGCGACCCTCTACTCGGTCCCGGTCCACGAGACCTGCGAGGTCGAGATCCTCTGGCAGAAGGAGACCTGCGACCGATGCAGCCGGATCTCGGGCGGCTACTACGAGGGCATCGTCCAGGTGCGGGCGACTGATAGGAAGATCAACAGCTACGAGCGCGATGTCGCCGTGAGCATCGCAGAACAGTCCGAAGAGTCCCTCCAGCAGGCAGGGGAGCGGCTCTCGTTCATATCGGAGCTCGAGAACTCAAAGGACGGCGTCGATATCACTGTCGGGTCGCAGCATCTCGGCCAGGAGATCGCCCGGATGATCACGGGAGCGCTCGGCGGGCGGTATACGACCCACCCAAAACTGGTCGGCGAGAAGGACGGTAAAGCCCTCTACCGCATCACCTACTCCATCCGTCTCCCCTACTACCAGAAAGGGGATGTGGTGGTGTCCCGGGGCGACTACTTCGAAGTCCGCGAGATCGAGAGGCAGCAGCGCCTCCGGGTCTTTGA
>LFRN01000247.1 GCA_001512375.1 Candidatus Methanoculleus thermohydrogenotrophicum | reverse complement strand
GCGGCCGGAGAAACGAGATCATCAAGGCCGAGACGCTGGTGGGGATCTACCAGCGCCTTGCCCTCAAGTCGGCGGCAAGACCGCGGATCCTCTGTGGGGACTTCCACACCCCGGAGGCAGAACTCCCGGACGGGACGATCGTTCCCTTCTACCGCGATATCCTCCCGGATGGGACCTACGTTACGGCCTCAGAGAGCGAGGAATATCTTGGACGGCCACGGAAGTGGTGGTACAACGCCGAGATGAACATCCTCTGCGGCCTTGCAAGGTATGACCTCCCTGACGTCTTCCGGAGATTGCACGGTTACCGGGCCAGAGAGTATAGCTGGTGCCCGGATCGCGGGCCCGAGGATGTCCCGAAGTGTAAGCGCTATGACCACATCTTCGCATCCGTGCGCCTCGGCCCGACGGCGTGCTGGTACCTGCATGACGTGCGGGGGCAGGGGTTGAGCGACCACTCCGCCGTCCTGATGGATTTTGACCCGTGATTCTCACCTCTTGCGGTTTGAGGGGGATCTCGCATACTGCGTGGAAACCCTAT
>LFRN01000260.1 GCA_001512375.1 Candidatus Methanoculleus thermohydrogenotrophicum | reverse complement strand
GATCCCGAGCAGCCCGAACCAGGCGATATCCGCGCCGATATGCCCGATGTAGAACGCGATAAACGAAGGGTGGAGCGCGAGAAACCCGACACCGAACGTAAGCCACCAGACCCACCAGTAGGGATTGCCGAGGGTGCAGGCCGCCCCGAAGGCGAACGGCATCCCGGTATCCTCGCTCACGACGGCGGCATCGTCGGCATGGATGAACTGCCCGATGCCGAACGCGACCAGGACAACCGATCCCAGGAGCGCGACGAGGTTGACATACGGGACCTCGCGCACGCCGCAGGCGATGGCCGCGACCATGACCGCTTCAGGGACGCCGTGCCCCGCCACCAGACCTGCAACAAAGGGTCCCGGCCGCCGCGACCCGATGCTGAGGACCGAGGCGGTCATGGGGCCGGGAGATGCAGCCCCTGAGAACCCGATCAGGAACGAAGCAATGACGACCTCGATCATCGATCATACCTCTTCCATGAGACGACGAAGGGGAGGAGCAGGACAACCGCGACCGCGAGCCATATGGTGCCGAAGGTGGCGAGCAGGAACTCGCGCTCCGGAGTGTAGAAGCGGACCTCCACACTCCTCACCTCGTCCCAGGTGATCTCCAGGGTACCGTTCGGCCCCGGGGAGACGACCCCGCCGCGGCTGACCATGCCAAGGAGCGGGTTCTTGACGTCAAGTCCCGGAGGGAGGATGAGGGATACAGAATACGGTTTATTGAAGACCACCACAAAGTGGTTGTCCCGCAGGGGGGCCCGGTAGGTGATGGTGTAGTTGCCCTCCGGGAAGGTGATAACGCCCCTGCCCCGGTCGCGGTACTCGATCGGGCCTGACGGACCGACCACCTCGAGATCCTCGACCCGGAGCGGGATCCGCTCCCCCAGAAGCCCGGGGCTCCAGAATGCATATTCGCTACCGGAGACCTGGACCGATGCTTCGTAGGCGGTGCCGCCAGGGAGAACCCGGAAAACGGCTTCCGCGGCCGCAGCCGGGGTGCAGGTCAGTATCAGCGCAAGACCGAGAGCAACGAATGCAGGTCCGCGTCGATCTCGAGGGGCGATTCGCATTGTCGTACCACAGTTTCAGGATCCTTTAAGAGATGACCGGTCACCACACAGACGATCCGCTCATCCTTATCGATCAGCCCCTGTTCGGCAAGTCTCCGTACCCCGGCGACCGAGGCCGCAGAGGCGGGCTCAACACCGATCCCCTCCTTCCTCGCAAGGTCGCGCTGCATGCGAAGGATCTCATCATCGGTCACGGCCGCCGCCGTCCCGCCAGTCGCGCGGATGGCGACGAGCGCTTTCTCAGCGTTCACCGGCGCGCCGATCCTTATCGCAGTCGCAACGGTCTCTGGTTCTGGTTCGGGGATCAGCTCATCGAGGTTCTGCTCGATCGCCTTAACCACCGGCTGTGAGCCTTCCGCCTGGATCCCGGTCATCATCGGCAGCCGGTCGATGAACCCGAGCGCCTCAAGCTCCCGGAGCCCCTTGTAGACCGCGGAGATGTTGCCTGCGTTTCCTACGGGGAGGACGATCCGGTCAGGCACCCCGCCGAGCTGGTCGATCACCTCAAACCCGATCGTCTTCTGTCCCTCCAGGCGGTAGGGGTTGACCGAGTTCAGGAGGTAGAGGCCGTGGCTGATACAGAGTTCGTGTACCATCTCGAGCGCTCGATCAAAGTTGCCGCGGATGGAGATGACCCGGGCACCATGCATCAGCGCCTGGGCAACCTTGCCGAGGGCGACCTTTCCTGCGGGCAGGAGGACGACACAGGGGATTCCACCCTTTGCTGCGTAGGCGGCGAGGCTTGCGGAGGTGTTCCCGGTGCTTGCGCAGGCGACACTCGTCATCCCGAGTTCAAGCGCCATGCTGACACCCACGGTCATGCCGCGGTCCTTGAAAGAGCCGGTCGGGTTCATACCCTCGTGCTTGGCGTAGAGCTCGCGGAGACCCAGTTCTTCGCCTATCTTTGTTAAGCGATAGAGCGGGGTGCCTCCTTCCTGGAGGGAGACGGGTTCGCCCCGGACGGGGAGGATCTCGCGGTAGCGCCAGACCGAGAGGGGGCGGCGGTCCCATTCATCCCGGGAGACGTCGATGCCGTCCAGGTCATACTCGACGGTCAGCAGGTGTCCACAGCGTTCGCACGTATAGATGATCTGGTCCGGTGCGTAGGTCGCAGCACAGTGAACGCAGACGAGACGGTACATGGAAACTCGTTGAACGCAAAGATACGTATAGATATGGTATCAGTCACCGGCCCTACTGCGGCCGCACGCGGCAGACGAGCAGGAAGAGCATCCAGAGGAGGAGGGCTGCGCCGGGTGCGAGCCATCTGAGCTCCTCCGGTGTCGTGCTGGTCACGACCGGTGCAATGAGCACCGCGACCGCTGCCAGCGCGAGCACGACGGCGAAGAACGTCGGACGCACCTCTGAGTCCCCCCATGTCCTGACGTGGCCCGCCAGTCGCCGCCGGGAGAAGGGGTAGAGCCAGGCGACGCCTGCCGGGGTGCAGGTGTCTTCCATGAGATGAAGGAGGCATCCCGCAAAGAACGCGAACCCGAAGGCAGGGACGAGCGCGAGAGACATCCCGAGACAGGTGAGGACGAGGGCCAGGTAGCCTGAGAGGAGCAGGGAGGTCAGTCCGACGCCGGTGAGCGAGTGGAGCAGCCCCCGATGCCGGTGCCGGTAGTTCTTCCGGAGGATGAGCGAGAAGACGAGCGAGAGCGGATAGTAGATGAGGTACCTGATGATATAGCCAAAGATCGGGAGCACCACGGCCAGACCGTTTATGATCTGTCCTCGCTTCCCCTTTGCCCCGCCGAACCGGCCGCTGAATATCGCTGCGTCGGCCGCGTCCGCGTCTGGTGCGAGTGAACCTACGAAGACACCGAAGAGGAGCGTGACGATCAGGGCAGG
>LFRN01000249.1 GCA_001512375.1 Candidatus Methanoculleus thermohydrogenotrophicum | reverse complement strand
GACCGGGAAGTGGTTCGTTAGCATCCTCGTTGATGACGGAATGCCTGCCCCCGAACCCGCACCGATTTCTCGAGATACCACCCTCGGGATCGACGTCGGACTGACGGTGACGGACTTTGCAACCTTCTCTACAGGAGAGAAGATCGAGAACCCTCGATACCTGAGAAACTCCCTTCGGCGCCTGAAGGTATTGCAGCGTCGGGTATCGCGGAAAAGGAGAGGGTCTAAAAATCGGCAGAAATCAATTCAGAGACTTGCTCGGTGTCATGAGAAGATAGCAAACCAGCGCAATGATTTCCTACACAAACTCTCATTTCGAGTCGTGAGCGAGAACCAAGCTCAAGTTATTGCAGTGGAATCGTTGAACGTTGCTGGAATGCAGAAGAACCGTTGCCTCGCACGAAGTATCAGTGATGTGTCCTGGAGTAAGTTCTTCACGATGCTTGATTACAAATGCCTGAAGTATGGGAAGACTCTGCTCAGGATCGGGAGATTCGATCCATCCTCGAAAATCTGTAATCGGTGTGGGTATCTCAACCGGGATCTAAAACTCTCGCATCGGGAGTGGGTCTGTCCGGATTGCGGTACTCAGCATGACCGTGACATCAACGCGGCGATCAATATCAAGACGTTCGCCCTACAAGATCAGAATCTTGTAGGGGTATCAGGTGTGGAACGCACCGTCGAGCCTGGGGACTCGCTCCCGATGGGGAGGAGGATGATAGCCGGGAAGCCCCGCCCAACAGGTGCGGGGTAGTTCACTTTAAAGGGAACTATATTCTAAATGGAGTGAGAGAGATGGGGAAGAAAGTCGTCGTGACAGGGGTTCCCGGTGTCGGGAAGACCACCGTCATAAACGGTGCGATGGAGAGACTCGCGGCCGAGGGCATCACCTACGAGGCCGTCAACTTTGGCACGTTCATGTTTGATGTGGCCTGTAAGGAGAATCTGGTCTCGGATCGCGATGAGATGCGCAAACTCGGAAAAGACGAACAGAAGCGCCTCCAGCAGCTGGCTGCCTCGAAGATCGCTGCCATGAGCGCTGATGCGAATCTCATCATCGATACCCACAGCAGCATCAGCACCCCGGCCGGGTTCCTGGCAGGGCTGCCTGAATGGGTGCTCCGGGAACTGATGCCCGATGTTGTCGTGCTGGTGGAGACCGACCCTGACCAGATCCTGATGCGCCGGCTCAGTGACGCCTCAAGGATCCGCGACATGGAAGGAGCCCGGGCGATCGCCGGACACCAGGAGTTCAACCGCGCCATCGCCGCGGCGTATGCGATGTACACCGGCTGCACCGTCAAGATAATCAGGAACGAAAACTTCCTGCTCGAGCGAGCCATTGAGGACCTTGTGGCCGTCCTGAGGTAACCGGATATGGTGGATCTGAAGAAGCACGGCCCGACGATCGCGCTCCTCTTCACCTTGCTGGTCTTCTTCTCGTACGGCATCGAGTGGGTGCGGGTGACGATCGGCTCGATGATGAATGTGATACTCGGGCCGTTCGTCGACGTCCTCGGTGTTCCATTCTTCGTCATGATCCTGATCCTCTCCAGCATAACGGGGCTGTACTCCTCGCTCGTCCAGAAGTACACAATTGATTACGAGAAGATG
This sequence comes from Candidatus Methanoculleus thermohydrogenotrophicum, assembly GCA_001512375.1. Classification (GTDB taxonomy): domain Archaea; phylum Halobacteriota; class Methanomicrobia; order Methanomicrobiales; family Methanoculleaceae; genus Methanoculleus; species Methanoculleus thermohydrogenotrophicum. Next base: position 1,936 of record LFRN01000249.1, on the reverse strand, counting down.
CAGGAGGTTCAGGAGAGAGCGCGGATCTTCCAGAGGGAGTTCCGGGAAGCCCAGCTCGCCGGGGACGAGAAGCGGATCAAGAAACTCCAGAAGAAACAGGAACGGATGCTGCAGGACCAGCTCGATATGTCCAAGCAGCAGTTTACTCCGATGGCGATCATCCTCCTGCTGACGGTACCGATCCTCTTCTGGATCCTCTCCCGGCTCCCACCGATCGAAGCGCCGACCACTATCGCAAGCGGCATTGTGATGCCTTTCATCGGGGCTGTCAGTCTCTCGTGGGTCGCGTTCTGGATCATCCCGGCCTGGATCCTCTGGTATACGATCTGTTCACTTGCTATCAGCCAGGTGATCAGGAAGTCGCTCGACATCGGGGGGATCTGATGCGGATCACCGTCAGCGGCCCACCGGGGAGCGGCACCACGTCGCTTGCCCGCTATCTCGCCAGGAAATACGGGCTCGAGTTCATCTCCGCAGGGGAGGTCTTCCGCAGCCTCGCCCGCGAGCACGGTATGGATCTTGTCGAGTTCGGGAGGCTCGCAGAGAGCGATCCCTCGGTTGACCAGATGATCGATGCCAGGCAGAAGGAGATCGGCGAGGCCTCGGAGAAGATCGTCGTCGAAGGCAGACTCTCGGGCCGGATGATCAAGAACGCTGATCTCAGGATCTGGCTTATGGCATCGCTTGACTGCCGGGCAAAGCGGATCGCGCGCCGGGATGGGATGGACGAAGAGGAGGCACTGGCCTACACCAGGGACCGGCAGCACTCCGAGGCCACCCGGTACCTGGCCTATTACAATATTGATATCAACGATCTCTCGCCGTATGATATCGTTCTTTCATCAGAGACCTTCGGCGTGGATGCCCTCGGCGCAATCGTGGATACGGCGATCGCGTGCCTCGAGCGGCAGAAGGGCGCCGGTGCGTCGGGGTCCTGCATTAGTACACCGGGTTGAGGTATTCCCCGGGGGGCGATCGCGCCAGGCTACGGTTCGCTGCCTCCCTCAGAATCAGGCCTGCTATATCGACCCTGCTGTCCGGGGACTGGTTGATGTGGGCATTTGTTTGGCCTGGTGCGCCCGCCGGGGCACCATGCCAGAACAGATGACAGGGTTCTGTCCCTTCAACTGCGTCGCCGTCGACACGGCTCTGGCGCTCCGCAAGGTCGACCAGGCAGGCGCTCTATTGCTCTGTCCACGGGATGGGGCTCTTCCCGGGACCGGGTGGCTGGGGGAGCAGGGCGTCCGGGATATCATCAACACGCCCCATGAGCCCGACTCCAGAGAACTTCGGGGCCTGGATGCTGACGAAGGCGGGGGGTGGGAGATCTCGCCTGCGATGCCGGTGGTGGGATCAGATTCATCATCTCCCGACGCTATCGGGGGGCGGTGGATCGCATGTCTGATCGAGTTGCAATCCTCGCAGGTATCGCTCTCCTCGTCGCTCTCGCCGCAGTCCTGATGTTCGCCTTTATGATCGTAGCCCATCCAGGGGGCGGGATCACATTCGCGGGGACGAGCACGGGGAGCGATACTGTCTACCTCTTTGTGACCGGTCCGAACCTGCCGCCGGCAGGCGGGAGGCTTGAGGACCCTGATACGCCTGTCCGTTCAGGAGACTCGAAGAGTTTCACACGGGCGGCGGTCGATGATGATGACTGCTGGACCTACCGCTGGAGGACCGGTATGAGCGGGCTCGACCCCGGGACCTACATCGTCTATGCCGTGGACGCGCCCCTCGACCGGTCAGACCTCGCCGACCAGGGTTACACGACCTTCCCCTTCACCCTCGGAACTCCGCCGGCGGACACCCTGATGACGGAGACAACTACCTAAATCCCGTGGCGATGGAAGCGGTAGGGAGGCAAATGGTCTATGTGATCGGCAACTCTGCTATGCGAGATGTGGACCCGGGCGGGGTGAGCATGCGGGTGGGA
>LFRN01000097.1 GCA_001512375.1 Candidatus Methanoculleus thermohydrogenotrophicum | reverse complement strand
GCGTGTGGCAAGGATGATGTCGCGCATGTACTCAAGAACCTTCTCATCGACCCTGACCTCGCGGACGGTTGCGGTCATGGCCTTGACCTCTGCGGGCCCGAGGATCGGGGTGATCTGGTCCTGGTAGATCTTCCAGTCCAGTTCCCCGGCACGTTCGCGTCGCAGGACCTCAAGCTCGTTCTCTGCGTCGAGGTGGGTGAGCACGGCGCTGAACATGAACCGGTCGCGCTGGGCGTCGATGAGCGGGAAGGTCCCCTCGGCGTCGTAGGGGTTCTGGGTGGCGATGGTGAAGTAGAGATCGGCGAGCGGGTAGGTGATCCCGTCGATCGTCGTCTGGCCTTCGCTCATGGCCTCGAGGAGCGCGCTCTGGGTCTTTGGGGTGAGGCGGTTGATCTCATCGATCATCAGGAAGTTCGTGAAGATCGGGCCTTTCTGGAGGACGAACTCGCCCTTGTTCCGGTCGTAGATCCGGACGCCGATGATGTCTGCCGGCTGGATATCCACGGCCCCCTGGACCCGCTTGAAGTCGTAGTCTACCAGGCGTGCGATGGTCTTGCAGATGGTGGTCTTGGCTGTCCCCGGGACCCCCTCGATGAGG
>LFRN01000114.1:608-2621 GCA_001512375.1 Candidatus Methanoculleus thermohydrogenotrophicum | reverse complement strand
GGGAACGGCCGGTCGATCCCGGTGAGGTAGTTTGTGATCGCACCGTCATAGGCCGCCGTCCTGGCAAACGCCTTCGCGGCGAGGCTCAGCCGCTCCTCGGCCGTAAAGCCGCCACCCCGGACAGCATCCGCAACCATAGGATAGTCAGCAGGGTCCATCACGACCGCCACGTACCTGTGGTTCTTTGCCGCAGCCCGCACCATCGCCGGGCCGCCGATATCGATGTACTCGATGATCTCCTCGAGCGAGAGCCCGGCACCGCTCATCGCCTCGAAGGGGTAGAGGTTCACCACAACAAGGTCGATCGGCACGATCCCATGCTCCTGCATCACAGCGTCGTCGATGCCGCGGCGCCCGAGGATGCCCCCATGGATCTTCGGGTGGAGAGTCTTTACCCGGCCATGCATCATCTCGGGAAACCCGGTGTAGGTGGAGACATCAGTATACGGAACCCCTGCCTGCTGAAGCGCAGCCCCGGTGCCGCCGGAACTCAGGATCTGGTAGTCATGCTCGACAAGCACCTTTGCAAGATCAACGATGCCTGTTTTGTCCCAGACAGAGAGCAGTGCCCATTTCATGAGTACCTGTGAGCAGGATACAGAGATATATCTGGCGCCTCCCGCCAAATCGGTCGTCTGGCACCCTCCCGGGTCCAGGGAAACGAGAACGTCGGCATCAGGGGTACCGCCAGCACCCCTTCCTGAGAAAGGTAACCAGTATCCCGCCGATCCGCGTATCACGGGAGAATTTTGCCGAATGAGCCTCAAATCGCCAAACTGACCCCATATACAGGGTTGAATCCTGGCAGCGATCATTAATAATATATAGAACTACATTACAATAGATAACTAAATTCTATCATTTTCAAGCAGGTAAGGCGTATGAAGGAGGATACATCCGAACCAAACGAGAGACAACAAGATCTCACAAAAGAGGCGGATGCAGTATCTCCGGCGCTTGAAGAGATGCAGAGAGCATATAACGACCTCAACAGTCGTTATCTGCGCCTTGCAGCAGATTTCGAGAACTACCGGAAGCGGATGGCCCGGGAGATCGAGGCCCGCACCACGTTTGCCATCGAGGATTTCGCTGTGGAGTTGCTCGAGGTCATGGACAACTTTGAGCGAGCGGAAAAGGCCGATGGCGCAGGCCTCCGAGAAGGGATGGAGCAGATCAAGAAGCTCCTCATGGCCATCCTCGACCGACACGGCATCAGGCCCATGGAGTGCCGGGGCCTTCCTTTCGACCCGGAGCAGCAGGAGGCGATCGCCTACGTTCCTTCGGATGCAGAGGAAGGTATCGTGATCGACGAGGTCGTCCGCGGGTACTGCATGCAGGATAAGGTCATCAGGTGCGCAAAAGTAGTGGTATCTAAAGGAAAGGAGGAATAAAGTATGGTTTCAGAGAAAGTTCTTGGCATCGATCTTGGGACAACCAACTCATGCATGGCAATCATGGAAGGCGGACAGCCGGTGATCATCCCGAACGCAGAGGGCGGCAGGACCACCCCTTCGGTCGTAGCCTTCACCAAGGACGGTGAGCGACTGGTCGGCAGCGTCGCAAAGAGGCAGGCGATCACGAACCCGGACCGCACCATCCAGTCGATCAAGCGCAAGATGGGCACAAACGAGAAGGTCACCATCGGGGACAAGAGTTACACGCCGCAGGAGATCTCCGCGATGATCCTCCAGAAACTGAAGATGGACGCAGAGGAGTACCTGGGCGAGAAGATCAAGAAGGCTGTCATCACGGTCCCCGCCTACTTCAACGACGCTCAGAGGCAGGCGACGAAGGATGCAGGAACCATCGCCGGCCTCGAGGTGCTCCGGATCATCAACGAACCGACCGCGAGCGCGCTCGCCTACGGTATCGACAAGGAGGGCGAGGCCACGGTGCTTGTCTACGACCTCGGCGGCGGAACGTTTGATGTCTCCATCCTCCAGCTCGGCGACGGTGTCTTTGAGGTCAAGGCGACCGCAGGCATCAACCACCTCGGCGGCGACGACTTCGACA
>LFRN01000114.1:0-371 GCA_001512375.1 Candidatus Methanoculleus thermohydrogenotrophicum | reverse complement strand
GGCGAGACCAAGGACGTCCTGCTCCTGGACGTGACCCCGCTCTCGCTCGGTATCGAGACGCTCGGAGGTATTGCGACGAAGCTGATCGAGCGCAACACCACCATCCCGACGCGGAAGAGCCAGATCTTCTCGACCGCTGCCGATGGCCAGACCTCGGTCGAGATCCATGTTGTGCAGGGCGAACGGGCGCTTGCCAAGGATAACTTCACCCTGGGCAGGTTCCAGCTCACCGGGATTCCGCCCGCACCCCGGGGCATCCCGCAGATCGAGGTCACGTTCGATATCGATGCAAACGGTATCGTTCACGTATCGGCAAAGGACCTCGGCACCGGGAACGAGCAGTCGATCACCATCAAACCGCAGGACTCCCG
>LFRN01000203.1 GCA_001512375.1 Candidatus Methanoculleus thermohydrogenotrophicum | reverse complement strand
GGGGTAGCAGGTGTGGAACGCACCGTCGAGCCTGTGGACTCGCTCCCGAGGGGGAGGAGGATGAAGCAGGAAGCCCCGCCCGAGAGCGCGGGGTAGTTCACTCGTAAACGACATTATCATGTGGCTGATATCGTCCTGACCTGAGAAGCGCGATACTCCCGCGATCTGTGCCGTTCTGGCTCGTATAACTGCTGTGTTGCACAATTCCTCTCGGTTGCCACCTCCCGGTATTCCTGCTGTGCCTCCGGTCAGGCCGCCATGGTCACCAGTATATTATAGTAGTTCATTTTCATTCTTACCTCGCGGAGCACCCCCCCTCTCGAGACGTTGCCCGCACTCCTTCTCCGAAGAACCGTTTGACGCTGGAGAAGTTCCCTTCGATCTTCCACCGCACCCCGCAGGTGGTTACCAGCCGACCACATCTGATATTCACCCCATCTGATGCGATCTCTGGCGCACCCGGCACGATAGGGCGGGTCGCGGCATCCGTCTGGGTCCTGCCCCTGAGAGGATCCTCCGTTGTTTGAGGACATTGAAGAGCTCGTTTTGGTCGTAGGCCCCATCACCGGGCACCCGGTGTACCCGATGCTCTTCGCCGCAGTGCTCCTGCACCTGGTCAAGGAGCGGGACAAACATCCGGTCATCCTGCAGAAATTCGTCGGTGAACCTCCAGGCCAGGGATCTGGTTGGTCTTGACGTCGATTTCGGCGTGCACCCTGATCCAGCCGCGCCTGACCTTCCACTTCCCCCGCATCCACTCGCCCCGGTTCGTGACCTTGATCCCGGTACTGTCGATGGCGATGATCACGTCTCCGGAGA
>LFRN01000155.1:2868-9821 GCA_001512375.1 Candidatus Methanoculleus thermohydrogenotrophicum | reverse complement strand
CGGCAGGCGATCGACGGGGCTGATGCACCAGGTGATTACAGCATCACGCTGACCTTCACCGGCACACTTGCGTGACGTGAGGCATCTACCCCAATCCACCACTTTTTGGCAATCAACAGGAGTACTGACCCCACCATGACCTGGAATACACAATCACAACTATGTCTCATCGCGCTGGCGCTGCTTGTAGCCGGGGCCGTTCTTGCCGCACCCGCTCTCGCCCTCAGGGTGGAGGGGGCCCGGATAGCGCTCGATGTCGAGCCCGGGATGACGTACACATCCCGGATCGGGATCTCCATCGAACCTGAGGAGTCTGAAGGGACCTTTGCCATCGACGTGATGGGATTTGGACAGTCAACCGCAGACGGGAGTTACACCGCGCTTGAGGCCGCAGAAGACACCAGCCCCTACTCGGCACGGCCGTTCATCACGATCGACAGCCCCACGGTGCACCTCAAGCCTGGAGAGCAGGCAGATGTGACCGCGACGATCACCGTGCCTGCCGGGATATCGGACGGCGGGCGGTATGCGATAATTCTGGTCCACCCCGCTCCCTCTGGACCTGGGGCACCGGCGGCGTTTGCCACCGCGGTGGCGATCCCCGTGTTCCTGACCGTGAAGGGAGGTACTGTCACCGAGACCGGTGAGATCCTCTCTCTTACGCCTGCTGCCGTCGAGCCGGCGAAACCTTTTGAGGTGGTTGTAACCTGCCAGAATTCCGGCAACCATCACTACTACGGCGTCGTGAGTTCGGTGAGTATAACCGATGCCAGCGGAAAGGAGGTTGCATCGGCCACAACTGAACCCTTCGTCCGCGCGATCGTTCCCGGCGAGGCTGTAGACTTCACGATGCCGGTCAAGACCGGTCTTGCGCAGGGTACCTACCAGATGACTGCCAGCATGAAGACACGGGACGGGAAGGTGCTTGCCGAGAAGACGATACCGCTCGCGGTCGGGAACCCGAGAGCAGCCCGGGAAACTCCAGGTTTTGGAGTTCTGGTCGCAGTCTCGGGAATGATGCTTGCATGCTCTGGTATACTCTGGTGCAGGAGAAGCAGGAGAAGTAAGAGATGATGACGGAACGTTGCTCAAATGGCACGGATATACTTTTAAATTCGACCTGTCTCGCCAATGGTGACGGCGAATTCCGCGATATGATCGCGGCGTTTATGGACTTCACGACCCGCACCACGGGTGAGAAGAGCAGGATGGCTATCGTAGAGGCAGTCGACGCAACCGACATGCCTGAGATCACACCGACCTTCACAGGGGTGCTCGCATGACATTCAGAAAGGGGATCCTCATGTCATGCATTCTCCTGCTGGCGCTGCTCCTCGCTGCACCTGCCATTGCAGGAGACGCCAGTGTTACCATCAGGGGTGAAATACTCCCCTCATCTCCGGTTGTCGCGAACTTCTCCGGAACCCCCGCTACAGGCGATGCTCCGCTTGAAGTGCGATTCACGGATCAGTCTTCCGGGAATCCGGTTCAATGGCGATGGGAGTTTGGGGATGGGAGAATTGCGACTACCAAGAACCCAATAATCACCTATTGGAAACCAGGGACCTACACCGTCAGACTGACCGTGACAAACAGCGATGGCTTAAGCGACACAAAGACAGGTTCCATCATTGTCACCCGGCCGAACCCGGTTGCTAACTTCACGGCAGATACGACAAGGGGGTATGCACCGGTTGCTGTGCAGTTCACGGATACATCCACCTGGGGCCCGGATACCTATGCCTGGGAGTTTGGTGACGGGGGTACCTCGAGTGATCCAGACCCCGAACACATCTATACAACCGCCGGTACCTACACCGTCAGACTGAGTGTTAGCAGAGATGGTGGTCCCATCTCCACAGCAACCGAGCAGATCACCGTGAAACCGGTTGCTGGTTTCACAGCAGATGCAACGAGAGGGTATGCACCGTTTACTGTGCAGTTCACGGGTACATCCACCGGAGATCCGGATACCTATGCCTGGGAGTTTGGTGATGGCGGTACCTCAAGTGATCCAGACCCCGAACACACCTATACAACCCCGGGAACCTACCAGGTCAGCCTGAGGGTGAGCGGTGGTGGCCAGACCCACACCGAGACAAAGGCAACATACATCACGGTGGTTGATCCCGGTGCTCCACCCGCAGCGGAATTCCGGACCGATACAACACGCGGGTATGCCCCGGTTACGGTGCAGTTCTTTGATCAGTCCCAGGGTGACGTAGATGCGTGGCTGTGGGAGTTTGGTGACGGGGGTACCTCAAGTGATCCAGACCCCGAACACACCTATACCACCCCGGGAACCTACACCGTCAGACTGACCGCAAAGGAGGGAGCCCGGAGCAACACCATAACAAAGATAGCATACATCATCGTCGACGATCCGCGCCCGGTTGCAGCCTTCACTGCAAGTAAGATGAGGGGTGAGGCGCCGTTCATGGTGCAGTTCACCGAGAGTTCCAGCGGCGCTCCCCCCCTTACCCGAACATGGGACTTTGGCGATGGCGAGAGTTCTGGTCTCAGGAATCCAGTTCACGTGTTTGATTCCGCTGGCGAAGGAGCGAAGACCTACACGGTCAGGCTGACCACAACCAACGCTTTCGGCAGCAACTCCACCACAACGAGGATCACCGTTGTTTCACCACCACAAAAAGAAGATGTGAGTGACCGGATTAATCAGAGCGATGCGAAGGCAAAAGAGAAGATACCGTTAACGTATCAGGGGCTTGCACTGGAAATCCCGGAGGAATGTGAAGCAAAGCATGATGAGAAGCCAATAATGAATCTCAGTGTCGGGGTTGCTCCTGACCTGGTAGAGCCTTCTGTAGGCACTATTGAGGTCGGAGAGAAAGCATTTGAACTTGGACCCCGCGGTGCAACATTCAACCCGGAGATTCCAGTCACCATCACCTTCACCGAGGACGAATGGGCCAGGTTGTTTGGTGACGGGAAAACAACAAAAATTCAGAGGTATGATGGCAAAAAGTGGATCGAACTCCTGCATCAGACACGGGACGACACCAATCGTACCCTAACGGGTTACACAGACGCATTCAGTGTGTTTGCACCCGTCACCACGACCACCGGTTCAAGCCCGACCACGGAACCAACCACAACACAGAGGTCATCCGGTAGTGGCGGTGGCGGCTCCCAGGCATCGGTCGGCGCGGCAAGTAACCTCAAGGCCGGTGACCGTGTCGCCCTCTCGATGGACAGGACGGCTATCTCAACGGTCGCTTTCACCGCGAAGAACCCGATTCGAGACGTCATGGTGACTGTGGCGAAGGGCTCGCTCCCGCGGGATGTGCGGCCCCCAACAGGTACGGTCTACCAGTACATCCAGACGATCCTCTACCGGGCAGCAGAGGATGATCTCAGCAACGTATGGTTCAGGTTCGCTGTGCCGACCGACTGGCTTGCAGCGCAGGGATGCACCGAAAACGAGGTCGGCATCTTCCGGCTCACTGATGACGGGTGGCGGGAGGTCCCGGTCGAGGTGCTTGGCGAGGAGAACGGTAACGCTATCTTCGTGACAAGCCCTGAGGGGTTCAGCCTCTTTGCCATCACAGCGACCGGGAAGGCACCTGATGTCGAAGAGCCAACCCTGGAGCCCATCGAGTCCGAGACCACACCCCCGGCTGATGTGACGACGACACCGATCGACACGACACCGACGACGCCGCAGCCCACCCCCCTCCCGGTCTGGACAGCGCTCATGGCACTCGGAGTATCTCTCCTCCTCGTGAGGAGGAGAACCTGAAACACCCTTTTTTGAATCCCGGTGGAGCGCCCTGGATCACTGCTCTTTGCATCAGAACCGAGATCGATGAACCGCCGGACACCGGTTTGTTCTGGCCTGCAGGGAGGTTTTGGTCGAATACGGTTGTGCCAATATTTTTTACGTAATGTGATGTTGATAAACGATTATATGATTGAAACGCCCACCAGATCCCCATGAACCAGCACAACGGCTGTCGCTACCAGAACCTCACCCGCGATTACACCCCGGCCGACCTCGCCGCGTTTCACGGCCACCTTGGGCCGTTCATCGTACTCGGCTACCGGATCGGTCGGTACGTTCGGAAGACGTTCTGTGACGATCCGTTTGCGATGCAGGCCATCATCCACTGCGCTGGAACCCCGCCTGAATCCTGCCTTGTCGACGGCATCCAGCTAGGGTGCGGCTGCACCCTCGGGAAGAGGAACATCGAGATCCGTGAGAGCAACACAATCAGGTGCGAATTTGTTGCGGGCGGGTCAACGATGGTGATCGTCCCCCGCCCCTTCGACCTGCCGCCACGCGATGAGGAGGACTATGAAGCCGCCATCGAGCGTTACGCCGAGGAACTCTTTGCGTTACCCGACGACCGCCTCTTCACCTCCAGGATGGAATGACCGACGCCGTCGTGAACCTCTCGGGCGTCTACACCGCGTATGAGGGGGCGGCAAACCCCTCGCTGCGCAACATCACCCTGACTGTCGACCGCGGTGAGTTCGTGGTGGTCGGGGGCCCGAACGGCGCCGGAAAGACGACCCTCCTTGAGACGATCAACGGCATGCTCCGGATCACCCACGGCTCGGCCCGCGTCTGCGGCATCAACCTCCTCGAAGACGGCGTCGGGGTGCGGAGGCGTGTGGGGTATGTCATCCAGAACTTCGCGTTCGACCCCCTATCCCCGTTCACCGCGGGTGAGGTCGTGCTGATGGGCCGTTACGGCAGGCTCGGCTACCTCAACCGCCCGAAAGAGCCCGATATCAGGGCAGCCCGGCAGGCAATGAAGATGCTCGGCATCGAGGACCTTGCCGACTCCCCCATCGGGACGCTCTCCGGCGGGCAGCAGCAGAAGGTCCTCATCGCCCAGAACCTTGCCAAAGAACCGGAGATCATGCTCCTTGACGAGCCGTTCAGCAACCTCGACCTCATCGCAAAGCGCTCGGTCAGCACCCTCCTGCACGACCTTGCCAGGGCAGGCATCACGGTCATCGTCGTCTCCCACGCCTTTGACGACCTTCCGCCACGGCCGATCCGGATCCTGGTGATGAACAGAGGAGAGGTGACGGTAGACCGCATCTGCACGCCCGATAAGGTCGAGGATGTTGTTCGGACGGCATCAGGAAGTGACGCCCGTGCTTGAGTTCCTCATCCCAAATAACGTCGTCTGCCACGCGGTCGAGGCGATGCTCCTCGCCTCGATCGCCTGCAGCATCCTCTCGGTGATCATCGTCCAGATAAACATGGGCTCCATCGGGTTCACCATGGCCCATGCCGCGTTCGCCGGCGCTGCCGTCGGTATCTTCTTCTCCCTGAACCCCACGCTGACCGCCATCATCGCCGGGCTCGCGGTCGCCGGGCTCCTCGGCCCACTCTCAGACCGGGCACGGGTCTCGGCCGACACAGCGCTTGGTGCACTCTTTGGCATCTCGATGGCGGTCGCGGTCTTCTTCATTGCATACCTACAGCAGATCGGGCGCGGATTCGACGCAAGCGGCCTCCTCTTCGGTGACGTCATATCGCTCTACCGGGAAGAGATCTACGCGCTGGCGTTGATATCGATCGTCGCCATCCTCTTGGTCACCCTCTTCTCAAAGGAGATCGCCGCGATCATCTTTGACCGAAAGATAGCAGAGGCAGCAGGCATCAGGGTCAAACCGGTCTACTACGGGCTCCTCTTCATGATCGCCATGACGGTTGCCCTCAGCCTGAACATCGTCGGCGGCCTGCTCCTCTACATCTGGCTGGTGATGCCGGCCGTGATCGTGCTTCAGTTCTGCCGGAACATCCGAGAGATGTTTATCACTGCTCCGATCGTCGGTGCATGCATCAGCGTCTCTGGAGCGTTTGCCGGCCTGAACCACTCCCTCCCGGTTGCCCCGCTCACCGCGATCCTCTTCAGCATCGTCTTTGCCATCGCGGTCATCGTCTCGCCAAGGAGACGGGTAACGGTTCGGAAGAATTAATAAAACAGTAGCAGAGAGTGATATCAATGGATAAGAAGATTCTACTCACAGGCATCATCCTGCTGGCCCTGGCCATGCCTCCGACGGCAGGATTGTCGGTGGTCTCGACCACATCGGTCCTCTGGGACCCGATCCTGTTCATCGGCGGCGACCGGGTTGAGGCGATATACATCGCTGACCCTGCGATCTGCCCGCACGTCCAGGGTGACATCATCCCGAACAGAATCCAGTTCCAGCGGGATTTCATCGCCAACGCTGACCTCTTCGTGGCGATCAACGGCTCGGTCGACCGTGAAAACGTGATGCCGTTTGTGGAGAAGTTCATGACTGCAAACGGCTACGGCAACGTCGAATGGACGACCCTGCAGGACCCATCGATGGTCTGGAACACCCCGGACGGCGCCAGAGCCCTCGCGCGTGAGGTTACCGGATGGCTGGTCGCTGCTGACCCTGGGAATGCGACCTACTACGAAGAGCGGTCTGGCGAGTACATCAGGATGATCGATGCAGCCGACCTCTCGGGGGAGGAGAGAACGGTCATCCCGGGGCAGGAGGCCATCGTCATGATCTGGCAGCGTGAGGCGGTTGAGGACTGGCTCGGTCTTTCTGTGGTGACGGTCTTTGGGCCCCCGTTCTACGAAGAGGGACGGTTCGTCCCGCAGATGATCGTGGATGACATCATCAATAACCCCGAGAAGTACCAGAACGTCAGGTACGTCGTCGAGAACATGCAGTCCGGCGAGATAGCCAAGGGCATCGAGGAAGCCCTCCAGGACCAGGGCATCCCGGCAAAACGGGTGGTGTTCACCAACTTCCCGAGATCGATCGACGGCGTCGACAGCATCCCGGAGGTGCTGGCATACAACAAAGGGCTGGTGACACCCGGGGATGAACAGACCCCCACACCACAGGATGCGCCCATCCAGCCTGCCATCGCCGGCGTCGCGATCGCCGGCGCCCTCCTTCTCGCCACACGACGCCGGTGACAGGAGCAC
>LFRN01000155.1:851-2807 GCA_001512375.1 Candidatus Methanoculleus thermohydrogenotrophicum | reverse complement strand
GGGCGGTACCGATCAACGCGCATCTGTGATCAGGGGCGGACCGTGCCGCTCCTCCCCCGGTGGCCACCCGGTCAGACCGTCGCCCTCCGGAAGACTGCGACGCTCACCAGGAGTATCAAGACCGCACCGACAAGAAGTCCGAGGAGGGTAACCGCCGGAAATACCCCCGTCTGGAGGTCCCTGATGGCATCGATCGCATAGGAGACCGGATTCAATCTCGCAAGCGCCGCGAGCCAGCCCGGCATCTCCTCATAGGGCATCAGCGCACTGCTCGTGAAGAAGAGCGGCATCGAGACCATCGCGTTGATCGCCGAGTAGGAGTCATGGTCCTCAAGTTTGAGGGCAACCGTCGTCATCAGCGAGGAGAGGAGGAGACCAAAGACGAAGAGGACGGTGTAGATCGCAAGGAGGAGGACCGGGTCGAGGAAGTGTGCTCCAAGCAGGATGGCGATGACCAGGATGACCGTCGTCTGGATCAGACCCCTGAGGGTGATGAAGAGGATCTTTCCAAAGAGGATGCTCTCCCGTGGTGCGGGCATCGCAAGGAACTTCGGGAGATACCCGAGGATCTTATCAAACATAAGAAGCCCTCCGCCCTGGAGGGAGGCGCCAAGCATCGTCAGGACCAGGATCCCGGGGGCGATGAAGTCGAGGTAGTTATCGGTGAACCGGATGGGGAGGGCGAGGCCGACGAAGATGAGCCATGCCGCAGGCAGGATCAACGTCGATACGACATTGACCCTTCCCCGGATCCAGCGGCGGAAGTCCCGTTCCATATAATAGAACATCCGCTTCATCCTCGCCTCCGAAGCATCCTCCGGAACCGCCGGGCGTCAAACCCCTCTGCCTCCTCTGGTTCTCCGACCAGGGCGAGGAAGACGTCGTCGAGGGTCGGTTGCCGGACCGAGATCGACCTGACCGTCATCCCGGCTTTCGTGAGCGCGCCAGAGAGGGCAAGACCTGCCTCCTCGCCCTTATCTGCCTCAAACCTGAGTTCGTCGCCGGTCCTCCCGAGGGGGGTGACACCCTCAGGGAGTTCGCCCGGGAAGGTTCCGTCGGTCTGGATCGAGATGATATCCCGGCAGACCGTCGCCTTCAGCGCCGCCGGGGTATCGGTCGCTACCACCCGGCCCCTATCAATGATCCCGACCCGGTCACAGGCCCTGTCTGCCTCGTCCATGTAGTGCGTCGTGACAAAGACCGTCATCCCCCGGTTCTTCAGGGCAATGATATGCTCCCAGATCCTCCTCCTGCCTGCCACGTCAAGTCCGATCGTCGGCTCATCGAGGAAGAGGACCTCCGGGTCGTGGACAAGCGCCTGCGCCAGTTCAAGCCTTCTGCGCATCCCGCCCGAGTAGGTCCGCACAAGGTCGTCAGCACGGGGCGCAAGGTCCAGCATCGCGAGCGCCTCGTCTGCCGCCTCCCGTGGATGGGGGACACCGTAGACCTTTGCAAAGAAGACGACGTTCTCCCGTCCGGTGAGTTTCGGGTCAACCGCCATGTCCTGGGGGACATAGCTGATCTGCTCCCTGACCGCGAGCGGGTTTTTCGTCACCGAGTAGCCGCAGATCGTTGCATCCCCTTCCGTCGGGGCAAGGAGCGTCGTCAGCATCTTCACGGTCGTCGTCTTCCCGGAACCGTTCGGTCCGAGGAGGCCGAAGATCTCGCGGTCGATCGCAAGGTCCATCCGATCAACGGCAACGAGGCTGCCGAAACGTTTTGTCAGTCCTGATATCTCTACTGCCGCCAAACAACCGCTCCTGCTGCCCGGGAAGATGCTACCTGAGGTTCTTCTTCGTGAGTCAAACCCCGGGACAATGGTGCATACTCTATTATATCTTTGACGCGCGGACCTCTTCAAGGGTCCTCCGCCATGATCCAGTCCCGGGTCCGGGTACCTTCCGGCGCCCGGAGAGGGAGGGTTTTTTCATCCGCAGCATGAGCGAGGCTGAGGCC
>LFRN01000155.1:0-819 GCA_001512375.1 Candidatus Methanoculleus thermohydrogenotrophicum | reverse complement strand
GCCCCTTCGGCGCGCTTTCAGAGAGATTGTAGAGATTATAGTTAGTCGCTCAACATCTTTGAAGCGTACTTCGGGCTCAAGAATTTAATCACCCACTTCTCCCAGTAACTTCTTTTTGCTGTCAGTATCTCAAACGCCCTTGCAATTACGGTTGTGAGGTGCTCATAATTCATGATGAAGGTCGCTGCGACCTCTCGCTTGATCGCCCGCCAGATCTGCTCGATGGGATTGAGATCTGGGGAGTATGGTGGGAGATACACGAGCTGGATATTGTTGTTGGCGGCGTTACGCTTTGACCAGCACCGCGTGGTGCGAACTGAAGTTATCCAGCACGACGATCAGCCGTTTCCCCGGGTTTGCGCGGCCGAACGCTCTCGAAAGGTGATGGTGGAGGTGCCATTGACGGCAAGAATGCCGGAGGTGTTGGCGCGGATCTTGATGGTATTTTTCACCATCGGGGTACGCTCAAACGACCACATGCGCCGGGTATTGGCCGTTGTTTGAGGAGAGCACTCATCCATGAAGCCAAGCACCGTGTTCTTGCTCATCCGCGGGAGTTTTTTTTGAGCACCTGTTCTGCATCCTGGGGTCGGCGGTAATCCCGCGGATAGGGTTTCCCAAAGAACATGCCAGACGATTTGAGGATCCGCCGGACCTGGTCCAGACTGTAACTGACGCCGAACTGCGACTGGATCAGGTGCTGGACTTCGGCGGTCGTCCAGCGTTCTTTCTCCCGGAGTTTTTCAAGCAACGCGGTTTTCTGCTCGTCAGTGAGTTTCGAAGGGTGGCCGCCGGCATACTTCGGAACCAGCCCACCCG
>LFRN01000282.1 GCA_001512375.1 Candidatus Methanoculleus thermohydrogenotrophicum | reverse complement strand
CTGGACCGTGACGCCGCGCCAATCCTCCGGGTGCTCGACGATGACGGCAAGCAGCTCGTTGTTCAGGTCCCCCTCATTGACCCGCCGATCTATGTCGCGGTCTGGAAGGTGCAGGTCGGGCGTGTCCCGCTCTACCTCCTCGATACCCATATCGACAAGAATCTGCCTGAGAACCGGAGCATCTCCCACCGTCTCTACTTAACAGAGCTCGAGTGCCGCCTCAGGCAGGAGCTGGTTCTCGGCATCGGTGGGAGGAAGGTTCTCCATACGCTCGGCGTGGACTACTCGGCGATGCACTTAAACGAAGGGCACTCGGCGTTCGCCCTCCTTGAGCGGCTCCGGGAGCGGCTCGAGGCCGGGTTGCCGCCTGAGGAGGCGCGTGAGAGGGTCCGGGGAACATCCGTCTTCACCACCCATACCCCTGTGCCGGCCGCCCACGACGTCTTCCCCGAAGACCTGATGGCAAAGTACTTCCGCAATTACTGCCCGTCGCTGGGCCTCGACTGGGACGAGTTCATGGCCCTCGGGGAAGATCCGCACAACCCGGGCGCCGGTTTCAATATGACCGCGTTTGCGCTCAGGATGAGCCTCTTCCACAACGCCGTCTCCAAGAGACATGGCGAGGTCGCCCGGAAGATGTGGCAGCCCCTCTGGCCAGACCTCCCTGCCGA
The DNA here is from genome assembly GCA_001512375.1 of Candidatus Methanoculleus thermohydrogenotrophicum. GTDB lineage: Archaea > Halobacteriota > Methanomicrobia > Methanomicrobiales > Methanoculleaceae > Methanoculleus > Methanoculleus thermohydrogenotrophicum. The sequence goes on along the minus strand of LFRN01000282.1, from coordinate 1,695 downwards.
GGAAGTCCCGATCGATGCCATCACCAACGGCGTCCACCTACCGACCTGGCTGAACCACCGGATTGAGGCACTCCTCGACCGGTACATGGATCCGATCTACCCAGATTGGCGCGAAGACTACGATAACCCGATCGTCTGGGAGGTGGTCGACGAGATCCCGAACAATGAACTCTGGAGTGAACACCAGTGGCTGAAGATGAAACTCTTCGCCCGGATCCGGGAGCGCAAGCGCCGGAAATGGGCAGATCACCATGGTGGGCCAGAGAACCTGGCAGCTGAGGGGCTGATGCTCGATACAACGGCGCTGACGATCGGGTTTGCCCGCAGGTTCGCCGAGTACAAACGGGCTGACCTCATCTTCGAGGACCTGGACCGGCTCGACCGGATCGTGAACAACCGCTGGAGACCGGTGCAGTTCATCTTCGCCGGGAAGGCCCATCCGGCCGATGAGAGAGGGAAGCGTATCCTCCAGAAGATCTACCAGTACGCCCAGGACCCACGGTTCGGGGGCCGGATAGCCTTCGTTGAGGACTATGATGAACAGGTTGCGCGTTACATGGTCCACGGTGTGGACGTCTGGATGAACACCCCAATTCCGCTCATGGAGGCGTGCGGCACGAGCGGTATGAAGGCAGGGATGAACGCGGTGTTGAACCTCTCCGTCCTGGACGGTTGGTGGGTCGAGGGATACAACGGCAGGAACGGCTGGGCCTTCGAAGGCCACACCCCCCACGGGGAAAATAACCGGGCCGACGCAAACACGCTCTACGACCTCATCGAGAACGAGATCGCGCCGCTCTACTACTCGCGGACGATGGACGATGTCTCGCACAAGTGGGTCCGGATGATGAAGGAATCGATAAAGAGCATCGCTCCCCAGTACTGCTCCCTTCGGATGCTCAAGGAGTACATAACGAACTACTACCCCTCGGTCTGCATGTACGCGGCCGAACCGGAGAGGCCGATGGTCGGTGCCAGGGAGGTCTGCCCCACGAAACCGCCAGAACCGGGTTCCGTGGAGAGAGAGTGAAGAGGCAGCAACCGGCAGCAACCCGGAGCGCGTGTAATTATTCGGGGTCAAGACAGGGCTAATCCCCGCCATTTCAACGGCGGGATACAGCCCATCCACTGGTACATCTTAGGCCGTTCTTGCCTACAATATTATTTATCACGACCTCCCGGAAGCATTGCGGAAGAGGCTGGCTCCCGGAAACACACCACAACAGTGCTCTATCGCCAAAAAGATCCTTTCTGATCGAGTCCACTCCGGCCCGCAGTGCGGGCTCGTCCTGGAACGCGATCAATATTATGAGATTGGGGCTGCAATCTCTGAGTTGAATTACCCGATGCCCCTCGACGAGAGGAGGGGAGCAGTCACATGCGTTGGAGCACCATGGTGTGATATGATATCCCGCTCGATAACGACCCGGTTTGAAGAGGATTACCCGGCGATCTACGACCTGAACCGGCGTAGCTTTTCGCATGATGACGATACGGGTCTCGAAGAACCCCGGAGGAGCATTGTCTACCCGCCGAGATTCTGGCCCGGCAGAATGACGGGAGATCGATTCACCGGTTGGCGGCGCATCGTCCCGATAGCGATACTCTCAGCCGTGATCGCGGTCATGCTCGTGGCGGCGCTCTCCATCGGCATGGGAGTTACGTCGGACTCTCCGCCGTTCACGCCGGCCATCC
>LFRN01000010.1:5279-5672 GCA_001512375.1 Candidatus Methanoculleus thermohydrogenotrophicum | reverse complement strand
GTACATTCAAGCCAGGCTCCACACGATTTAGGGATTATACTCTCCATCCTGACCTTTTTTTCTGTTCTTGTGCTGGAGACCACAAGATCTCTGTACATATAACCCCTAACATTAACACCATATAACAGACCGGGTTCGAGCATGGCTGGAGGAGGAGCAAGCGCCGGAAGGGTGAGAAGTGCCTGGAGATCACGTCCTGGAGATCACGTATATCCAGAACAAACCCTCTGTCTACCGGTCGGCGGGTTTCTACGACCGGGTCACCAGATCGCCGAAGGAAGTGAGCATATGCCCTGGCCTGCTTCACGCAAGAAGCCGGGCTCATCCCCAGAGGGACACGCGGTATGCGCCCCGTCTCCTACCCGGGTCATCCGGGTACGAGAACGCTGCCGT
>LFRN01000010.1:1517-5175 GCA_001512375.1 Candidatus Methanoculleus thermohydrogenotrophicum | reverse complement strand
GAGATACGCATAGATCCGGGACCGCCTGATCTCGCGCTTCGCGGCCCCGAGGGGGGCCCGGCGGTCATGCCGGCATCCCCTCTCACATACTCCTCCCAGTGCCCCTCCAGAAATCCCCGCATCCCCCGGCTGGGACTGTAGGGGGGGTATATCCGGCGGTAGGCTTCCTCGGCCGCGGCGAGGCTTCCGGTCGGCAGGGTGTCGGTGTATGCCGCGAGGTAGAGGAGCCCGATCGCGGCTGACCGGGAGACCCCAAACCCGCAGTGAACCAGGACCGGTCTGCCCTTCTCAAGGCACCGGTGGATGAACGTCAGGGCCGCATCGATCGCTTCCTTCGGGACATCGGCAGGATCCCGTGAATCGATCAGATTGAGCATCAACCGGTTCCCCCGCCGAGCAACATAACGCTCCGGGTGATCCTCCGGGACTGTGCCGACGGGCGAGTAGGTGACCGCCAGGCAATGGTATGGGCTCTGGCAGGCGTGCACAACGCACCAGGTTTCGTGAGCCCCTACCACTAGTTCGTAGTCCTCCTGTGTTCCAATATACAGGTTTGGGTAGATCTCGATCATGGTCCCGCCCCCGTAACCTCCAGCGCGTAGGCCGCTGCACCCAGGATCGGCGCCCTTCCAGCGAGGCTGGAGACGACAATCCGGGGGAGGGTGAGAAAGCGATCGATATACGGTTCTGCGTGCCTGATCACGATCTCGCCGTAATAGCGGGCGAGCGGCCCGTCGAGCACGATCACCTCAGGATTATAGGCAACGATGATGGTCGATATCCCACGCGCGTTCACCTGCCCGAGCGCATCCATGAACGCGAGGGCGACCGGGTCCTCAGCCCGGGCCGCCTCAAATATCGCCCGGGTGGAGGTCGCGTCAAAGGCTACCCTCCTGATATCAGCCTCCTCCTGCCACGCTGCAAAGAAACGAGGGATGTACTTTGCCGAAGCGTAGCCCTCCCAGTGGCCCGAGTAGCCACATCCGCAGGTGAGGTTATAGCGGGTATCGACGAGTACATGCCCGATCTCGCCGGCGTTCCCGTTCATCCCGAGCAGGAGGTGACCGTTTGCTACCACGCCGCCGCCGATGCCGGTGGAGAGGGTTACGTAGGCGGCGTTATCTGAGCCGCGGGCTGCGCCCGCCCAACGCTCGCCGAGGACACCGGCCCGGGCATCGTTGACCAGGGCGACCGGGAGCCCGAACCGCTCGCTGAGCGGGCCGGTGATCTCCACAACCGGGAACGCAATGTTTGGGGAGTTTGTGACCAACCCGCGACCGATATCCAGCGGGCCCGCAGAGGCAACGCCGATGGCCGCGACCTCCTCTACTTCCACGGTCTCAAGAAGGGCCTCGATCCCGGCTATGATCGCGGCAGTGATCACCCGCCCGGAGGGCCCGGTGGCCGGGGTGCGGGTGGCAATATGGGCGAGAATAGTCGCGTCCGAATCGATCAGGGCGGCGCGGAGGTTGGTCCCGCCGAGGTCAACGGCAATTACGGCTGTCATCTGTATCACTCCACTCCTACTGGTGGCAGGTGTTTCTCACTTCGAATTACGCAGATCACCGGCATAAACTTACGCCTCCAGCAGGGTTCCGGGGGCGGAGCAAGGTTTATGCGCCTCCCGCACCCACATTTAGGTCTGCCTAAACGATCACCATGGAAGAGACGACGCTGCTTGACCTGGAGCCGGGTATGCGGGGAACCGTCACCCGGTTTGCCGGAACGCCCGGTTTTGTGCGGAAACTCAGGACCATTGGCATCAGAGAGGGCAAGACCCTCACCGTCGTCGCCAAACACCCTCTCGGCGGCCCGGTGGTGGTCGAGGTGAACGGCCGGGAGGTGACGCTCGGCCGGGGGATGGCCCGAAGGGTCATCGTGGACGTGGTTGCATGAAGACCGTTGTCCTGATGGGCAACCCGAACGTCGGAAAGAGCGGGATCTTCTCACGGCTGACCGGTACCCGGGTAATCACCTCGAACTACCCGGGGACTACCGTCGATGTCTCCCGGGGGGTGATGCGCCTTTTAGATGCGCCTGCTGAGGTGATCGACGCACCAGGCACCTATTCTCTTACCCCCACGAACCCTGCAGAAGAGGTCGCCACTGCGATCCTTGCGCAGGCGGATCTGGTCATCAATGTCGTCGATGCAACCAACCTTGAGCGGAACCTCTACCTGACCCTCGAGATCCTGGAGCGTGGGGTTCCCACCGTCGTCGCGCTCAACCTCTGGGACGAGGCAGGCCACCAGGGGATCACTATCGACGTAGCCCGATTGGAACACCTCCTCGGCGTGCCGGTCGTCCCGACCGTGGGCCTCTCTGGGCAGGGAATACGGGAACTCGTGGAGCGGCTCAGCGAGGCGGCCCCCTCAGGGACGATCCGGCCCATGAGCGAGGAGGAGCGGTGGGCGGCGGTCGGCAGGATCACGGGTGCGGTGCAGACGATCACCCACCGTCACCACACCCTCCGCGACCGGTTCGCGGAGGCGAGCATCAGACCGGTGTCCGGTTTCTTCATAGCGCTTGTGGTTATCGCCGCCGCGTTCCTGGCGGTCAGGGCGATCGGTGAAGGGCTCATATCGTTCATCTTTGAACCGCTCTTCGACCTCTACACCCCGGTCGCCATGAGGATCAGCGACGCCCTCGGCCCCGGGATCCTCCACGAGATCCTGATCGGGCATCTCATCGACGGTGAGATCGACTACGTCCAGTCGATGGGCCTCCTCACGACAGGTCTCTTCGTCCCGTTTGCTATGGTCCTCCCCTACATCGTGGCCTTCTATCTCATCCTCTCGATCCTCGAGGATACCGGCTATCTTCCAAGGCTCGCGACACTGGCAGATACCTTCTTCCACCGGCTCGGCATGCATGGCTACGGGATCATCCCGGTCTTTCTTGGGTTTGGGTGTAACGTCCCGGGAGCGCTGGCTACCAGGATGCTCGAGACGAAGAAACAGCGGTTCATCGCTGCCACCCTGATGTCGCTTGCGGTCCCGTGTATGGCCCAGATCGCGATGATCTTCGGGGCGATCGGGCCGTTTGGGATGCGCTATGTTGTGCTGGTCTTTGCAACCCTCGCATTTGTCTACATTGTTGTGGGACTCCTCCTGAATCGGGTTGTGCCCGGGGAGTGTCCCGAGATATTCCTGGAGATCCCGCCTTACCGGATGCCAGGCCTCCGGGCCACCGCCACAAAGACCTGGATGCGGGTGCGAGGTTTTATCGGCGAAGCGATACCCTATCTCTTCCTCGGTATCCTGCTCGTGAACCTGCTCCACGCGGTGGGGTTCCTTGAATGGCTGGCGCTCGTCTTCGCCCCGTTGATGGAGGTCTGGCTCGGGCTCCCGGCCGAAGCCACCGCCGCCCTCCTGGTCGGATTCCTCAGGAAAGATCTGGCGGTGGGGATGCTGGTGCCGCTCGGGATGATGCCGGAGCAGCTCGTCATCGCGGTGACGATGCTCTCGATCTACTTCCCCTGCGTGGCGACGTTCGTGGTCCTCCTCAAGGAACTCGGGGTGCGAGGGATGATCGCCGCCACGGGTGTGATGGTAACGACAGCGCTCCTCGTCGGGGGTGCGCTCCGGGTGCTGCTGATCGGGTTCTAGGATCAAGGCAGGGCTAATCCTCGTCATTTCACTGGCGGGCTGCAGCCCCT
>LFRN01000010.1:0-1400 GCA_001512375.1 Candidatus Methanoculleus thermohydrogenotrophicum | reverse complement strand
CGTATCCCCGGTGGATTCAAGATGGCTCGATTTTGCTCACCAGACTTCCCGAATGTTGGTGGACCGGTTTGGTACAGTTGTGTTTGAGTATCTGAACGTCAAAACCATCATCTGGCAAAAAGATTGCAGATGTCGGCTGGAATCAATTTATCATGCTCACCCGGAAGCATTGCGGAAGAAGCTGGCTCACGCGTGGTCCTGGTGAATCCCGGAAAGACATCACAGCGGTGCCTCGTGACGGACCCGGATCAGAACGCGGCGATCAATATTATGAGATTGGGGCTGCAATCTCTGGGATGAATTACTTCCCCAGATGCCCCTCACCTCAGTGGGGGAGCAGTCACGTATAGTGATCGAAAGGGAGAACTGGTCGACTATGATGCCGCTTCAACTCACCATTCGCAGAGCACAGCCCGAAGACATTCCGCAGATAGTTGCCATCGAGAGGATGGTATTCACTGACCCGTGGGGAGAGAAAACACTCCGGGAGTCGCTGGATCTCTATCCTGATACGTTCTTTGTGGCCCAGAGCAACGGGGATCTGGCCGGGTTCGTCGCCGCGGCCATCGAGGATATCGGCGACGAGCTCTATGGGCATATCATGAACATCGCAGTCGCCCCCAAATACCAGCGTTGTGGGATCGGAAGGCGTCTCATCCGCCGCCTGGAGCAGGAGTGTATCGTCGCGGGTGCGAGCGGGGTCCAGCTGGAGGTCAGGATCACCAATACCGGGGCCCAGGAGTTCTATCGCCGCCTTGGCTACCGGGAGGTCTTCCAGGTCGCCCGCTATTACACGAACGAAGAAGACGCTCTGGTCATGATGAAGTGGTTCCGGTTTTAGGATCAGGATAGGGCTAATCCCCGCCATTTTAATGGTGGGATACAGCCCGTCCAAAGAAAAGTATGGATACATATGGTGCATATCCTACCATAGGATGGTAAAGCAGGGTCATTGGATAAGTGCAAGAGGGTGTGTATACAACGTGAATTATCACTTTGTATGGTCAACGAAATACCGCCGGAAAGTTCTGGTCGGTGATGTTGCTGAGACTCTTACGGACCTCCATGTATCAATCGCTCAAGATAAGGGGTTCATCTTGAACACTCAGGAAGTCATGCCTGATTACGTTCATCTCTTTATCACGGCCCATCCAAAATTTGCTCCTGCCACCATTGTTAAGATCATGAAGGGGATCACTGCCAAGAAACTCTTTGAACAGCATCCTGCCTTGCGAAACGTGTTGGGGGAAGGTCATCTCTGGAACCCGTCATATTACGTTGGAACGTGTGGGGATACGACAAAGGAAGTTATTCAGGAATATATCGAGACTCAGAAAGTGATGTAACCATGCCGGTGAAAGCGTATCGTTATCGGATCAACCCATCGAAATCTCAACTCT
>LFRN01000063.1:17330-18667 GCA_001512375.1 Candidatus Methanoculleus thermohydrogenotrophicum | reverse complement strand
AGCAGCGACACAACCGTCGGAACCATCGATGCAGACGGCATCTTTACCGCCCTTGCTGAGGGCACAACAACCATCACCGCGAAGACCGGCAGCATCTCAGACGAGGCAGTCATCACCGTCAACGCCGCAGCGCCGGCGCTTGGAATGGTTGTCATCTCTCCGTCTGCGGTCATCCTGGAAGCCGGTGATACCCGGCAATTCGATCTCATCGCGTTCGACCCGTTCGGCACCAGCGTGCCTGACGCCAGCGTGACCTGGAAGGTCAGTGACCCGTGCATCGGCACCATCGACGAGTGTGGTGTCTTTACCGCCCTCTGCGCAGGCAGCGTGACCGTCTGCGCGATAGGTGATGGAGCCACCGGAACTGCGACCGTCACCGTAACCTGTGCCGACTCCGCTCTCTCGCGCATCGTCGTTACGCCACCGGCAATCACCCTGAATGCCGGCGACGAGGAGACGTTCTTCGCGACCGCGTATGACCAGTACGGCGACGAGATACCGGACATCGAGGTCACCTGGGAGAGCAGCGACACAACCGTCGGAACCATCGATGCAGACGGGCACTTTACCGCCCTTGCCGAAGGCACAGCGACAATCACCGCATCGACAGGATGCCGCGGCGCCACCGGGACGGCAACCGTCACGGTCACCAGCGCGCCCCTGGACCTGTTCGATACCGTGGTGATCTCTCCATCGGCGATCACCCTTGACATCGGCGACAGCAGGGAGTTCATCGCGACCGCGTATGACGCGGAGGGGGACATGATCTCCGAAACTCTGGTGACCTGGTCATGCGATGACGAGACCATCGGCACCATCAATGCAGATGGCCTCTTTGTCGCGAAGGCAGCAGGCACAACAACCATCACCGCGTCGGTCGAAGGGATCAGCGAGATCGGGACCGCGGAAGTGACGGTCAGGTCGGACGAACCGACCCTGGCGCGGATTGCGGTCAGCCCGTCTGACTTCTATATCGCCGCCGGGCAGAAACTGAAACTCACCGCGACCGCGTATAACCAGTACGGCGACGAGATACCGGACATCGAGGTGACCTGGGAGAGCAGCGACCCGTGCGTCGGCACCATCGACGACTGTGGCGTCTTTACCGCCCTCAACGACGGCGAGGTGATCCTCACCGCATCGGCAGACTGTGTCTCCGGCTCCGCGTGCGTGACCGTTGAACCCTCAATCGCAGTCCCGACCAGTATCGAGATCGAGCCCTCCACCGCCACGGTTGCGGTCGGGGAGACTCAGGAGTTCATCGCCACGGTCTTTGATCAGTGCGACGACGAGATGGCCTGGGTCAGGGTTGCCTGGTCATGCTCTGACCCTGACGT
>LFRN01000063.1:13655-17260 GCA_001512375.1 Candidatus Methanoculleus thermohydrogenotrophicum | reverse complement strand
AACCCGGGAGCAGCGGCGGATCGACGTACCACAGCGGGAGTGACGGTGGCGGCGACACCGGACCCACCTTCTCCGCAGGGGTGTGCGAGAACCTGAAGAGCGGCGATAAGTACACCTTCTCAAACATCGACCGCTCCTCGGTCAGCAGCGTCACCATCACAGCGCGGGACAGCGTCCCGAGCCTGATGGTGACCGTGAAGGAGGTGGCGCGACCCGCTGCAGCGAGACCTCCTGCGGATGAGATCTACGAGTACGTTGATATCAGCCTCTACTGGGCAGATCAGCGCAAGATCAGCAACGCAGAGATCGTCTTTACCATCCCTGCCGCCTGGCTCGAAGACCACAGCGTAATCCCGGAGGATGTCAGGCTCATGCGTTACGTAAACAGTGTCTGGCAGTCCCTGGAGACCGAGGTCATCGATGATGGAGGCGGGATGTATCGCTTCCGTGCGATCACTCCCGGCTTCTCCACGTTCGCCATCGCCGTTGCGGGACCTGATGAGTATGAAGCCGCAGCCGGGGAGACGGCAAACACCACAGCCGAGGAGGAGACGAATGTCACGGCCGCCGTGACCACGGAAGAGGCGACGACAGTGGCGACCACTGTGCCGGCGACGACAACGCCCGCAGCGCCGCTCATCTACGCGCCCATCCTCGCCCCGCTTGCCTTCCTCCTCTTCTGGCAGAGAAGGAAGAACTAACCCATCTTTTTTTGACGCCGCAATCATGCGGCTTCCGGAAACCCGGAGTTTTGAGCACCCTCCGCGCTCAACCGTCCGAAGGGCACCAGTGTTTCATTCATCTTTGACACCGACAACCGGGCACGGCGGGCTCCTCATCCCACTGGAGCGATTTCCAGTAGTCGAGGTTGTTGACGCACCCCGGGTCAGGCGCATGGATATCCCCAAAGTATGCCCACCCACGGGCCCTGCACCCGCCGCAGATATACCTGTTATCACAGCTGGCGCATGCCCCCCGGAGCTGGTTCCGATCCCGCAGCCTCTGCAGAACCTCTGATGAGTGCCAGATATCAAGAAAAGGGGTGTCCCGCACGTTCCCCACAGTGATCGGCAGAAAGACGCAGGGCTGGACGTCTCCCTCGGGCTCGATACTGCAGTAGAGCCTTCCTGCGCCGCACCCGCCAATGAAGTCGGCAAGGAGCGCGGTCTTTCCCTCTATCGCCCCCCCGGCATAGAAGTGCCCGACCGGGATGCCTCCCTCATCTGCAAGCGCCACGGAGGCGACCTGCGGGGCGGTGGTGAGTGCCTCAGGACCGCTGCCCTCCCAGGTTCGGGCCATCAGGTAGTGCATCAGGTCCCTCCGCTCTTCGGGGGAGATGTCCTGGTCTGCCATCTCCGCGCCCCTCCCTGTTGGTATGAAATTAAAGCACATGAGCCGGTTCACCCCGAGGTCAGAGGCAAGGCTGTAGATCTCAGGGACCTGGTCATAGTTCGCCCGGGTGACCGTGGTTGCCATACAGGTGTAAAATCCCGCTGCGACAGAGTTCTTGATGCCTGCGATGGCCCGGTCGAACGCGCCCGGGACGCCCCGCATGGTGTCGTGGCTCTCTGCGTCCTTTCCGTCCACAGATATCTCCACATACTCGACACCGGCATCCCGGATCCTCCTTGCCATCTCCGGGGTGATGAGGGTGCCGTTCGTGGCGAGTGCCACGTAGATATCGTTCCTGTGGGCATGGGCGGCCACCTCAAAGAAGTCCTTCCGCATCAGAGGCTCCCCTCCCGAGAAGGCGATGACCACCACACCTGCATCCGCGAGTTCCTCGATGAGGCGTTTTGCCTCTCCGGTATCGATCTCGTGGGGGAGGGCTTTCTGCGCATCCTGGTAGCAGTGGACGCACCTGAGGTTGCAACGGTGAGTGAAGTCCCAGACGACCATAAAGGGGGCGTTCACGATCTGGGGCATGGTGACGCCATACCGGGCGATCCCTTCAAGCACGTTCTCCAACCCTCGCCGAAAGACTGTCTCCGCAAGCCCGCTCCTGATATCGTCTTCGCTAACCCCGAAGAAGGCGCTGCTTCGATGGAGGGTATGCCCCACCACACGACCCATGAGCCTGCACTTCCAGCACAGGTCATCGGTCGTCGGATCGAGGTAGAACCGTATCGCGTTTGTGAGGCGATCTCCACAGTCGTCGTCCCGGGCAATAAACCTGAGGATAGCACGCGCAACCGGATTTCCAAGCCACCGCCGGATCGCCGGAAGCGCGTGAATACGTTCATCCGCCATTACAGGGTCATCTCCCCAACACTCTCCGGGACTTATACCCTCCCGGGATGATCTTTGGGTACCCCTCCGGGTGAGTGAGACGGCTTAAAGGTTACCCTCCCGGACCCTTGTGTTCCCGGGCAACCGCGGTGCGACCATGAACGCAGACCCGGGGAAGAAAATCCCCTCTCCTCTGGCGTGATTCCCACCACAGTCTCCACCTGCACGAAGAGCAGGTGAGCTTCATACAGCTTGCTCAGGGCCGACTCGCAGAGGCCAGGAAGCCCCAATCGCATGAGAGCCGGGCGGTTGACCGTTTTTGCGCATATTCTCCGCATTCCGTGTCGTACAGGATGGTGACAACAGGAAACAACACAGATTATTGTGCATACCGGGTCGATCAGAGATGGAGGTTCCTGACTCTGACCCTCCAAAAAAGAGGCGTTCGGGTTGCTGTTCAGCCAGCCAGGTACTTAATACCTGCGGAAATCGCTCCTCGGTCTCTGAGGCCGGGCCTCTTCGACCCTTAAGGTGCGACCTTCGAATACGGTATTGTTCAGGGCTTCTTTTGCATTCTCAGCCTCTTCGGGGCTGGACATCTCAACAAACCCGAAGCCTTTACGTTCAATGACTCTGACGTCGTTCACCGTCCCATACTGAGAGAATAGTTCTTTCAACTGCTCCTCATTTACCGAGTAGGTGAGGTTTCCGACGTACAGCTTAGTGCTTTCCATTCAAAGATCCTCTTCACACATCTGTGTTCAAACCTTAACTAGCCTTCGGCCGAAACCCCGGCAGCGATCCAGAGGTAGTAGCCATATGGCCTGGAGCGCACATCTGACTGCAATTACCACGGGGTTCGCGGCGGCATGAGCGGGAAGACCCCGGCCAACAGGTGCGGGGTAGTTCACGCTCACCCCCTCCATCCCGGACATTCCCCCTGTCTCTAAGGGGAGATCGCAATCGTGCGGCAGATTCCACCCCCTCTCGGGGTGGAGCCATGCTAGCAACTACTGCATCGGTTCCCAATTCCCCGTACACTCAAAGAAAGTGAGCACTGGACCGGCTTTGATACTCGCAGGTTCCCTCTGACAGGGTGGGGGGTTCACGGAACTGTCTTCTTCTGTCCCCCACTCCGCCCCCATCGGTGGAGGGGCAGAACCAGGACAGGGGCTCCAGGGTCCAGGAATCTATGCACTACCTGTTTTGATCTGTCCTGCACGACAGACCCACCGGTCACTCCTGACCCCTCCAGGCATGTGCGACGTCAGCCGCGGGTTGTGTGTCTGCGGGAAAACACCCCTGGTGAAAAATTTCTGGAACATGTGCCTACCCCTCGTTTGAAACCCCGGCGGTCTCCGCGCGGTGATGGTGAC
>LFRN01000063.1:13228-13588 GCA_001512375.1 Candidatus Methanoculleus thermohydrogenotrophicum | reverse complement strand
ACACTGACAAAACATACTACAGGCAGGGCCGGTGTCAATCGCCTGCCATGGAGTTGATTAACTGAGTAATAGAAGAAGATCACAAAAAAGCGGAAGCGAAGAGATAGTACGAGTACGACTACCAAAAAGACAAAAACGGGAGATGTTTGCCCGGGCAGATCTGATGCTTGGGGCAAACCATATACGGGTCCGCTGCGAGGACGGCGTGACACGTATCGGGCGGATCAAGGGCAAGATCAAGAAACGTCTCTGGATACGCGAAGGGGATCTCCTCATTGTCGTTCCCTGGAGTTTCCAGGACGAAAAATGTGACATCGTCTACCGCTACGTCAGGGCGCAGGTGGACTGGCTCGAGAGGCA
>LFRN01000063.1:0-13194 GCA_001512375.1 Candidatus Methanoculleus thermohydrogenotrophicum | reverse complement strand
ACGGGCTACAGCCCATCCACCGGCTAAGGCCGTTCTCGCCTCCAGGATATCTATCACGATCACAAGCACTGCTCTATCGTCAAAAAGACCTGGCTCCTGCCCACGCTGTGGGCTCGTCCTGGACCGGGATCGGTATACCGAGATTGGGGATGAACCACCCCGGATACCCCGACGAAAGTAGGGAGTCACTCCCCGGAATCCTGCTCTATAGCGCTGCCGAGATCGGCCGCGAGATCTGTATGGACCAGGATGAACGTTCTGCTCACCGAGGCTGTCATGCTCGCTGCTACCTGCATGATGAGTATGATGACCCGCATAGCATCCGGGACAGTCCCTCCATCCCATGCCCCCTGGATACACTGATTGGCGATCTGTTTTGTGATACTGTTTCCGAGCACCACAAAGTTGCTGGCGCCACCCCTGTGGGTCACCCGTAACCGGGAATCGATAACCTCAGCGATCGCGTAACTTCCTTTCGTGGCATAGAGCCTCTTTTTCCGGACCCCCGCTCTATCGACCTCAGTCACCTCGCCGATGAGCAGCCCATCTCGCTGTGAAACTTTGGCCTTGTCGTCCCTGACCCGGATCGTCACCCCGATCTCGCTTGCCCGCTCTTTGAGTTCCTCATCAGAGACGATCGATCCACTATAGAGCTCGCGTTCCAGTTCCTCGATACGGGAGCTGTCCCCCTGGAACGTGATCTCCCGCATATCCCCTGCCATCACGGCACCCTCTCTTCCGATGAACGCGATCACGAGGGTCATCAGGTGGACCTCCAGCCCCCGGTATACAGGATCCTGACGAAACTGCGCATGGTCACTAACCACTGTCGCGCACCCTGTATCAATGTGTTGGTTACCCGCGGGTACCTGGCAACGAAGGTAGGTCCGGCAACTTCTGGCACCTCTTCTCTCGCGAGAGTGTGATACCGGTCATCCCCATGCTTTTTCCGGGACTTTCCGCGCCGATCGATGAAAACAGCCGTGACGCGAAGGCTGTTTCACCGGGATAGCAGCGCGGCCGGATCCGGCGGGGCCTCCCTGCCGGCGGAGGATGTGATGGGCTGACGGTCAGTGGTCCTCATTACCTGAACCGGGGGCGTCTTCAAAAAAAGGTATCTCTGGTCCCGCAGAAAAACGGGAGGAAGGTCTTACTCGCTCCCCTCTTCTGCCTCCCCGGGCACCCGCGGTTCCCATGCCGGTGCCGGGGGTTTTGACACTGCCATAATCCTGGCATACTCCGCATCAGCGGCCCTCAGGAGGAGCGGGTAGTACTTGGCCACGTACTCCTTCACCATCCTGCGGGCCGAGAACCTGGGGGCGTTGCTCTTGATCGACTCCTTCATCATCTTCACCCAGCCGTGGGGGATGTTGCCGACAGAACGGTCGTAGTAGAGCGGGACGACCTCCTTCTCCAGGAGGTTGTAGATAGCCGCAGCATCAATGGGATCCCTTCCGTTGCGCGCCGCAGTCTCGCTCCCGAACGCCCAGCCGTTCCTGCCATTGTATCCCTCGACCCACCACCCGTCAAGGATGGAGAGGTTCAGCACCCCGTTCAGTGCTGCCTTCATACCGCTCGTGCCGCTCGCCTCCATCGGGGGCAGCGGGTTGTTCAACCAGACGTCGACACCATGCACCAGGTACTGGGCCACTTTCTCGCCGTAATCCTCAACAAAAGCGATCCGTCCCCCGAACTCGGGCTGCTGTGTGTAGCGGTAAATCCTCTGGAGCAGTTGTTTCCCTTCGTTGTCCGCCGGGTGGGCCTTGCCGGCAAAGATGATCTGGACAGGATACCACCGGTTGTTCAGGATGCGTTTCAGCCTTTCCGGGTCCTCAAAGATGAGGTGCGCCCGTTTGTAGGTCGAGAACCGCCGGGCAAACCCGATCGTGAGGGCATCAGGGTTGAGGTACGCACCACCGGTCGCCGGATCCAGCACCCGACCAGGGCGCTGCGCTGCCCACTTGATCCTCTCCTGTTCCCTGATCCGGTTGAAGAGTTTCGCCTTCAGCCAGGTGTGGACGTACCAGAGTTCGGCATCCGGGATCTCGTCGATGAGTTCCCATATCGACGGGTCGTCATGCTCAGAGACCCAGTTCGGGCAGGTCGGCCCGATGTGCCGATCATAGAGGTCCTTCATACGGTGGTTCAGCCAGGTCGGCAGATGAATGCCGTTCGTGACGTGGTCGATGGGCACCATCGTCTCGGGAGTCCCGGGCCAGAGGCACCTCCACATCTGTCTGGTGACAGTTCCGTGCACACGTGAGACGGCGTTATGGTGCCCTGATGCACGCAGGGCGAACGCAGTCATGTTGAAGCCCGCTTCAGGGTTCTGCGGGTGGACGCCGAGCTGCAGGAACTCGTCGCGATCAATGCCGAGCGCCGGGTAGTAGGCCTTGAAGTAGCGGTCGATGAGGTCGTACGGGAAGATATCATGCCCTGCAGGGACGGGTGTATGCGTGGTGAAGACCGACGTCGCCCGCACCTGCTCAAGTGCCTCATCAAACTCCATGCCCCGCTCGACGACCCGCTCGCGGATCCGCTCAAGCAGTGCAAACGCCGGATGACCTTCGTTGAGGTGCACTGCCGAATAATCAGCGCCGAGGACGTGGAGCACCTTCCTGCCGCCGATGCCGAGCACGATCTCCTGCCTGAGACGCTGCTCCAGGTCTCCCGTGTAGAGTCGGGAGGATATCCCCCGGTTCTGGGGTTCGTTGCAGTCGATATTAGTGTCCAGGAGGTAGAGCGGCACCCTGCCGACCTGAACCTTCCAGACGGCGACGTAGATGGGCGGGTCGATGTGCGGGACCTGAACCACCAGGTGTTCGCCGGCCGAATCGAGCACCCGGGTGACGGGTGCTGCATCAGGGTCGAGCGGTTCGTTGATATCCAGCTGCCACCCCTCGTGGTTGATCACCTGGCGCAGGTAGCCCTGCGAGTACATGAATCCGACAGCAACCATCGGGAGACCAAGGTCGCTCGCCTCTTTGAGGTGGTCGCCGGCGAGGAATCCGAGCCCGCCTGCATAGATGGGAAGCGAGTGGTGAAGCCCGTACTCAGCCGAGAAGTAGGCGATCGTGAGTGAGCGATGGTTCGGGTACTCTGCAGAGAACCAGGTCCCGGTAGCGTTCATGTACTTCGTGAACCGGCGCATGATGACATCATAGCGGCGGAGATAGGCAGGGTTCTCCGCCGCCTCTTTCAGGAACGCAATAGGTATTTCGCGGAGCATCCGGACCGGGTTATGGATGCTCTCCTTCCAGGCTTCCCGGTTCACCTGTTTGAAGAGTACCTGGGCTTCCGGGTTCCAGCTCCACCAGAGGTTGTATGCGAGGTCAACAAGTCCGGAGATTCGCTCCGGAACGTGGGTAAACTGGTCGTGTATGAAGTCCTCCATGAGATCTTATCCCCTTTTCTAGTAGTATACAGTCCGTGTTTATTATTATATATGCCTACGTATTTTCCCTACAATGCGAGATAAATGAAAAAATAGAGTTTTCGTAGCCTTTAGAGAGCAGGGGCGTAGTTCACGGCAGGATATCAGGAGCAAAATTATATGAGGCCGCGTTCGGCCACAGGCTCGACCGATGAAAATCAGGGGTCCTTTTCGTACAGACAGGGCTAATTCCCGTCATTTCAATGGCGGGATACGGCCCCATCCACCGGTCAGGCCGTTCCCGCCTCCAGAATATCCATCACGCTCACCTGGAAACGGATCACAGCACTGCTCTATCGTCAAAAAGACCCGGCTCCTGCCCAGCTGCGGGCTCGTCCTGGACCGGGATTGATATACCGCGTTGGGTCCTCCACTTGCATCCCGGGCCACACCCGGGAATCCCCGAACGAGACCCTCCTCACTTCCTCCCATAGAGCCCGGTAATCTCAGAGAACTCCCGCATAACCAGATCCTCCATCTGCTCCGGCAGGAGCCGCCACTCCCAGTTCCCCCCGGACGTGCCCGGTCGGTTCATCCGCGCCTCTGCGCCGAGACCGAGGATATCCTGCATCGGAACGATCACGGTCTCGGCGGGAGAGAGCATCGCCAGGCGGATGAAGATCCGGTGCGCGTTGTCAGCGCCGAACGAACCCCCGATGTAGCGGAATATGAGGTTCCTCTGGTCGCTCGAGACCTCGTTCTCAAACCACCCCCTGACCGTGTTGTTGTCGTGTGTCCCCGTGTAGGCGACGCATCCCTGCTGGATGTTATGGGGCGCGTGCGGGTTTCGCGCGACATCGCCGGCGAAACCAAAGATCAGGACCTTCATCCCCGGAAACCCAAAATCAGCCATCATCTCGTGGACGTCTGCAGTGATGTAGCCGAGATCCTCAGCGATGATGGGAAGACACGGCCTGCTCCGGGCAAGCAGGGTAAAGAAGTCCCTGCCGGGGGCATCGACCCAGCGCCCGTTCTCTGCGGTCGTCCCCCCGGTCGGCACCTCCCAGTACCGCACAAACCCCCGAAAGTGGTCGAGGCGCACCCGGTCGACGAGGGCGAGGGCGCGGTCGATCCTGCTCATCCACCACGAAAACCCCTGCTTCTGGTGCGCCTCCCAGTTGTAGACCGGGTTTCCCCAGAGCTGCCCGGTCGCGCTGAAGGCATCCGGGGGGACACCCCCGACAACGGCCGGTCTCTTCTGCTCATCCAGTTTGAAGAGGTCAGGGTTTGTCCAGAGGTCAGCGCTGTCGTAAGTGGGGTAGACCGGGAGATCTCCGATGATCTGGAGGTGCCTTGAGCGGCAGTGGTTCTTCAACGCCCCCCACTGGCGGTCAAACACATACTGGAGGAACTTCTCTCTCTGGATCCAGTCCGCAAGTTCTGTCCCGTAGGTATGCAGGGCACCCTGGTGCCTGTCCCTGATATCGGGCGGCCAGTCGCTCCAGACCTTCCCCCCGAACCGTTCCTTGAGGGTGACAAAGATTGCGTAATCATCAAGCCACGAGACATTCTCGGCTACAAACTCCTTGTAGCGAAAGTCTGGACCCCATTCCTTAAACCGCTCAAACGCCCGGTTGAAGAGGTTATTCTTATAATCCATGACCGCCTGGTAGTCCACCCGGTCCTTCGGGAAGGCGGGCGGATCCCTGATATCCTCAGGTGCGAGGAGACCGTCGATGACCATCTGCTCAGGGCTGATGAGCCAGGTGTTCCCGGCAAACACCGAGGTGCTCTGGTAGGGCGAGTTGCCGAAACTCGGGCATGTCGGGTTGAGGGGGAGGATCTGCCAGTAGCGCTGCCCGGCGTCGGCAAGGAGATCCACGAACCGGTGCGCCGTCGGGCCAAGATCGCCGATGCCATACGCCGACGGCAGTGACGTGATATGGAGGAGAATTCCGCTGCCCCGCCAGTTCATGGCACACACCTCCTCACGTCGCCCTCACACCCAGGCACGCCGCCGCCACCCTGAAAGCTCCCGCCCACCGTTCTGCATCCCCATCACCTTCGCTGGCACGCCGTCGCATCTCCTCATAATACCCGCGCATCCTGATTACGGCATTCTGGCTCTCCCATAAGGAGAGTGACAGCGGAAATACCTTTGCACACCGGACGATGCGGACAACCTCCTCGAGCGGGACCGGGTCACCGGGCCAGGCCGCCGCCTCCCTGGTCAAGAGTCTGATCCGCCTGCTCGCCGCATCCCCGAGGGCCGCAAGATCAGGCCTGAGGTTCTTTGCCCTCATCCCTTCGGCGAGCGCCTTGAACCGGTCAGGGTCACTACACCCTTCTTCGAGCATCGCGCAGAGACGCTCGTTGCAGGCGTGTTCGAGGAGCAGGGTGACGGCCCCGGGCGCGGGGATCTCGAGGTCCTCGACCACTCTGATCAGCGCCGCTGCATCGCGGTAGACCGCAGAGACGACTTCTCCGATGCCGGGGAGAATCCGGCGGGCGATTACCCACCGCTCCTCGTCTGAGAGATCTGACGGGGTGTAGACCAGGGAGAAAGCCTCGATGGTAGCAGAATCCCCCACCTCCTCCCATGCCACCCGGAGCGCCTCATCACCGCCTGGCTCGCGCACGCCGAGGGTGACCCGATCCATCCCGGCAAAGAGCGCGACCAGATCGTAGAACGCCTCCTCGCCCGTCACCCGGGACCGCAGATGGACAGTCCCGGCAAGACCGCGCCGGTCACCATCCTCCAGCCGGTAGCGCCAGTCCCCCCCGACAACATACATCGCTGGCGGTTCAAGCCCGAAGAGCTCGTAGAGGGCGACCCTGGCTCCAACCCTGGCAAGGTCCACCGCCGCCGGCCTGACCATGGCCTCGTAGACCGCAGCACCGGTCGCGTACTCAGGATCGTTTACCGGGGCCTGCTCGAGGATCTCTACGAACGCGGGCTCAAGGTCAAGCCCGAGGACCCGCCTGGCAAGGTCCATCGCGCGGCCTGCGTGGCGCATCACCTGGACGCTCCCGGGCTCCGTGATATCGTCGAAGAACCAGCCGCAACTCGTCTGCATCATCATCGCCTGCCGCTCCATCTCGAGGAGCGCTAAGACCCGCTGCCGCTCATCAGAGACAGGATCGTTGAGCGCGTGCCGGGAGAAGAACTTCTCTGTGACCTCGTCGGACCACCGGCCGAGGACGAGACTCACGGCATCATTCCGCGCCTCCGCGGGATCGCGGAGATGGGCCGCGAGCGCCTCCGCGGACCTGGGGGCAAGGGTATCCCTGACCATGACGATCGCCTCCCTGAGCGGTTCGCGCCAGGTCTGTGACCACCCGGGATGTGCCCCGCTGTGGCACCCGCACTCCTGCTGCCAGCGCCCGAGTCCGTGGGTGCAGCTCCAGGACGTCCCCTCCTGGATGACGACCTCGTGCGTGGGCGGGTGGGCGGCAAGGTACTCACCATAGACCGTGAGGCGTACATCGTCCCGCGCCTCGATTGCGCGGAGGCAGTAGGCAAGCGCCATCTCTCCGAACTTGTGATGGTGGCCGTAGGTCTCCCCGTCGGTCGCGATATGCACAAGTTCCGGGCGCTTCCCTTCCCGGGAGAAGGTCCCGAGCAGCCGTCTGGCGAACCGCCGCCCGTCTGAGAGGAGGTCGCCGAACGCCACCTCGCGGGCCACCCTCCCGTTGTAGAAGAAGACAACGATGCTGCCGCCCGAGGGGAGGCGGCAGAGATAGGGCATCCGTGTCTCAACCCGGCCGCCAGAGACATCGGTCCAGCCTTCAGTCCTGATCGCCCGCACCTTCGCGGCCTGATGGGGGGCGAGGATCGTGAACCTGATCCCGGCCTCAGCCATCAGGTCCAGCGACTCGATATCGACCGCTGTCTCAGGGAGCCACATCCCTTCAGGCTCCCTGCCGAACCTTGCTACAAAGTCGCGGACCCCCCAAGCGATCTGGGTCTGTTTATCCTGCCTGGTCGCAAGCGGCATGATGAGGTGGTTGTAACAGGAGGCGATCGCTGAGCCGTGGC
Organism: Candidatus Methanoculleus thermohydrogenotrophicum; assembly: GCA_001512375.1. Lineage (GTDB taxonomy): Archaea > Halobacteriota > Methanomicrobia > Methanomicrobiales > Methanoculleaceae > Methanoculleus > Methanoculleus thermohydrogenotrophicum. Next base: position 5,782 of record LFRN01000063.1, on the reverse strand, counting down.
CGGCGTAGCGCTCCCTGCTCTCCCGGTCGGCATCCAGGATAGCCTCGTAGATCCCGGGTTGGTGCCGCTCCAGCCACGAGAGGAGCGTCGGTGCGGCTGTGAAACTGATCTTTCCATAGATGTTTGTGACCCCCGCGATCATCCCCTCCGGATCAAGGATGCGTGCGGCAGTGTTCGGGCCGTAACACTCTGCTGCCACCCGTTCGTTCCAGTCATGGTAGGGGGCGGCAGACCGCTGGACCTCGACCTCCTCAAGCCAGGGGTTCTCCCTTGGGGGCTGGTAGAAGTGGCCGTGAATGCAGACAGCGCGGTCCACCGGTCACACCCCTTCCGGCGCGAGGATGACCATCCCGAGGGGGGGCAGGGTGAGCGAGATCGAACACCGCCGGCCGTGCGCCGGAACCCGATCCGCCTCCACCCCGCCCATGTTCCCGACACCACTTCCGCCATACTCGACCGCATCGCTGTTGAGCAACTCCTCCCAGAACCCCCCGAACGGGACGCCGACCCGGTAGCCGTAACGTGGCACCGGGGTGCAGTTGCAGGCAACGAGGACGACCTCGTCGGCTGTATGCCCCCGCCGCAGGTAGGAGATGATGCTCTTCTCCACGTCCGAGAAGTCGACCCACTCAAAACCCTCCGGGTCGGCGTCCCGTTCGTGGAGTTCGGGCAGGCGGCGGTAGAGGCGGTTCAGGTCGCCGACCCACTGGAGGATCCCCCGGTGGGGAGGGTATTGCAGGAGGTGCCACTCAAGCCCGGCATCGTGACTCCACTCAGACCACTGCCCGAACTCGCCCCCCATGAAGAGGAGTTTCTTGCCCGGGTGTGTGAACATGTACCCCAGGAGGAGGCGGAGGTTTGCCCGCTTCTGCCACTCATCGCCGGGCATCTTCCCGACAAGCGAACTCTTTCCGTGGACGACCTCATCGTGCGAGAGGGGGAGGACGTAGCGCTCACTGAATGCATACCAGATGCTGAACGTGAGAAGGTCGAGCCGGTACTTCCGGAAGACCGGGTCGAGCGCGAAGTAGTTCAGGGTGTCATGCATCCAGCCCATGTTCCACTTCAGGTCAAACCCGAGCCCCCCGGTCGCGGTCGGGGCGGTCACCCCCGGCCAGGAGGTCGCCTCCTCGGCGATGACGAGGGTATCCGGGAAGTTGGCGTGGACCACATCGTTCACCTTCCGAAGGAACGTTATCGCCTCCAGGTTCTCTCTCCCGCCGTAGACGTTGGGCATCCACTCCCCCACGCTCCGCGCGTAGTCAAGGTAGAGCATCGAGGAGACTGCATCCACCCGCAGCCCATCTGCGTGGTAGAGTTCAAGCCAGAAGAGGGCACTGCTGATAAGGAACGACCTGACCTCGTTTCTCCCAAGGTTGAAGATGTAACTCTTCCACTCAGGGTGGTAGCGTTGGCCGGGAAGAGCGTGCTCGTAGAGGTGGGTGCCATCGAAGTAGGAGAGCCCGTAACCGTCTGCCGGGAAATGGGACGGAACCCAGTCGAGGATCACCCCGATACCACGCTGGTGAAGGTAGTTGATGAAGCGCATGAAGTCCTGGGGGGTGCCGTACCTGCTCGTCGGGGCAAAGTAGCCGAGTGTCTGGTAGCCCCAGGAGGCGTAGAGCGGGTGCTCCATAATCGGGAGGAGCTCCACGTGGGTGAACGCGGCATCAAGCATGTGGTCGGCGAGTTCTTCTGCGGCCTCCGGGTAGTTCAGCGACCGGTTCCCCTCCTCAGGCACCTTCCGCCACGAACCGAGGTGCACCTCGTAGATGGATATCGGGGCATCCGGGGAGTTGTCCTCCTCACGCCTCTGCATCCACGCCCGGTCGCGCCAGATGAAGGAGAGGTCCCAGATGATGGATGCGGTCTTTGGCGGGATCTCCCAGTAGTGCGCAAAGGGGTCGCCCTTCTCCACAGAGTAGTCGTTGTACCTGCTCTCGATGTGGTACTTGTAGAGCGCCCCGTGGCCAATTCCCGGGATAAACCCCTCCCAGATGCCTGAGCCGTCACTCCGGAACCTGAGCGGGTCTTTGCCCCCCTCCCACCCGTTGAAATCCCCGATGACCGAGACCTCAGCGGCGTTTGGTGCCCAGACTGCAAAGAATGTTCCTTTCGTGCCGTCGAGGACGGCAGGATGCGATCCCAGTTTCTCGTACAGGCGGAAGTGGTTCCCCTGCCTGAAGAGGTAAACGTCGTAGTCAGTGATGAGACTCCTGGTCTTTGTGATATCTGGTAGCGCTTGCTGCATGGTTCCCACCCCCGGATCACGTGCCACTGGAGAGAACTTTTCTGTAGACACCGAGCATCTTCTCAGTGACGACGTCCCACCTGAACTTCTCCATCACCTTCTTGCGGCCGGCCCTCCCGAGTTTCTGCATGTAGGCAGGGTCGTCGATGAGATGGCTGATCCCCCAGGCGATCGATTCAGGGCGGACGGGGACCTTGATCCCGTTTACGTAGTTGTCGATGTTCTCGGAGAGTCCCCCGACATCGGTCGCGACGACACAGCGCTCCGCGCTCCAGGCCTCGGTGAGGACGAGACCAAAGGGTTCGTTCCTGCTCGGTATGGCGACGAGATCGCAGGCGTTCAGGAGCCGGATGTGTTCGGGGTCAGAGACGTAGCCGGGGAACTGCACCGGCAGGCCGCGCGCCATATCCTCCAGGTATCTACGCATATCCCCGGTACCGGCGAGAATGAACTGCACGTCCCAGCGTTTGGAGAGGATCCCGGGTACGGCCTGGACCAGAAGGTCGGGGCCCTTCTGGTAGGTGAGGCGCCCGACAAAGAGGACGAGGGGCGCGAGCGGATGGATGCCGTATTGCATCTTCACCTCGCCCGGGTCGAGCTTGACATAAAAAGGCTCGGGGTCGATCCCGTTCGGGACGACGGTGACCTTCCACTCGGGGACGTTGTAGAGCCACATCACCTCGGTCTTTGTCGTATTCGAGACGGTTGTGACCGCCTTTGCGATGTAGCCCCCGTACCACTCCTTGCCTGATATCTCTCTGAACTCCCACCAGTCGCCGAAGTTCCCGCCGTGCCGCCCGTACTCGGTGGAGTGGAAGGAGAGGATGGTGTTTCGGTCGCGGAGGATGTGCATCGCCTCGACGAGATGCCAGTCGTGGAAGTGGAGAATATCGAACGCCGGGGTGTCGCAGGCGCGGAAGGCATCCACAAGCATGTTGCTCATGGTCCTGCAGTACTCGACGATGTTGTCACCGTAAGGCAGGCAGTAGTGGTAGTGGACGTTTTTGATCTCGGTCGGATCCCCGGGCGTTCCTCGTGTGAAGTAATGGACCTCGTGGCCCTTCGCCGCGAGGTGTTCGGCGAGATGGGTCGCCGCCGGGGCAAGCCCGCCTACCTTGAACGAGGAATGGAGCGCCTCCCAGCAGAAGAATGCTATCTTAAGCGTTTCCATAGGCTATCAATCCTCTCTTGAACCGCCGCCTTAAGCCTGGTGCGGTCCTCAATATCCCGGATCTCCTTTGCGAGTTTCGTGTCACCAATGACCTGGTCGATCCACCGCGAAAAGTCCCCCCGCTCTACATGGTACTGGATGACGTCATCCGGGGCAAACTCGAGCATGTTTGCAAATTCCCGAAGACTGTGTGCGGCGTAGCCGGCCGGCCGGTCGTATGACGAGAAGGAGAACGCGAACTCAGGAGGGACACAGCGCAGCGAGAGTACAGCTCTCCGCGACCGTGCGCTGGATGCAGACCGCTCTTCGAGGTGCGAGAGGACCCGCATGAAGGCAGCAAAGTAGTTGTAGGTCGCCTGGTGGCTGACAGCGTGGAGCGGTCTCCCGCACGGGGTTGAGCGCATCGCCATCCGGCGGATGTGATCGGTGTCGAGAAGGTGGCGCCAGATCTCCAGGTCTGCAACCAGGCTCCCGGCATCTTCGAGCGCATCGATGGCGGACTGCTGCAGGATGGTTCTCTGGTAGCCCAGGGAGTTGCCCGGGCCGGTCGGTCCGGTGGTCTCCTCGATATCGCCGTGCGGGGGGTTCTGAGCGGCGTCTGAGGGATGCACGGTCCTGACCCCCACATCGGCGAGGGCGGAGGGGAGCGCACGCAGGAACTCGAGGATGCCGGTCTCGGGGCCGATGATGTCCCCAAAGATCCGATAATCGAGGAGGAGTGTGATGGATTCGCCGGGGGATACCGAGATCCACTCCGCGTATTGGTCTGCCGTGAGCGGCCACCTGTCCCACTCCCGCCACGGGAACCGCACAGCGATGTCATCGGCGAGGTCGCAGTGGGTGACGAGGACCGGGAGTCCCCGGTAGGTATAGGTGTGGTTCGGGTCGCCCTCTGCAGCAGTTCCTTCGATGATCGCCGTCCTGATCCCGGATCTCACCAGGGCATCAGCGGTGGCGGGGGTGATCGGGTAGTCGGTATGCACAAACGTCGTCGGCACGACCCCGAAGAGGTCGTTCATGAGATCGCGGTGCATGAGGATTTCATCCACGAACTCCTGCGAGTCGGCAAACAGGCCGGCGATGCTATGGTAGTAGGTCTGCGCGAGAACTTCGACATTCTCATGGGTTGCCGCGCAAGATAACAGTTCAAGCGTATCAGGGTACCATTTTTCCAGGTGCTCCAGCACCACCCCAGAGATGCTAACAGAGCATCTAAACCCCTCATCGAGGAGGTCAAGGAGGATCTCCGTCGCCGGATGAAAAGAGCGGTCGATGGTGCGTCCCAGGCCTTCCTTCATATCAGGGTCGAAGTAACTTTTCTTCAGGTTTTTCTTCCCTTTCACCGTATCTGGTCGAAATCTGGGATTGACTCGGCAGGGATAATGGATGTCGAACCCCAGGCAGAACACCGGTGGATTTGAGTCCTCGCCTGTCATAGGAGGTAGATTGCTGTTACCGTATATAAATAACCCCCTCCAAAACCCACCGGGCATCTATCCTGGTTTTGCCGCCGGATTTCGCGATCACAATCCCAAAGAACTCTCCCCTGCCAGAAGTACATTCATTCCTGGACCTGATCCTGGATTCTGGTAGAATAAAACCGTAAAATGGATCGTACGAGAAGGGGAATTCATGATTGTTGATAATATGAAATCGCCACTACTCATCGTGGATCCTGCCGGGAGGTCATCAAACCAGTACCCTCCGGGTTTGATGGCAACTCCCTGCGGCCTGTCAGATCCTCTCTCATTTTGATCATTCCACATATTTTGAATCTTGCCCGGACCGACGAGATGCATGAGCCGTCTCACCCCCTCTACGCCGAGACGAGATCTCACAAAATGATGGAGTGTCGCAAGGATCGGGCAGTAGGTACCCCGTTTCGCTCCTCTCTGCATCTGGATGGAAACAATCCTCATCTGTCAGGAGACGAATTCTCCGGGTACAGGATTGTTTCCGGAAACGCCTGGTGAACCGAGGAATTCTGAGATAGAAAACCCCTGTTCAATCTCCACAGTTCTGCCTTCTTTTACCAGGAACTCAATGCTGGAGGCGATGAGGCACCCATAGGCCCGGCATATAAACCTGACGGAAGTGTCCTCATTGAGGCGCAAAAAATCAGCAGATCCAGTAATTCTCTGGAAAAATCTGGTAACCTGGCAGGATGTACCAGAGGTGCGCAGAATGCCGGAAAAATGAGGAGAGTTTATCTTGCGGGGGTGAAGGGGGCGGAGCGGGAAGACCCCACCCTTCAGGGTGGGGATGAAAGCAGAGCCGCCCTTCGTCACACGCTTGCCGAAAATTATATCTTGTTGTAAGAACAAATAATCTTTGTATGCTTCAAGCCTACAAGTATCGGA
>LFRN01000176.1 GCA_001512375.1 Candidatus Methanoculleus thermohydrogenotrophicum | reverse complement strand
CTGAGGAGGATGCCTGGCGTATCCACGCTGAGACCCCGTCATGCACCTATGGCGTGGATATCGTTCTTCCCCGGTAGACCAGCGCACCTTTTTGAAGCCTCCCACCCAAAGGATCTATGATGTACCTGAAAGTGCACCACGTACCGGGAGCCGGTGAGGTGGTGGCTGCCTGCGATGCAGACCTCCTGGGTGTCACTCTGATGCACGGAGACGTGGAGGTCCACATCTCCGGAGGATTCTATGGCACCGAGCGTGTCACCGAAGAGGAGGTCAGCCGGGCCCTCTCCAGCGCGACGAATGTCAATATCATCGGGAGGCGCGTCGTCGCCCTCGCCCTCGCCATGGGGCTCATCAGGGAGGAGGGCTGTATCATGGTCGGCGGTGTGCCCCACGCCCTGATCTTCTGGATATAATGGATATACTGACAAACATCTGCCCCCGTTGTGGGGCACCGAGCAATGGAGGGCTCTGCCCGCAGTGCCGGGCCGCTGATACCCGGCTACTCGCCTGTGAGCCCCGCGTGACCGCGGTCTACTGTCCGGTCTGCAACTCGCAGAAGCACGGCAAGACCTGGTT
>LFRN01000232.1 GCA_001512375.1 Candidatus Methanoculleus thermohydrogenotrophicum | reverse complement strand
GATATCCACGCCATAGGTGCATGACGGGGTCTCAGCGTGGATACGCCAGGCATCCTCCTCAGTGATGAGCCCCGCTTCCAGGTAGCGGCGCGTGAACCGCGGGACCGATCGCGGGCCGATCACCGCGCCGGGTCGCTCGTTATCGTCCATGTAGTCGCTCTCCATGGTGAACTGTCGCCCTGCCCGGGCAAGCGCCGGGATATCCTCGTGCCGCGCGATGAGGGAGGGGACGAGCGGGGTATCAGGGATCGCGAAGTGTTTGACGACCCGCTCGACCGGGATCCCTGCTCGCTCCGCCATCTCGACGACGTCAGCGCAGGGCCCGCTCTCGGCGTGAAGCTGCACGGCGCACCCGCACGCGGCCCCGAGTTCGAGGGCGTGGAAGAGGACCGCGTTTGAGGCGGCGAGCACCTCCGGGGCTACCTCGTAGTGGGGCCGGCCGCTCTTTAAGGCGACCGCCTCCCCCTCTTCGATGTGATTGGCCGCAAGGTCGAGCCCGGCCATCATCACGCCCGCGGCCTCATCGAGGTTCATCCTCTCTGCGAGGCGGCTGATCTCTGCAGGGTGGATGCCGAGGACCGGATAGACCACGAGCCCGGTCTCCCGGACCATCTCCGCCACCCGGAGTGTCGCGCGAAAGACCTCGCCATAGTCGTCACCCGATGAGGGTTCGATCCCGAACGACCAGGAGGGTTTTGAGACGAGGAAGATATGCGTCCCCCCGCTGCGCTGGAAGTCCTTTGCGGCCTCGATCCCCCGGCCGTTGTGCGGGTC
>LFRN01000064.1 GCA_001512375.1 Candidatus Methanoculleus thermohydrogenotrophicum | reverse complement strand
CTGATCGACCGGTATCGCGGTTGCCTGCTCGGACTGGCCACCGGCGATGCCCTTGAGGTACCGCTCGAGTTCAAGGCGCCCGGGACGTTTGAGCCCATCACCGGGATGCTCGGCGGTGGATCCCGTAACCTCAAACCGGGGGAGAGGACTGAGTGAGGGGGCATCCTTCACAAACAACCATCCACACGCCCAAACACCCTATTCGTAACGCTTATCCTGATGGCTCTCAAGATCTCCCGCAACCAGGTGTGAAACGCGTGGGCTACATCGACGAAATAAAAAGGGTCGGAAGGGACGCCAATCCCTTCTTTACACTGATGGGTATCGTTGTAGACGAATTCGGGGACGGACGGGCGCGCCTAACCATGGATGTCCGGCCTGATATGCTCAACGGCGCTGGATGGCTCCAGGGTGGGGTCTACGTGGCGCTTGCGGACGAGGCGATCGCGCTTGCGCTCTACACGCTTCTTGCCAATAACGAAGAGATCGCCACGATCGACGAACACACCAGTTTCATAAGAGGCGTCAATACCGGGACAGTCACCGCCACCGGCAGGGTTATCAGGAAAGGACGCCGGGTGGCGTTTGCAGAGGGGGAAGTCAGGAGCGCGGCAGACGGAGCCCTCCTTTCCCGGACGTCGGCATCGTTTGCGGTCATCGCAAGGTAACACCCACCATGACAGAGACCCTGCTAGAACCGCCATTCCACTGACAGCGATTCTGCAGGAACTGCCAGAACAATACATTCTCAAGACCAGAGATCACATACATAAGGTGGAGACTTTAGAACAACCAGAGGGGAACGAGAGTTTGAAGTATATCGTTGTAACCGGCGGCGTCATGAGCGGACTCGGGAAAGGCATCACCACCGCGTCCATCGGCCGCATCTTAAAAAACCGCGGCTACGAGGTAACAGCGGTCAAGATCGACCCCTACCTGAACATTGATGCCGGCACCATGAACCCCGCCCAGCACGGTGAGGTCTTCGTTCTCTCCGACGGCGCGGAAGTCGACCTCGATCTCGGCAACTACGAACGGTTCCTGGACATCAACCTTAAATCGATCCACAACATCACGACAGGGAAGGTCTACCGGAGTGTCATCGAGAAAGAGCGGCGCGGAGACTACCTTGGCGCGACCGTCCAGATCATCCCCCACATCACCGACGAGATCAGGCACTGCATCAGGCGTGCAGCACAGGAAGAGGTCAACGGTGGCAGGACAGCAGAGATCTGTCTGGTTGAGGTCGGCGGCACGGTCGGCGACATCGAGAGTATGCCTTTTTTGGAGGCGGTCCGCCAGATGCACGCCGAACTTGCGCCACAGGATATGGTCCTGGTCCATGTCACCCTGGTTCCTGCGGACGCCATGGGGAACCTCAAGACCAAACCCACCCAGCACTCGGTCAAGGCACTCCGGGAACTCGGGCTGCAGCCTGACATCATCGTGGGCAGGAGCAGCGAGATGATAGGGCCTCAGACGAAGAAGAAGATATCCGCCTTCACCGACGTCCCGGTAAAAGCCGTGATCTCCGCCAAGGACGTCCCCGACATCTACCAGATCCCGATGGAACTGGAGAAGGAAGGACTTGCGGAGGTCATCTGCGACTACCTGGCCATCGAGAACAGGGAGCCGGACACTGAGTGGTACCGGATCGTCTCGCGGGAGTACACAAACCGGGTAACGGTCGCTATCATCAGCAAGTACGGGATCGAGGACGTCTATATGTCCATCAAAGAGGCGCTCAAGCACGCCGGAAGAGCGCTCTCTACCGAGGTGAACATCCGGTGGCTGGATGCAGAGATGTTTGACCTCCGGGATCTCGCCGACGTCGACGGCATCCTGGTCCCGGGTGGATTCGGCAAGCGTGGCGTTGAAGGCAAGATTCGGGCGATCCGGTATGCGCGCGAGAACAAGAAACCCTACCTTGGCCTCTGCCTCGGCTTCCAGCTCTCGGTGGTCGAGTATGCGCGGCACGTCCTCGGCATCCCTGATGCCACCAGCGAGGAGGTGGGGCCCGGGACGCACGTCATTGCCCTCCTCCCCGAACAGGAGGGGATCTCCAACCTCGGCGGGACGATGCGTCTTGGGAACTGCACCGTCACCCTCAAGGAGGGTACGATGGTTGCCGACCTCTACGGCACGACCATGACCGTGGAGCGACACCGCCATCGCTACGAGGTGAACCCCGATTTCATCAGCGACCTCGAAGACGGGGGTCTCATCTTCACAGGAACCTGTGGCAGCCGGATGGAGGTCTGCGAACTCCCGGATCACCCCTTCTACCTCGCCACCCAGTTCCATCCAGAGTTCAAATCGAGCCCGACAAACCCCTCCCCGCCCTACATCGGCTTTGTAAGCGCGTGCAAGAAGAATAAGGCATCTACCAGGGCCAGGTGAAAATAGCAACCATGGTAAACGTCGAGAAGTTCATTGAGGCGGCGATCCGGCAGATACGAGAGACTGCGGGTGAAGAGAAGGTCGTGATGGCGCTCTCCGGAGGTGTGGACTCGTCCGTCTGTGCGGCGCTCGCTGCCCGGGCCATCGGTGATGCGCTCGTCCCGATATACGTCGATACCGGGCTCATGCGAAAAGGAGAGACCGAGCGGATTCGGTCGCTCTTCTCTGATATGAACCTCCATGTCGTGGATGCAGGCGACGAGTTCTTTGAGGCCCTCAAAGGAGTCACCGATCCCGAGGAGAAGCGCAAGGTCATCGGCGAGAAGTTCATCAGGATCTTCGAGCGGGAGGCGAAGCGTACGGGTGCGACGATGCTCCTGCAGGGGACCATCTACCCGGACCGCGTCGAGAGCGAGGGGGGCGTCAAGAGCCATCACAACGTGGGCGGCATGCCCCTTGATATCAAGTTCAAGGACGTCATCGAGCCGCTTGCCAACCTCCACAAGGACGAGGTCCGCGAGGTGGCGGGCGGGCTCGGGCTCCCGGCGGAGATCCAGCACCGGATGCCCTTCCCGGGACCGGGGCTTGCCGTCAGGGTGCTCGGGGAAGTGACGAGAGAGAAGATTGCGATCGTTCGGGAAGCAAACGCCATCGTCGAGGAGTGTCTGGTGGAAGAGTTCTGCCCCTGGCAGTGCTTTGCCGCGCTCCTTGGCCTCGGAACCGGGGTGAAGGGAGGCGTCAGGCTCCACGGCTGGATCGTTGCGATCCGGGCCATCCAATCCAGGGACGGCATGACCGCCGAACCCCTGCTCCTCCCCTACGATACCCTCACCCGGATGGTGTCCCGGATCACCTCAGAGATCCCTGACGTCGCCCGGGTGGTCTACGACCTCACCCCAAAACCCCCGGCAACGATCGAGTATGAGTGAGAGAGACATGACTGAAGATTCACGGGTGCTTGATGCACGTTATTACATGCCCGCATTCGGCCGGACGATGAAGATTGTCCGCGGTGCGGGGTCGCGCGTCTGGGACGACCAGGGACGAGAATACATCGACTGCGTGGCAGGCATTGCGGTCTGCAGCACCGGACACTGCCACCCGGCGGTGGTAGATGCGATCTGCAACCAGGCCCGCCAGCTGATCCACTGCTCAAACCTCTACTACGTCCCGAACCAGGCAGAGCTTGCGGAGAGACTCGTTGAGATCACGGGACTCTCGAAGGCATTCTTCTCGAACTCCGGAGCGGAGGCGAACGAAGGCGCAATAAAACTCGCCCGTATCCGAACCGGTAGAAAGAGGTTCGTCGCGTTCGTCCACGGATTCCATGGCAGGACCTGCGGATCGCTCGCCATCACCCACAAGCCCGCGATCAGGGAGCCGTTTGAGCCGCTCTCGCCCCCCTGCACCTTCGTGGACTACGGTGACCTGGACGCCCTTGCTGAGGTCGTCGATAAGGATACCGCCGGGGTCTTCGTCGAGCCTATCCAGGGCGAAGCGGGTGTCCTGATCCCGCCTGATGGCTTCTTCCGGGGCATCAGGGATATCTGCGACGATGCCGGTGCGCTGATGATCGTCGATGAGGTGCAGACCGGGATGGGTCGGACCGGAAAGTGGCTTGCCATCCAGCACACCGGCGTCACCCCCGACATCGTCACCCTCGCAAAAGGGCTTGCAAGCGGGTTCCCCATCGGTGCGCTCGTCGCCCGGGAGGGACTTGAGTTTGGGAGGAGCGAACATGGGAGCACCTTTGCCGGAGGGCCGCTCGCCTGTGCGGCGGCGCTCGCCACCATCGGCGTCATCGAGGAGATCCTCCCCGACGTCCCGGCGAAGGGCGAACGGTTCATGAAGGGACTCAGCACCCACAACCCACGGGGCCGCGGTTTGATGATCGGCATATCGGTCGGCGAGCGGTGCCCTGAGGTGCAGAACACCTGTGCCGAGAACGGGGTGCTCGTCAACTGTGCCGCCGACGGGAACCTCCGGCTGATCCCGCCGCTGGTGATCACGGACGAGGAGATCGACACTGCTGTCGGTGTCATCAATGCAGCGCTTGGTTAGAGCATGTTTCTCGGGCGCCGGGGGGTACTCCTACGCCATGTCAGCGGAGGATGTTGCGCGAGAACACGGCATCGAACGGGTGGCCCGCCTCGCAAGCAACGAGAACCCCTGCCCGCCTTCGCCCGCCGTGATTGAAGCGGCAAGCAGAGCGCTCCAGGCAGCGAACCGCTACCCGGACACGCGGGCGGAGGGGCTTATTGAAGCGCTCCGGCGCTACCACGGCGACTACCGATTCGTCACCGGCGCAGGGATGGACGGCGTCATCGAGACGGTTATCCGGACGATCGTCGAGCCCGGAGAGGCAGTGGTCATCTCGACCCCGACCTTCTCCTTCTATGGGCTTGCAGCCACGGCGCACGGCGCCCGGGTCGTGAACGTCCCCCGCCGCGAAGACTTCTCGGTCGACACGGCGGCTTTCACCAAGGCCTGCCGCGGGGCTAAACTTGCCTTCCTCTGCTCCCCAAACAACCCCACGGGAAACTCGGTCACGCCTGAGGCGGTCGAAGAGATCCTCGAGGGGATGGAGGGGCTGCTCTTCCTCGACAACGCCTACGTTGAGTTCTCGGGTATCGACTACCGACCTCTTATGCGGCGGCACGAGAACCTGATCCTCGGTCGGACGATGTCGAAGATCTTCGCCCTCGCCGGGATGCGGGTCGGCTACGCGTTTGTTCCGGAGTGGCTGGAGATCTTCTACCACCGGGCGGCGACACCGTTTGCCCTGACCTCGGTCTCCCTCGCGGCAGCGGCCGCGGCTCTCGCCGACATCGACCGGGTGCGCGAGACGTGCGATCACGTCCGGCGGTGGAGAAGCCGGTTCCTCGAAGAGGTGCCGTTCCGTACGTTCCCCTCGGATGCAAACTTCGTCATGATCGATGTTTCGCCCCTGACCGGCGACGAGGCGGTTGAACGGCTTGCGGCAAAGGGCGTCCTCGTCCGGTCCTGCACCTCCTTCCCCGGGCTCGGCGACCACTACATCAGGGTCAGCATCGGTGAGGACTGGGAAAACGTTCGGTTCCTCGAGGCGATCAAAAATCTATGATGGTGGGCATCACGGGCACGCCCGGCACCGGCAAGACATCCATCGCGGCCGAACTCGCACGACGGGGCCATCGTGTCGTCCATGCGACTGATACGGTGCGGCCCTACATCATCGAGGAGGACCGTTGCCGCCAGACGCTGGTGGTGGACGTCGACCGGTGGGCGGCTGAGTTTGAGCCCCTCGACGGGATCGTCGAGGGGCATCTCGCGCATTACCTCCCCTGCGACCGGGTGGTGGTGCTCAGGTGCCGCCCGGACATCCTGCGGCAACGCCTGGCCCCCAGGAACTATCCCTCTGAGAAGATCAGGGAGAACGTCGAGGCAGAAGCTCTCGACGTCATCCTGATCGAGACACTTGAAGAACACCCAGGCGAGCACGTCTTTGAGGTGGATACAACCAGCCTCCCCGTTGGGGAGTGCGTAGACCGGATCGAGCAGTTTATCCGGGGAGAAATACCATCATCCTGCGGCTCCATCGACTGGACCGACTACCTGGACCTTAACGCATGACACTGGACCAGTTCAGACCTCACGTGCAGGGCATTGTCCAGCCCGTGGTGAACCTGACCCGAAAACTCGGGATAACCCCAAACGGACTCTCCGTTGCATCCTTTTTTGTATCGATACTTGCGGGTATCGCATTCTATGCCGGGGGCGTCATGCTTGGTGTCGTCATGGTCGCCCTCAACGCTGTCTTCGACGCGCTTGACGGAGCGCTCGCCCGGGACATGGGGATAGCAAGCCCCCGCGGGGACTTCCTGGACCATGTCATCGACCGCTACGCCGATATCTTCATCATCACCGGAATCTTTGCAGGCGGAGCAGCGCCCTGGCCGATCGGCGTCTTCGCCCTGACCGGGGTCTTGATGTCCTCGTACCTCGGCACCCAGGCACAGGCTGTCGGGGTCGGCAGGTACTACGGAGGCATTCTCGGCCGGGCAGACCGTCTGCTGCTGATTATCATCGCCGGTGTGCTCACAATCCTGATCCCCGGGGAGATCTATGGCTTAAACTACCTCGGATGGCTCCTCGTCATATTCGGCATCTTCGGGCACTACACCGCTTTCCAGCGGTTCGTCCATGTCTGGCGGAACATCGAGGATCTGTAGTCTTCGTGGCTTCGCGTGAGGCAACGCTGCGCCTGAAATGCTTTACGAGAAGATGACAGGAGGGTACTGTTTCTGCCGGGGCGCCGCTCACTTGCACTCCCCCCAAATCGGGCACCCGTCTCCGCCTTCGTCACCCCCGGAGGGGAACACCTCACGGAGGGTAAACCTGAACGCCGCGCCGAGATCCGGTCGCCCTTCCACCCGATCCTCTGCTCGAATAACGCCGCCGTAGCGCTCGATGAGCGTGCGGACGATAAAGAGCCCGAGCCCGTCGCCGCACCCAGCGGCCCGCCCTCGTTCAAACTGGTGAAAGATCGAGCCCTTCAGAGGGTCAGGTATGCCCAGCCCTGTATCCTCAACAGAGACCAGCACGCTCTCACCATCATAGTCCTCCACCCTGATAGTGATCTCGATCTCCGGACCGCCTAATTTAACAGCATTGCGGATCAGGTTCGCGAAGACCTCAGGGAGGAGATCATCTGCCCAGACCTGGCGGGGCGTACCCTCGAACTCAATCACAACATCAGGGAAGGCGGCGATCTCCCCCCTGATGACGGCATCAAGGTCGACCGGGCCGAGGTCAGCCGACTCCTGATGGATGCGACGGATTGTGGTCACGTTCGAAAGTATCTCGGCGCTCTTACGGATGCTGCTCTGGATCTTTCGCACATACAGGGCAGCCTCTCCTCCCAGCATCTCGATCAGGAGGTCGGCGTAGAGACTCGAGACATTCTCGGCGTTCTTGATGTCATGCGTCATGATATCCAGATAGAGGTTCGCTTCCCGGTTCGCCGCCTCCAGCCTTTTGTGGAGCATGCCCTTCAGGATACCAGACCCGATCTCCTTGCCTATCATCTCAAGCAGCGTCCGTTCCTCGCGTGAGAACGAATCCTTTGTCCGGCTCCCGGCGTAGACCGCTCCGACAACAACCGCTTCTGCGATGAGCGGGACGCAGGCAAGCGCCGTGACATCGAGTTCCTGGAGTATGCCTGCCTCGATGGAGTTGAGGTCAGGACGGCGCTCTATGTAACGGGGCTGGCCGGCGACGAATACGAAGTTGAACGGCCAGTGGTGGACCTTGATCACGCGGTTCCGGGACAAGCATGACGCCGGTACGCCTCTCTGGTGCTGCAGCAGGGCCCGCTTTCGGTCAGCATCGAGCATGTAGACGATGCCGACATGAAACCCCATCAGTTCAAGCGTCTTCTCGAGCGATTCCTCCAGGAGTTCGGCAAGAGAGAGGGAGGTGGCCGAGACGCTGATGATCTGGTTGAGGATCATGAGTTGTTCGTTGCGGATCCGGATCTCTTCTTCCGCCTGTTTTCGCTTGGTGATGTCCATCACGCCGGCGATCGAGCCCCGGAACTCACCGGAGTCGTCTACGAATGGCGATGCAATCAGCAGAGCGGTGATGCGGTCACCATCCTTCCTGACGAACTCGCACTCATACCGCTCCCTAACGCCATCCCTCCGGCAGGTCAGGCGATCCTGTATCACGGCACTGCAGGAGGGAGAGGCAAACGAGTGGAACGGCCTCCCGATCATCTCTTCCTGGGCATAGCCAAGCATATCAGCCATCCGCGGGTTGACAAACGTTGTGTGGGCATCCTGGTCAACCACCCATATCCCTTCGCTGAGGCTCTCCACAACGAGTCGGTACTTCTGTTCGCTCTGCTTGAGCGCGAGTTCAGCCCTTTTCCGGTCGGTGATGTCCAGTACACTGGCAAGACATCCTCCGGGGGCGCCGTCGGCATCGACGATCGGCGACATGACCACGAGCACATGGACGCACTCGCCGTCATTGCGGAGGAGATCCAGTTCGAACTCCTGCCTCTGGCCCTTCTGCCGGGAAAAAGGATTTCTGGCGTCAAAATCAATACTATCTGTTTTATCGAGGAACATAGAGACCGGCAACCCGACCAGGTGACTGGCAGGGTAACCGAGGATCTCTCCCATGCGCGGGTTTGCGAAAGTGATGACACCTGTCCCATTCACCATGAGGACCCCTTCATTGAGGTTTTCGACCAGCCTCCGGTACATCATCTCCGAGCGCCGGAGCGCGAGTTCCGTGCGCATCCGCTCCTGTGCGTACCTGACTGACCGGCAGAGCAGTTCCGCATCAATCCTCCCCCTGACCAGGTAGTCCTGCGCGCCGTGCTGCATCGCATGGAGCGCGGCCTGCTCATCTCCCATCGCCGTGATCGCGATGATCGGTATCCCGGGCGCCGCTTTCCGAAGGCGATCAAGGTCGGCTACCGCCTGACTGCCCGGGAGATCCAGGTCGAATAGCACGACCTCAACCGCGCCACCTGATACCACAGCAAGTCCATCCTCGAGGCGCTCGTGGTAGATCAACTCAACCTCGCGTCCGCACTCCTCGAACATCTCCTGGATGCTCGGGACGTCACTGCGACTCGTCCCGATCAACAAAATCCTCAATGATCCGCTCATGGTCTCACTCATGCGCAGAGCAGGCGTCTGCCTGTATCAACCGCAAATCCCTGGCATCCAGGCAGACGGCCGGCGGCCTCTCGTAGTGGTGGGTTGGAGGGGGCCTCCATCTCTCTCCATCGGAGACATCTACCGGTTGCGGGCGATCCCGGGCCCCGAAAGGGCACGAGCAACCAGAGCCTGACGGGCACAACCTGCGGTTCACACTTAATGTTATAGTACTAACGCCCCCCGGGAATTTATCTCTAGCCTGTCGACAGTGCCAGCTACTTCGGGTTAGTTAAAGAAAACGGTAAATCTACGGGGCTCCGCAGAAACATCCACGACGTGTCACGGGGACGATTCTATTTGCATCTCTCGTACAGGGCTGAAAAGCGCTGGTATAAGTCTCATCAAGGTCGAACCTTCAAGCTGCCGTGGGGACTTCTGCGATCTCTTTCCAGGGAGCAGGAGCAGCGGTTGCCAGAACCCCTGCCTGAGTGCCCTCGAACCATGGGGATGATGCCTATCCCATAGAGGATCTCACCGGTTCAGGGAGCCATCGGAACCCGAAAACCCTGAAAAATGGAAGAGGTCTACCCCCTCCTGTCCAGGTGGACATCCACCTGTGGGAATGGGATCTCAACTCCGGCCTCTCTAAACACCCTGACGATATCGCGGGTCAGGTCCCCCCGCACCCGCCAGAAGTTTGCCGTCTCTGTCCACGCCCGCAGGGAGAGGTTCACAGAAGAGTCACCCAGTTCACTGACGACGACCGCTGGTTTTGGCGATGGGAGTACCGCCTCGTGGGCTGCCATGAGATCGGTGGCGACTCTGATTGCCAGGTCAAGGTCACTGTCATAGGCGATCCCGACCTTGACCTCAACACGGCGGGTATCCATACGACTGGAATTTATCACCGGGCTCCCCCAGACGAGGGAGTTCGGGATGGTGATGAGGGTGTTGTCGGCCTTCACGAGCTCGGTTGCCATGATTCCGACAGACATGACTCTCCCGGAGATGCCCTTGATCTCGACGAACTCGTCCTTATCGATGGGGCGGAGAGCCGCCACCCAGACCCCGGCAGCGAGATTGGTTATGGTGTCCTGGAGGCCGAAGCCGAGGATGAGCCCTATCACCGCCGAGAGCCCGAGCACCACAGAGGAAACGTCGATCCCGAGCGTCGCGATGACGATGAGGACGAGGATCACGTAGAGGAGGATCGAGAGGAACCGGACAAGAAACTCGGTGACCAGTTCAGGCAGGTGTGACGCCCGGGAAAGCGCCTTTGTGAAGGCGGAGATGAGCACCTTCACCACAACCCACCCAACCAGGGCGACGATCACGGCGAGGACAACCTTTTCAAGCGTAATTTCGGATAATGGAATGGCAGTAGTGTTGAGAATATCTACAATCTCCATATACCCAAAGGTGACACGGGAAGTCAGATAATATTACATGGCCCGGTAGGGAAAAGAAGATAAAGCGTCGCCATAACCACATTCGCACCCACCACAGGGTCTGACCGGGGAGCAGCAGGTTCTCCGCAGCTCCCGGATGCACCGGTAGATGTTATGATCATGAGCAGGCCCGCACCTCGAAAAGGGGGGAGCGGGCATAATCCTGCCGCGGGGTGCCGTTCACTCCGAAGATCGTACGCCTGGAGACATAGCGCTGACGACCGGAAGGCGCGCAGCTGTCCGGTTCAGTAACCGGGTTGCTCCCGGACCAGGACCAGTCGCCGGGGATCGCGTACTTCCCGATCACGCCAGGGATCCGTAGACGCGCCTAGCACGCTGGTCCTCGAAAACCAGGGCGTAACTCCAGGCACCGCTGAAGCGCATCATCAGGCGTGGGCACGATCTTATTTATCCCGGAGACAAGGATACGATGAGCCGCTGCGTGAGACCATGCCTCCTCCATCCGGCTTCCGGTCTTACTGCACCCAATCACTCCGCTCTCCCTGATGATACGCCCAGGGCCGGGATCCGAAGACGTGACGTGCTGTCATAATGTGCCTCCACCATCATCACAACCTCGCCGGAGGTGTTCTCGCTCCCGGGGGCGTGGCGATCATGTTGTTTGAGTTCACCTCCCTGAAACTTCACCTCAAGCCCTGGTATACCGGCAAGCCTCGTGTAGAGATACTCGCCTGCGCCCGGATTCCGTTCGATCCAGACGCCCGTGTCGCGATCTCTTGCAGGATGGATGTTGTGTGCTGGAGTTCAGATCATCGATCACGGCAATGATCTCCGCTGTAGCAGAGTCATACTCCAGTTGCCCCTCAGTTCTGCTGGTGGCGTCTACTGGTGAGACCACGAGGAGGACCGTGATGCCGCGACCAGCAGCGCGCAGGGCAGCGCTCCCGGGAATCGAATGTCCTGGTGGTGTATGGAGGAATCACGTCTCGTGATAGATCATACAGTGCGTGCCGGTTCGCAACCAAGCGGTATATACTTCCGCCCGGGCAGAGAGGTCCCGAACGGGAGAAGAGACGCATTGCAGTGGGTTTTACAGGCAAGGCACCGGGTTCTCTGCCGCCGCTGGTAGCCCTCGAGGGCTAGGTATATACCGCATAAGCGAGATTGATTTGTATACCCGGAAGCCCGGGGAAGAAAAGATCATCACCTGAAACATACATGCCAGTGAGACCATCAGCAGGCGACGAATCGACCCTCCAGAGATGGATGCGGCTCGAGATCGGCAGGATCAACGATGGGGTTGTTGCGGAACGGAAACGTCTCTCCCATCTCCTGAGAGAGGGGCGTCCATCGTCCGTCACGAAAGGCGGAGGCGAGTACAACTTTGACCGTGGGACCCTTCTCCAGCTGGAGCAGGCCCTCCCCGAAGAATTACAGGAGCGGCTCCGGGTCCCGATCCTCTTCTACTTCGATTCAACAGTCCCTGACAGTTTCTTCCTCACTGATGAGGCCGCCCTGCAGGCCCTCCAGTGTCTGGAAGAGATCAGTCCTCTTCGGAGGATGCAGGGCGGGAGGCTCTGGGTAGCTAAACCCATCGTGTACGCTATCATGACCCGGTACCCGACGGCCGTGCAGATCATGATGGGATAGACGGGCTGGGATGCACCGGAAAAGGGATGAGGTCCGGTTCAGAGAGGCCGATCTCGCCGACATCAGGCAGCGGATCCACCGGCCAGATCCCCGGCTGGCGGCTGACGATATCGTACGCGGCCGGTGAGACACTCCCGGACCGGTCGCCGGTATCCCGGGTTTCACCGTCCGGCGAGGTTATGGGAGAGGGCTGATCCTGTGGTCCGACGACGATGCAGGCAACAAATCCGGCAATGACAAGCACCTGGATGGTGACAGTCAGTACCGTAGCTACTTTCTGCTGGTCCATCTCGATCACCTCGCATGCCGAATAGCAGCAATCTTATTTAAAATTTACTGAATTTTATAATACTTATTGCTATATAGTGCTACATATATTACCTACGCGTAATGGGTTTTCGGCGATCTTGCGCCCGTGCCAGAGGATCGCGTCCCCGTGATCTCCTGTCAACCGGAGCGTCAGGTACGCTGTCCAGGGTCGGTCTCTCTCCCAAAAGCCCTCCGGATCCGCTCAAACATCGGCAGAGAGATTTCATCTATCTGCAGGTCAAAGTAGTCCACCCATTCCGCGACGACCGCGAGCTGCCCCTGCAGGCCGTCGATGGTCTGTCGGAGCCGGCCAACCTCTTCCCTTCGCTCTTCCCGTTCCCGCTCGAGATCGGCAGCCAGACGCGCGATCTGACGTTCCTGCCGGGCCAGTGTCTCCCGCATCACCTGGAGATCGATCACCATCCCGGGGGGGAGCTGGAGACCGGTCCAGTCGACCTCAGCCGCCGGTTCCTCAGGAGCATCCGACACACCACCGGAGCGAACCTCCTCGATGATCTCTTCCGGGGTGAGACCTTTCCTGGAGAGGTCGATAAGTTCTCTGACAATCTGGACCGCGTTCCCGGAGAAGATCTTGACCGGGCCGATGGTCCGGTAGGTAAAGAGACTGTCGTAGGCCTGGATGAGCGCCCTGACATCCCGTTCGGAGAGCCCGGTGAGGTCTGCGATGTCGCCGATCTTGAGTTCTCTCTTGGCCATGCTACCACACTCTGCTCCCGCTCTTCATGAGCGAAAGCATTCCAGTACTTCTTTGTCGTCATCAAGTATAGGTACGTGCTGGATCGCGGGCTTTTTCCCTGCCTCCGTTCCAAGTACCTGGTGCCATGAACCGGGTCGAGGATGGCAGGATCCCGGCCGCCACGACCGTTGTGCGAAAGGCGGTACGGTCTGCCCGGCTCCAGGTGCGGCCGGATGGGACCCTGCGGGTGGTCGCGCCCCCGTCATTCGACGTCGAGGGGTTCCTGCAGCACAACGCGGCCTGGATCGAGGAACAGCGCGCGAAGTTCGACCGGCTTGCCGCCGGGGGGCGTGGGAAAGAAGATCACCTCCTCCTGCATGGGCAGTTCTACCATCTGGTCCCCGGGGCCCGGTTTACGAAGAAAACAGGCAGAAGGCCCCTACTTTAGTGGGGGGATGAATGCCGTCCATCGACAACCTTATTATGCATCGCGACGATATAATACCATAATGCTTAAGACATATCGGTATCGACTCTATCCCTCAAAGTCTCAAGTAACTCTGCTTGAGCAGACGC
>LFRN01000259.1 GCA_001512375.1 Candidatus Methanoculleus thermohydrogenotrophicum | reverse complement strand
AACGTGCGCTCATCTTCACACAGTTTGCGGAGTTTGGAACGCTCCTTGAAGACTACCTCCGCGAGCGGTTCGGCACTGCCGTCCTCTACCTGCACGGCCGGACGCCCCGGGCGAAACGCGACGCGATGGTGCAGCGGTTCCAGCAGCCGGGAGGACCATCCCTCTTCCTTCTCTCGTTGAAGGCCGGGGGCACGGGGCTGAACCTGACAGCAGCCAACCACGTCTTCCACCTGGATCGGTGGTGGAATCCGGCTGTCGAGAACCAGGCGACCGATCGGGCCTTCAGGATCGGGCAGACCCGCGACGTCCAGGTGCACCTCATGATCGCCTCGGGAACGCTTGAAGAACAGATAGACATGTTGATCGAAGAGAAGACGGTACTTGCTGACCAGGTCCTCGGGAAAGGAGAGGACTGGATCGGGTCGCTCTCCACCGACCAGCTCCGCGACCTGCTGACTCTGCGCCGGGACGCTGTGGAGGGCTGAAGAATGGAGCCATGGTACTACTCCCCGTTTCCCCCATCCGTCCCGCGGCCGGTGAAGGGCGGCCTCAAGGCACGGAGTAAGCGGGGAGCGATCGGCGAGCAGTGGTGGTCGCAACGATTCATCCAGGTGCTCGAGGAGATGGGAAACGCTTCACGGCTGCAGCGCGGGAAACGGTATGCAAGGAAGGGGCAGGTGATCGGTATCGAGATCAGGGGAGGGGAGGTGCAGGCAGAGGTGCAGGGATCCGCCGCGAGACCGTACCGTGTCACCATCCGCCTCAGCCCCCTCAGCGACGCCGGGTGGGAGAGGGTGTTTGACATGATGGCTGCGCAGGCGATCTTTGCGGCACAGCTCCTAGCAGGTGTTGTGCCGCACGAGGTCGAGGAACTCTTTTCTGAGGCGGGGGTGTCTCTCTTTCC
>LFRN01000107.1 GCA_001512375.1 Candidatus Methanoculleus thermohydrogenotrophicum | reverse complement strand
ACCTGGAAAACCTGATACCCGACCGGGCGGCGATGATACCTGCTATGAAGAAGAAGTAGTACCGGAGGAAGCGGGCATCGACGATGTTGAGGGTGAGGTGCAGGATCACCAGAGGTGCGAAGATACATCCGGAGACGAGGAGAATGTCCTTTGTTGTTCTTGAGAACATGATGAGTGCCGGGTAGAGAAGGTAGAGTGGAACGATGAACCCGACAAACCAGAGCGTGAAGACCGGGTCTGTGAACGCCGGTGCCAGCAGCACCTGCAGACAGAGGACGTTGATCGCCCACTCGGCGGAGGAGAGTTCCAGCGGCGGAAAGAGCCGGAGCACCTGGAAGCAGACGAAGAACGCTGCCAGTGCGATGAGGTAGAGCGGGTAGACCCGGAGTACCCGTTTTTTGTAGAACCTGATAACATCCTCCCGGGTCCC
The DNA here is from genome assembly GCA_001512375.1 of Candidatus Methanoculleus thermohydrogenotrophicum. GTDB lineage: Archaea > Halobacteriota > Methanomicrobia > Methanomicrobiales > Methanoculleaceae > Methanoculleus > Methanoculleus thermohydrogenotrophicum. Next base: position 165 of record LFRN01000107.1, on the reverse strand, counting down.
CATCACACTGTTGTTTGCGTGGATCGTATACCCGGATACGAACGTGAACCCGGCCAGCGCCAGGAACGAGAGGAGTGCGATGAGGCCGTGACAGCCGGCGATAGGATGGTGCAGGAGGTAGTTATAGAGATGGATGAAGACGATCAGGATGATTGCGACTGCCTT
>LFRN01000021.1 GCA_001512375.1 Candidatus Methanoculleus thermohydrogenotrophicum | reverse complement strand
ACCTGGAAAACCTGATACCCGACCGGGCGGCGATGATACCTGCTATGAAGAAGAAGTAGTACTGGAGGAAGCGGGCATCGACGATGTTGAGGGTGAGGTGCAGGATCACCAGAGGTGCGAAGATACATCCGGAGACGAGGAGAATGTCCTTTGTTGTTCTTGAGAACATGATGAGTGCCGGGTAGAGAAGGTAGAGTGGAACGATGAACCCGACAAACCAGAGCGTGAAGACCGGGTCTGTGAACGCCGGTGCCAGCAGCACCTGCAGACAGAGGACGTTGATCGCCCACTCGGCGGGGGAGAGTTCCAGCGGCGGAAAGAGCCGGAGCACCTGGAAGCAGACGAAGAACGCTGCCAGTGCGATGAGGTAGAGCGGGTAGACCCGGAGTACCCGTTTTTTGTAGAACCTGATAACATCCTCCCGGGTCCCCATCACACTGTTGTTTGCGTGGATCGTATACCCGGATACGAACGTGAACCCGGCCAGCGCCAGGAACGAGAGGAGTGCGATGAGGCCGTGACAGCCGGCGATGGGATGGTGCAGGAGGTAGTTATAGAGATGGATGAAGACGATCAGGATGATTGCGACTGCCTT
>LFRN01000108.1 GCA_001512375.1 Candidatus Methanoculleus thermohydrogenotrophicum | reverse complement strand
CCTCATCGAGGGGGTCCCGGGGACAGCCAAGACCACCATCTGCAAGACCATCGCACGCCTGATAGACTACGACTTCAAGCGGGTCCAGGGGGCCGTGGATATCCAGCCGGCAGACATCATCGGCGTCCGGATCTACGACCGGAACAAGGGCGAGTTCGTCCTCCAGAAAGGCCCGATCTTCACGAACTTCCTGATGGTCGATGAGATCAACCGTCTCACCCCAAAGACCCAGAGCGCGCTCCTCGAGGCCATGAGCGAAGGCCAGACGACGATCGATGGGATCACCTACCCGCTCGCCGACCCCTACTTCACCATCGCCACCCAGAACCCCTACGACGCCGAGGGGACCTTCCCGCTCATCGACGCCCAGCGCGACCGGTTCATGTTCAGCGCCGTGCTCACCCACCTCGACGCAGAGAACGAGCTTGAGGTCCTGCGACGCGAACGTGCCGGGGAACTGGACTGGAAGATCTACCAGGACCGGATCACCCCGATCCTCGGGCCCGCGGAGGTCAAGGCCATGACCGCAACCGTCAGCGAGGTCAGGGTCGATGAGAAGGTTCTTGAGTACATGCGCGACATCATCCTTGCCACACGC
>LFRN01000005.1:16577-18502 GCA_001512375.1 Candidatus Methanoculleus thermohydrogenotrophicum | reverse complement strand
GTCTCCGCCGCTCTTTACGAGCAGATCCATGTAGGTATAGATCGTGGGAGCATCCTCCTTCAGGAGGCCCGGAGATATGTGGTAGAGCATGAAGGCGTTCGCAAAGAGCGCGGCTTCTCTCTCCTCGCCAGCCGGGGGGCTGACCTGTGCCAGGTAAGATCCGGGATTCGCGATAAGGGTCGGGAAGACCTTGCTCTTCTTAAATCCCATAGAATGGTAGACCCGATAGCCTACCTGCTCGGTGAAGACATCATCAGCCCGCTCCGGGTGCTGGTCTGAGCGGATGTAGATGGCGTTCTCTTCCGGAACGTACAGGCCGAGCGCGTGCCCGGAGGGGTCCTGTTCGAATACTTTATTTTGGCTATCGATGTAGACAGTGAGATTCTCGATGAACTCTTCTCTGATTTTGGTGCTCTGCTGTAGCACCAGGGCCTCTGCGAGTGCTGCCGCGGTGCCGCTTCCATCCCTGTTTTCTAGGCGGAATCCAGCGACCTGGCTCACCGAGAAGGCCGAACAGACGACGACCAGGAGGATGATCGTCGCAACCAACCGTGATCGAAATCGTGGGTCCATGGTTCGCTCTTCCTCTGTCTCGCAACAAGAGTTTCTAAGTGTTGAATATATACTTTTTCATAAATAGAAAACCAATAATAATAATTATAATTTCAAAGTACTCTATTTTTTGGTCAAATTTTGCGAATAATGATCTAAGAATCGCCCAATTTTTTTGGCAATGTATATAATACAATCTGGTGCGGACTCCACCCGACACCTAATTACCCATGCAAGCGCATAATAGGAATAATGAAACAGATCGCCCTCTATGGGAAGGGGGGAATCGGGAAATCCACTACTGCAGCAAACTTATCGGCAGCTCTTGCGGGGGAGGGATTTGATATCCTGCAGATCGGCTGCGATCCGAAACACGACAGTACCCGCATGCTGATGCACGGAACCTGGATCCCGACGGTGCTCGACCTCATCAGGGAGCGCGGGGACGAGAACATCACCGTCGACGATGTTGTCTACCGGGGTTTCCGGGGGGTGCGATGCGTTGAGGCGGGCGGTCCCGAGCCGGGTGTCGGGTGCGCCGGCCGGGGAATCATCGCGACGTTCCAGCTCCTCGAACGCCTGGACGCCCTCAAAGGAGACGTGATCGTCTACGACGTCCTCGGGGATGTTGTCTGCGGCGGGTTTGCCATGCCGATGCGCGAGGGCTATGCGCAGGAGATCTACCTGGTCACCTCCGGGGAACTGATGTCTATCTACGCGGCAAACAACATTGCAAAAGCCATCGCCCGTCTCTCGCGTCGCGCGCGGAGCAGGTGTACGCTCGGCGGGGTGATCTGCAACGCAAAGAACATCGAGGGCGAACAGGATCTGGTGGCCGAGTTCGCCCGCCGGATCAACTCCCGGCTCATCGCCTACATCCCTCGGTCCCGGGAGGTCCAGATCGCTGAGCTGCACAGGCAGACAGTCGTTGAGTACGCCCCTGAATCGGATCAGGCGGCAGTCTACGAGGAACTGGGACGCGCGATCTACGCGAACCAGGAGACAAGCATCCCCACCCCTCTCGAGATGGATGAACTCGAATCCTTCGCCTTTGAATCCGTCCAGGTTTGAGGGATGCACCCTGACCGGGGCGCTCTCGGTGCTCACAGAGGTACGGGACGCCATCTGTATCATCCATGGTCCAGCGGGGTGTGCGCACCACAACTTCTCTCTCCTCCACGCCACCCTGCTCTCGAACGACCGATTCGAGGTCCCCCGCCTCCTCTCCACTCATCTTACCGAGAACGATATCATCTTCGGGGGCGAGGATGCCCTGGAGACGACCATTGTCCGGGCGCTCTCGCTCTCCCCGGCCCCGGCCTCGATCTTCGTCCTCTCGACCTGTATCGTCGAGACGATCGGGGATGACACGG
>LFRN01000005.1:1144-16435 GCA_001512375.1 Candidatus Methanoculleus thermohydrogenotrophicum | reverse complement strand
CGTGACCTCGAGCGCCTCGGATCCGCCGCCCTCAACATCCTCCGGGAACCGGCGCTGCAGCCGATCGGCGAAGACCTCAGGAGGAGGTTTGGCACCCCATACATCCCCTCGTTCCCGGCCGGGCTTTCGGGGACGTGCCGTTTCCTCGAGGAGGTGGGACAGATCTGCGGTATCGACGCCTCAGCCGCCGTCGAGGAGGAGCGTGCCTACCAGAAGGCGATGCTTGAGGGGTTTGCCGATATGGCGGGGAGCAGGGTCTGCTTCCAGACAGCGCATCCCATGCTCGGGGCTGACCCTGAGGCAGAGACTGTCTGCACCGAATGCGCTCACGCGCTCAATCTCACGGTGGCCCCGGACGGAGTTCCTGTGCCGTTCCCGTATCCGGCGCCGGTCGGGACCGCGGGACTTCGGAGGATGCTACATCGGTGGAGGCTCCTGATCCGGCGGTGAACCTCCCGGAGAGATGGTGGCGCCATGGCACCAGGGTGGCCACATTATGGCGTATTTGTTGAAACCGCGCCTGTTCGTTCCAGAGGATCGCAATCCCCGGGCCGGTGCCCGGATCGGGTTTCCCCCGGTATTCACCACACGGTCCACTGCCAGGGATGAGACGGGAGAACGCTGTTTTGCCTCACGCACCAGGACCCGCAAAATAAGGTGAAATGGTCCAGTGATGCAAGAGATATTCAGCGTGAGAAAGCCGTCGGGGTGCGATGGCGTAACGAGGACCAGAACGAGCGTTACATCCTGGCGGCGCAAAGAGTATCGGGGGAAGGAGGACCGGATCCGGGAGGGGTACCTGGCCTGCGACCTGCTGGATATCGCCCGGCTCTCTGAGGAGGACCTGGCCGAGCGGAAGGGGAGGGGGTATCACCTGCCTCGTGCCGGCAGCGCTGGAGAGGTTCCGCATGATGCTTTGTGAACTTACCCCGCCCTGAAGGGGGCGGGGCTTCCCGGCTATCATGGACAACACGTGCATCACAGAGATGTGATGTAGCGGTCTCATCTCCACAGGCTCAAAGGGCTGTTCCATCCCCACGCGGAGGATATTCACTGCAAGCATTGTAATCCTGGTCAGCAACAACCCCCCAATCTGATACCTAAGATGCGATATCTATCGCGAGGGAGGAAAGCGGCGCTGCTTTCATTCCCGACCTCGCGACCGGGGATGATAGCAGAGCCGCGCTTCATCTTATCGATAAAGATATCTTTTTGGATATCATATTCCGACATGTTATGATCATCTCCTACAAGTATCGGGCATATCCGGATGCAGCCGTAGAAGCACGCCTGCATGAAGCACTCGATACCTGTAGGTGGCTCTACAACAAACTCCTTGAAGAATGTAATGCTGCACGGGAGAATGGACTATCCCCAACAATGCAGGAGACTCAAGCACGGATTGTCACCCTGAAAGATGAGAACCCTGCACTCTTGGGGGTCTATTCTAAAGTCCTTCAGATGGTTAACTACACCCTCTGGAGTAACATTCGCGCTCTCTCAGAAACAAAGAAAAACGGTCAGAAGATCGGCAAACCCCGGTTCAAGAGTGCATCCCGATATCGGACGCTCAACTACAACCAGTCAGGGTTCAAGATCGACTGCGAGAGCGAGCTCATCACCTTCTCGAAGATCGGGACAATTCCGTTCAGGATGCACCGGCCGTACTCAGGAGAGGTGAAGGATGTCCTGATCACCCGTTCTGGTGACGAATGGTATGTAATCATCCAGGCGGAACAAGAGGTCTCTGAACCCAGGAGAGAGGGTCGATCAGTCGGGATTGATGCCGGTCTAAACGCATTTGCGGTCGATAGTGATGGCGCGGTAATCGAGAATCCCCGGTTCTCTGAACGATCACGGGCCCGGATTAAGAAGTTGCAGCAAAGTGTTGCCCGGAAAAAACAGGGTTCAAAGAACTGGGAGAAGGCAAAGAAGAAACTGGAGAGAGCATATGCTCATGTCACAAACCAGAAGAACGATTTTCTGCACAAACTCTCCCGTCGATACGTTGATTCCTATGCGACGATCTGTGTAGAAGACCTGAATACCAAGTATCTTAAAGAAAATGGCAAATCTCGCGGACTCCGCAGAAGTATCCATGATGCATCGTGGGGGCGGTTTTTATTGTATCTCTCGTATAAGGCTGAGAGTGCTGGTACGAATTTCATTCAAATTGATCCCCGGGATACGACACAGCTGTGCTCAAACTGCGGAAGTATCGTGAAGAAGGATCTCTCCGTGAGAATCCACGAATGTCCGTATTGCGGGTTTGTTGCTAATCGAGACTATAATGCTGCGGTGAATATTCACCGCGTGGGGATGGAACAGCCCTTTGAGCCTGTGGAGATGAGACCGCTACATCACATCTCTGTGATGCAAGTATTGTCTATGAAGCAGGAAGCCCCATCCAACAGGTGCGGGGTAGTTCACATACCTGGTTCACTGAAAAGAGATTACCAGAGGAGAAGGTCAGAGTATGTTCAAACGTATCTTATTTCCAACAGATTTTTCAGATCCTTCCATGAAGGTGCTGGACTATATCCCTGCGCTCCGTGGGGCAGGGACGAAGGAGGTAGTCCTCGTTCATGTCATCGACCGGAAAGATGTCGCGCTGGTCGCCTCGGGGGGACGGGGATTCCTCGGGACCGTACCTGATCAGGAGACCGAAACCCAGCGAAGACTGCGGGAGGAGATCCAGCATAAGGTCATCGATATCCGCCGGGCACTCGAGAAGCAGGGTGTGGAGGTGATCGTCCGGGTGCCCATCGGCAGCCCGGGGAAGGAGATCGTGAACACGGCCGATGCGGAGGGGGTCTCGCTCATCGTCATCGGTTCGCACGGCCGGTCGGATATCCGCGAACGCCTGCTTGGGACGGTCTCTGAATACGTTATCAAGAACGCCCACCAGCCGGTCCTGGTCATCAAGCGGGATGTGGCGGCGCAGAAATAAAACTATCCTTTTTTGCCCCGTGCATCACCGGTGTGGGGAAAAGACTGTCTTTTATCTTGCGGGGTGAAGGGGCGGAGCGAGGAAGACCCCGCCCAACAGGTGCGGGGTAGTTCACATCCCGGCACCGTCATAGTCTTGTCCGTCATAGTCTTGTGGATGCCGGAGGATCATCACATGCGTCACACACCGTGCGGAAACCCGCTCTGGCCCTGTGCGATGACCGGGGCGGTCGCCTGTCTGGCGGGGTTTGAAGACCTCGCCGTCATAGTCCATGGTTCGAGCGGATGCTACTTCTACCCCGCGTCCCTCGTCGGGGTCCCCATCCACGGGACGTTCCTCGTCGAGAACGAGGTCATCTTCGGCACGGAGCCCCGCCTGCAGGAGGTGATCGGGGAACTCGAAGACCGGTACGCCCGGATAGCAGTGGTCAACACCTGTGTTCCCGCCATCATGGGTGAGGATATCGGGAGCCTGACCCGGGATGGGCGGGTCTTCATCGTCGATAGCCCTGGGTTCCTCGGGGACCTGGAGGTGGGATACCACCAGGCGCTCGCAGAGATCGCGCCTGAGGTGGACCCCGGTGTTGCCGGGGTCAACATCGACGGCATCTGCCGCACCGATCCGTTTTATCGGGGCAACACTCTTGAGGCGCGACGGTTGCTCAACCTGGCCGGAACGACCGTCGCCACCACGTTCTGCCTGGATCGCTACGCCGCGACCCACCGGGCGGCGCCCCTCACCGTCGGTACGAACCCGGACCTTGCAAGTGGCGTCGGGAGATGGTGCGGCTCCCTCCTGGGTCTCGATGCCATCGCCGGGACAGTTGATGCGCTCGCAGCCGCGATTGAGGGTATCGAGACCCGTCCGGTCAGGGAAGAGATCGCATGGGCTGATGCCCGGATCAGGAAGGCGTGCGGTAAGTACCTCCGTAGGTTCGACCCCCCGCGGGTGGCGATCTTCGCCGGCCGCTCCTACGCCGATTTCGCAGCCGGGATGCTCAAACAGTATCTCGACGCAGACATCGTCCACGTCGCGGCCCGAAACGACGCCGACGCCAGGGCGGCCGATTTCTCTGTCATCCGGGAGACGATCCGCGACGCCGAACCTGACCTGATCCTTGGCTCTTCCTACGAGCAGACGCTTGCTGGTGATGCCGCGTTCGTCGGCATGACGCCGCCGCTCCGGGACAGGATCCTCCTGCACTCCAGAGCGGTGGCCGGGGTCGAAGGGGCGCTCTGGCTGATGGATGAGGTGCTCAACGCCTGCACAGACCGGAACCGGCGCATCCGGGGTGGGAGCATGACCTATCTTTGAGAAAGCGTTAAGACTCCCGGTGCCAGAGCACTCGTGTAGAGGAGCGGGGATTCGCCCGGATCCCGGGCGCCCGCTGGTGTTTGCCAATGCCACTTGTAAGAATCGAGATTCGCACCGGAAAACCGGTTGAGTACCGGCAATCGCTTATTGGAAGCGTTCGTGAGGCTTTTTTTGACGCACTGCAGATACCGGAGGCTACCCTCTGGATCCGGCTCTGTGAGCGCAAAGAGGAGAACTTCCTGATCCCTCCCGGCCGATCAGACGATGCGGTCTTGATCGAGGTCTCTCTCATCGCGGGGCGCAGCGCCGAGAAGAAGGAGGCGCTCTACCGGGCGATAGTGGAACAGCTTGCCCGCGATCCCGGGGTCTCCCCGGATGATGTCTGTATCGTCGTCTACGAGCCACCGGCAGAGAACTGGGCTGAACGTGCCGGGATCTCCGCGGCCCGCCGGTGAGGTGGCTATATCAATCGTGAACTACCCCGCGCTGAAGGGCGGGGTCTTCCCGCTCGTGCCGCCGCGAACCCCGCGAGGTAAAGGAGGAATAATAGTACGCCACACGATGGCGGCGGATACACCGTCCACGGTATGCTCCTCGACGAGGACCAGATGCGGCAGCTGATGATCCGGATGATCGAGTCCAGTATCAGGGTGAGACAGCACCGGATCGAGATGATACAGTATAAGGTTGAGACCTGCAAAATGGCACGCGACATGATCCAGCAAGGGCATGAGACAGAAGTAAGTTTCTGAAGCGGGCGCCCGGGGGGGTGGGTGACACACCTCTCGTATTTTCATGTGAAACGGCCCCCGCAATTTTCATCGGTATGCCTGTGGCACCACGGGCATCATGTGGTTTTTCGCCGGCAAGGGCCAGTACACCGGTATGGACCTGATCATCAGGGGGTACCGCGGATCAGACTTCACGCGAGGTCTCTCGCCCCCGGGCGGGAGAAAAGAGTTCGGGGACTGCAAGCCTGAGGTCTTCGTCAGATAGGCCGGCGTCCTCTCCGCCGCGATCTTTCCATCGGGCTCCTGTGCAGCACCGGCAGCGGAGTCTGACCGGGCGGGAAGGCTTAACCGTCCCTGATCAAGATATGGTAGGTGATACCATGTCCCCCACCCCTGTCCATATAGGAGAGGCGTTCGGGCCGGCACCGCAGTACCGGTCGTACCTCTACGCGTACCTGGCCCTGGCCGTTGCCTTCCTCGTCCTGCCCTGGCTGGTGCCTGTCATCCTCGTTGCCCCGGCCATCGCCGCTGTCTTTTTTGCGCCCATCATTGCCATCATCGTATTTGTTGCATACTGGATACCGCTCTACTACAGGAGTATCTCCTACCGGCTCACCGCCACCGAGATCACCTGGCAGCGGGGTGTCTGGTTCCGGCAGACGGGTATCGTTCCCTACAACCGGGTCACGAACGTCGATATCGTCCAGGGTCCTCTGATGCGGTTCTTCTCCTTCTCGGCGCTCCGGATACAGACCGCGGGCTACTCGGCCCAGGCCCGGGCCGAGATCGTCCTCAACGGGATCGAAGATCCAAAAGACCTCCAGGAAAAGATCATGGGTTTTGTGCGGAGGATCGGGCCGGTCGCTGTCGAGGGCGGGCCTGAAGCGCCGGTGGTGGCAGCAGACGCGGTTCTGGAGGAACTCCGGGCGATCCGGAGGCTGCTCGAAGGCCTGGTGGAAAAGTAGGGGCCCGGGAGGCGCACAATACGACGCGAGCGACTGACTATCCGCCTTCGCACCAGACCTGCAAAATGAGGTGAGGTGGGCGGCAGGGAGCCGGGCAGTCCTATACCTTCTTCACGAGCGACGCGACGTACCTGCCGACCTCGCTCGTCTTCCTCTCGCCGCCCATATCCCGGGTCACGAACCCATCAAGGATGCTTTGCTCGATCGCCCTGAGGACTGCCTTCGCCGCATCGGGCTCGCCGAGGTGGTCGAGGAGCATCGAGCCCGCCCAGATGGTGGCAAGCGGGTTTGCGACGTCCTGGCCCCGGTACTTCGGCGCCGAGCCGTGGATCGGTTCAAACATCGAGGTTCCCGTGGGGTTGATGTTCCCCCCGGGGGCGAGCCCGAGTCCGCCCTGAATCATGGCGCCGAGGTCGGTGATGATGTCGCCGAACATATTCGGGGTGACGACGACATCGAACCACTCCGGGTTCTTGACAAACCACATCGTGACCGCGTCCACGAAGTTAAACTCGGTGGCAACGTCCGGGTACCCGGCGGCGACCTCGGTGAAGACATCCCGCCAGAGACCGTAGACATCGGAGAGGACGTTTGCCTTGTCGACCGATGTGACCTTCCTGTCCCTCGTTACGGCCAGGTCGAAGGCGTAGCGGATCACCCGCTCCGCGCCCTGCCGCGTGACGACGCCGATCTGGTAGGCTATCTCGTCTGCGTCGGTCTCGACGTCAAGCCCGAACCTGATGTTATAGAGGTCACGGACAACCTCGAGCGTCTTCTCCTCGTGCCTCCCGGAAAACCTGGAACCGATCCCGACGTAGAAGTCCTCGGTGTTCTCCCTGACCACCACGAAATCGACATCCTCCGGTCCTTTGTCTGCGAGCGGCGTCGTAACGCCCTTGAGGAGTTTGATCGGCCTGAGGTTGACGAACTGGTCGAAGTGGAACCGGATCGCAAGCAGGATGCCTTTCTCGAGAATCCCGGGCTTCACCCGGGCATCGCCGATGGCCCCAAAGTAGATCGCCCGGAACTTCGAGAGGTCCCGGAGATCCTCCTCGGTGAGGAGTTCGCCTGTGCTGAGGTAGCGCTCAGCCCCGACGTCGAAGTCGGTCCATGCAATATCAAACCCAAAACGCTCACCTGCAGCGTCGAGGACCTCCTTCCCCGCCGCTATGATCTCGGGGCCGATGCCGTCTCCACCGATGGCGGCTACCCGGTGCTGCATGTCTCCACCTCATCCAGGTTTTTCGCGTAGGCCACGAGGCCGCCGGCCTCGACGATCCTCTGGAGGAATCCGGGCACCGGCTCGACGGCGAGCCGCTTCCCGTTCACTTCGATAAAACCCCTGCCGATATCCACCGTTATGGCATCACCATCCTGGATCTCGTCTGTCCCGGAGCAGACCAATGGCAGGAGCCCGATGTTTACGGCGTTTCTGTAGAAGATCCGCGCAAACGACTCAGCGATGATGATCCTGATCCCGGCACCCCTGAGCGCGAGCGGTGCGTGCTCCCGGGAGGAGCCGCACCCAAAGTTGCTGCCCGCCACCACGACGTCGCCCTCCCGGACCTCCCGTGCGAACTCGTCTCTTGTCCCCTCAAACACATGCTTTGCAAGTTCAGCCGGATCATAGATCGTCAGGAACCTGCCCGGGATGATCGCATCAGTATCGATATCGTCGCCGAATTTCCATACCCGCATATGCCTATCACACCTCCCTCGGGTCGGTGATCTCGCCGTAGAGGGCGCTTGCCGCCGCCGTCGCCGGCGAGGCCAGGTAGACCGACGCCTGCGCGCTCCCCTGTCTGCCCCGGAAGTTCCGGTTCGACGTGGAGAGCGAGACCTCTCCCGGAGCGAGGAGGCCGAACGCGCCGCCCATACAGGGGCCGCAGCAGGGCGCCTCAACGAGCGCGCCCGCTTCGACGAACTGCTCGATGAGCCCGGCCCGGAGCGCTTTCAGGTACTCGGTGCGCGAGGCAGGGATGATGATCACCCTGACACTCTTTGCGAACGCACCAGCGCTCCCGAGGACCTCGGCTGCCTCGGCAAGGTCCTCGTAGCGCCCGTTTGTGCAGGAGCCGATGAAGACCTGGTCGATCTTCGTCCCCGCGACGTCCGTCACGTCCACGACGTTGTCCACGTTGTGGGGGACGGCGACCCGGGGTGCGAGATCGGTGACGTCGTAGCGCCGGCGCTCTATGTACTCCGCATCCTCATCGCCTGCGAGATCGAAGGGCTCAACCTCCCGGCGGGTGGCGATGTAATCCCAGGTAGTCGCGTCGGGCGGCACGATTCCCACCTTCGCCCCCATCTCGATCGCCATGTTAGCGCAGGTCATCCGGCCCGCCATATCCATCTCCTGCATGGTCCTGCCGGTGAACTCAAGCGCCTTATAAGTCGCGCCATCGGCGCCGATATCCCCGACAAGCGAGAGGATCAGGTCCTTTGCCCCAACCCGTCGGTCGAACGTTCCGGAGACTTCGATCCGGATGCTCTCAGGCACCCGGAAGTAGAGCGCCCCAAACTTCAGGACAAAACCCATATCGGTCGAACCGATACCGGTTGCAAACGCGCCTGCGGCCCCGTAGGTGCAGGTATGGGAGTCGGTGCCGACGATGATCTCGCCGGGCGCCGCCCGCCCCTTCTCCATCACCACCTGGTGACAGATGCCCTCATGGAGGTCGTAGTTGTGGATCCCCTGTTCCTCCGCGAACCGGCGCATGAAGACGTGGTTCTCAGCAGCCGGTATGGAGTCGGCGGGGACCTGGTGATCAAAGAGCATGATGATCCGTTCCGGGTCGAAGACCTGTTTTCCTCCCATCTCACGAAAGATCCGGATCGCCAGCGGGCCGGTGATGTCGTGGATCATCGCTGCGTCCACGGGTGCCATCACCACGTCGCCAGCACGGATGGCCCTGCCGCAATGTTGCGAGAATATCTTCTCTGCGATCGTCGCCGCCATGCAGTATCGTGGTATGAATACGTGCTCCAGACGTATTTAGTTTGGCAGGGAATCGGCGTGCTTCGCCATCCATTTTCCAGAGGGCGAGTACCTTATGTGATACCGCGCGGAATTAGTGAAGAGAAACGATGACCAGCGGACCAACTCCGGCGATGCGGCAGTATTACTCAGTGAAGGCCCGGTACCCCGATGCCATTCTCTTCTTCCAGATGGGGGATTTCTATGAGACCTTCGGTGAGGACGCCAGTGTGGTGGCCCGGGAACTTGATATCGTGCTGACGTCCCGGGGCAGGGACAAGGACGGCGACCGGATGCCCCTTGCGGGAGTCCCTCTCCACGCTGCCGACGGCTACATCGCCCGCCTGGTGAACAAGGGGTACCGGGTGGTTATCTGCGAGCAGGTGGAAGATCCAAAGACCGCAAAAGGTGTCGTGAAGCGGGAAGTCACGAGGGTGATCACCCCCGGAACACTCATCGACTCCTCGATGCTCGGGTCCGCGGGATCCCGGTACCTGATGGCGGTCGCCCCCGACCGGAAGGATACCTTCGGCCTCGCGTTCCTGGATGTCTCCACCGGTGAGTTCTTCGTCTCTTCGGGCAGCGGCGGACGCGATTACGCTGATATCGTCTCAGAGGTGGTCAGGTACCGCCCGACAGAAGCAGTCATCCCGGAGAGCTTCCGGGGCGACCTCCCGGCGAGGCTTGAGACCCTCGGGGTGACGGTGAGCCGTTACCGCGACGATGCCTTTGACCCTGACGCGGCATACGCCCGCCTCTGCGAGCAGTTCGGGACGACGACGCTTGAGGGCTACGGGTGCGGAGGTATGACAGCCCCGGTTGCCGCGGCCGGAGCGGCGCTCCGCTACGCTCAGGAGACCCAGCAGTCGTCCCTTCCCCACATCTCAGGCATCGCGACCAGGGTACCTGCAGGGAACATGGTGCTCGATGCGATCACCCTGCGGAACCTTGAGATCACGACGAGCATCCGGGGGAGCAGCGACGGGAGCACGCTCCTCTCCGTGCTCGATATCACCGAGACCTCGATGGGGAGCCGGACGATGCGGTCGTTCCTGATCAGCCCGCTCATCGAAAAGACCGCCATCGACGAGAGGCTTGATGCGGTGGAGTACTTCTTTGACCACGCCCTCGAGCGGCAGGAACTCCGTTCAATCCTCGGTGATTTTTCAGATATCGAGCGGATTGCAGGGAGGATTGCCTACGGGAACGCCGGTCCCAGGGACCTTGCGACGCTACGGGAGTCACTTCGAGCAATCCCTGACGTAAAAGCGCTCTTCAGCGACGACGCGCCGCTCCTGATCAGGGAAGCCCTCGATGCGATGAGCGACCATGCCGCGGTCATAGACCTCGTCGACCGGGCGATCGTGGACGACCCGCCGGCGCGCGCGTTGTCAGGTGGTATGATCAGGGAGGGGTTCAACAGGAAACTTGACGAACTCAGGCACCTCGCGACGACCGGGAAGAACTGGATCGCGGAGTTCCAGCAGCAGGAGCGGGAGAGAACCGGCATCAAGTCGCTCAAGGTCGGCTACAACCGGGTCTTTGGCTACTACATCGAGGTGACAAAGCCGAACCTGGACCTGGTGCCGCCTGAGTACGAGCGCCGGCAGACGCTCGTGAACGCTGAGCGCTACACGATACCTGACCTCAAGGAGAAGGAGGCGATGATCGCGACCGCGGAGGAGCGGCTCGCGGCGCTTGAGGCTGAGATATACACCGAACTCATAAGAACGCTCTCGGCGCACGTTCCTGACCTCCAGGCCACCGCCCGGGCGGTGGGACTGCTCGACGTCTACGCGGCCCTCGGTGAGGTCGCCGCACGTTACGGCTACTCCCGCCCGGTGATCGAGGAGAGTGGCCGGATCATCATCAGGGACGGCCGCCACCCGGTGGTGGAACGGCACCTCCAGGTTCCGTTTGTCCCAAACGACACCGAACTCGACGCTGCCCGCGACCAGATCATGATCATCACCGGGGCGAACATGGCCGGTAAGTCCACCTACATGCGGGCTGTGGCGCTCTGTTGCATCATGGCCCAGATGGGAAGTTTCGTCCCGGCCCGCCACGCCACCATCGGGATCGTCGACCGGGTCTTCACCCGGGTTGGGGCGTTTGACGACCTTGCCTCAGGGCAGTCCACGTTCATGGTGGAGATGCTGGAACTTGCAAACATCCTGAATAATGTGACACCGCAGAGCCTGGTGATCCTGGACGAGATTGGGCGGGGAACGAGTACGCTTGACGGGTGTTCGATCGCCCGGGCGGTGGTGGAGTTCCTGCACGGGAAGGCGGTCGCCGGGCCCCGGACCCTCTTTGCAACCCACTTTCATGACCTGATCGACCTTGAGGGGTCGCTTGCGCGGGTGAAGAACTTCCACTTCGCAGTGAAGGATACCGGAAACGATGTCGTCTTCCTCAGAAAGATCATCCCCGGCGCGACCGACAGGAGTTATGGTGTCCACGTGGCCCGGCTTGCCGGGATCCCGAAGAAGGTGACCGATCGGGCGATGGCGCTTCTAAAGGAGGCGTCGACGCGGGAGTTCTCGGACGGACCGCGGGCTCCTCGCTACACCCAGATGCTTCTCATCGATCCCGGTGACGGGGTCGTGGAGGAGAACCCGGCGGTCGAGGAGCTTAAGGCTTTAAACCCGAACGAGATGACGCCAATAGATGCGTTAAACACCCTCTTCCGCCTCAAAAAACTAGCAAACGGGGAGGAGTGAGGACAGTTGACCGGGACGAAGATACGGATCCTCGACCCTGACACGGTCAACCAGATCGCCGCAGGCGAGGTTGTGGAGCGGCCGGCATCGGTGGTTAAGGAGCTCCTGGAGAATGCCATTGATGCGGGAGCGATGAGCATCCTCGTCGAGGTCTCTTCGGACCTTGCGGGGGTCACGAAGATCCGGGTGACCGATGATGGTGAGGGGATGACACCTGAGGAGGCGGTGCTCGCGTTCCAGCCCCATGCGACGAGCAAGATCCGGGATATTGCAGACCTCTCATTTATCCGGACCCTGGGGTTCCGGGGGGAGGCGCTCGCAAGCATCGCCGCCGTCGCTGAGGTGACCCTGGTCACCCGTCCCCGGGATTCGGGAGCGCTCGCCGGCACCAGGGTGGTGGTCAGAGGCGGTGAGGTTGTGGAGAAGAATGAGGTGGGGGCGCCGGAGGGGACGACGGTGATCGTGGAGCACCTCTTCTACAACACCCCTGCTCGCCGGAAGTTCTTAAAGAGCAGGAACACCGAGCTCGCCCACATCTATGGGGTTGCGGAGAGCCTGGCGCTTGCGCACGGCGAGGTTGCGTTCCGGGTGGTGCACAACGGGAGAGAACGGATGGCGACCCAGCGTTCGGGCGGGCTTCTGAATACCATCGCGGGGCTCTATGGTGCCGACCTTGCAAGGGCGCTCATCCCCATAGAGGCGAGAACTCCCCTCCTCCGCATCAGCGGTTACATATCCCGTCCATCCGAGAACCGGGGGAACCCCTCAGGGATCAGCATCAGCATCAATGGCAGGAGCATCACCGCCAGGCAGATCACCGCCGCCGTACGGGAGGGTTACGGTACCCTCCTCCCGAAGGGCCGCTACCCGGTGGCGTTCCTCGACCTCTCGCTTGAAGCCGGGCTCGTGGACGTTAACGTTCACCCGACCAAGCGGGAGGTCCGCCTCTCCCGGGAGCAGGAGATCCTCTCTGTGGTTGCGGCCGCTGTCGAGGAGGCGCTTCGCCGGCACGAACTCGCTCACGAAGCACCGGCGGAGCCGGTGCAGCAGCAGATCGTCCCGGCCGTGCTGGAACCAGAGAAGCCAGAAGGGGGGTCGATGGTCGCGCAGCCTGAAGTTTCCTACGCGGCAGGACACCGGGAATTCACCCTCTCAGACCGGCAGCTCCGCAGGACTGAGGGGTCACGGGGCGCAGAGAACCTCCTTCCCGCCATGGAGCCGGTGGGACAGGTAGCGGCAACCTACATCGTGGCTGAAGGGACCGACGGGACCCTTTATCTCATCGATCAGCACGCGGCCCACGAGCGGATCCTCTATGACCAGGTCGTGGAACAGCGCGACGCAAAACCCAGGTCACAGGAGCTGATCGTGCCTGCCATCCTCTCCTTTCCTCCGCGGGAGTCGGCTGCGCTCCGCGATCTCATCCCGGTCCTGGCAGAGGAGGGGTTCATGGTCGAGGAGTTCGGTCGGGATACCTTCGCCGTCCGGGCGGTGCCGGTCGCCCTTGGCACGCTCGAGGACCTCGAGGTTATCAGGGAGACGGTCGCTGACCTCCTCACCGACGCGTCCCGCACCAATCCCGACCAGAGGGAGGCGGTCACCTGCATCGTCGCCTGCAGGGGTGCGGTGAAGGCCGGCGTCCTTCTCACGCATGAACAGCAGAAACGCCTCCTTGCACAGCTTGCCCGGACAAAGACTCCCTGGACGTGTCCACACGGGAGACCGACGGTGGTGGCGTTTGATAAACGGAAACTTGACAGGATGTTCTGGCGAGCGTGAAGAGGAGATGGTCGTCCCGGGCCTAAACCAACGAACAACCGTCCTTTTTTCTGCAATACCGGTGATAATATTGCAATATTGAGCAAAATACCGGATCATAATAGATTTATGCTTTGGGGTTTAGAGGGGCTACATGTCAGACGGGAGCTTTCCCGCTGCGGATAACAGGAACGAGGCGTGTGACATCATGCCAGCAAGCAGATCCGCCCCGCGTGAGTACCCACGGGGCAAGGGAAGCAGTATCCCGTTCGTGAGAACGCCACAGTCATACTCTATCCCTGCTATCTATCATTCCCCTGAAACGGCTCTTCCTCTGGATATCCCGATATCTCCCGGGAAGAGGGCAGGTGACGGGGAACCTCCCCGAGACGCCGATCACCTCTCAACGCTCCCACCATTTTTCCACGTTCTCTGCTCGTCTCGATCGCCGGAAACGCCCTGGAATACCGAATAATCCCATACACCGCGGGCTCGCGTGCGGCCAGATCGTCGTCTGCACCCTACTTACTACAAAGCTCTGCGGCTCTCTGCGTCTGCGTGAGCAACCCGGGGGTGCTGGCGATCAACCCCGGCGGTGAAGCTCGAGCCAGGCGGTCTTGGAGAGAGTCTCCCTCCACCAAAACTCGGAAAAGTATATATTTAGACAAAGATACCCGGTACCGTATGCGCATAAAGGAGATGACTCTGGCGATTCTGCTCATTCTATCGCTCGCCGCGAACGTCTTCCTCCTGACCATTGCCTTTAACCCGGGGGAGGACCCCGGCAGGGCTTTCTCCCAGCCACCTGTGAGTGAAGTACACCCCTCCTCTCTCCCGACCGGGAAGGAGGCGGGGAGCGGCGGCACTGCGTCGATGCAGGCGCCGGTTATCCTCCAGAAGATCGAGGTTGGGCAGGAAGGTCCTTTTGCTCTGGGCAGGGTAACTGAGGAAGGCGCGATGGTGGATATCTCGGTTGAGGTTGTGCCCGGGCGGGGCCGGATCCTCGTCCAGACAACGCCTCTGATGGGGGTGATCTTCCAGGACGCCGCAAATCAGGCGGTCGTTGTCGCACGGAACCACTCCCACGTGAACCTCTCGGCGAGTGACATCATCTTCAGTATCCAGGGGCCGGAGGAAATCTCTGAGATCGACGGCCCCAGTGCGGGGGCGTTGATGGCCGCGCTGCTCCTCTCGGTGCTGGAGGGGTTTGAGATCAACGAGAACGTGACCGTGACCGGAACCATCGATGAGAACGGGAATATTGGCCCGGTCGGGGGTATCCTCATGAAGGCCGAGGCCGCTGCAGCGAGCGGAAAGACGCTCCTGCTCCTCTCTGAGAGGAATAATCAGGTGCTTGAGTACTACGAGGAGACCCGAACGCTTGGCGGGCTGCGTATAACGAAACAGCGGCCGGTCGTCGTGGACACAAAAGAGTACATCGAGGAGAACTATGGTATCCAGGTGGAGTATGTGAGTTCCATAGACGACCTGCTCAAGCGTATCCGCCTGCCGGCAGAAACCCCGGCCACCGCGGTTGCTCGACTCGTCCAAAAACCGCCGTGCGGCGTAGTGTGGGGGTGCACGGATGGGATGAAGGCGGCCTGCTTGATGCAGGAGACCTGATGCACGAGGCCACGTGATATTAATATTCCACACACCCTGAGTTGCTTCACGCGGAAGTACGTGAATTCTGTGTGATTACTGCTCCCCGCCCCATGGGGCAGGGGAGTAAGCGCACGTTCGGTGCGGGTGACCCCCATAAGCGGTGAGTGGTAACTTGGTGCGCAGTTATTCTGCACACCAGGACCCCTCCCGCACCTTGTAGCGGGACGCATCCACGAAGAGGCAGGGGATTTGCCTGCCTGAGTGCCTG
>LFRN01000005.1:647-985 GCA_001512375.1 Candidatus Methanoculleus thermohydrogenotrophicum | reverse complement strand
GCCTCTCTCCAGGTGAATTTAGGATCAGGATAGGGCTAATCCCCGCCATTTTAATGGTGGGATACAGCCCGTCCACAGAAAAGTATAGATACACATATATGGTGCATATAATACCATAGGATGGTAAAGCAGGGCTATTGGATAAGTGCAAGAGGGTGTGTATACAACGTGAATTATCACTTTGTATGGTCAACGAAATACCGCCGGAAAGTTCTGGTCGGTGATGTTGCCGAGACGCTTTCAAATCTTCATATCTCAATCGCTCAAGACAAAGGGTTCATCTTGAACACTCAAGAAGTCATGCCTGATTACGTTCATCTCTTTATCACGGCCCATCC
>LFRN01000005.1:0-513 GCA_001512375.1 Candidatus Methanoculleus thermohydrogenotrophicum | reverse complement strand
GGTGAAAGCGTATCGCTATCGACTCTACCCGACGAAATCACAGATCTCTCAGATGGAGCAGACGCTTGAAATTTGTCGATGGGTCTATAACGAGACGCTTGCAATGCGAAAGAACGCATGGGAGCGGGAACAGAGAAGTATTTCTTACTACGAATCAAAGCGCCAAATTCCAATCTGGAAGAAGGAGCGCCCCGAACTCTCTACGGTCCATTCTCAAGTCTTACAGGATGTTTCTCTGCGCGTTGACCTGGCATTCAAAGCTTTTTTCCGGCGATTGAAGGCAGGAAAAGAGCCAGGGTATCCTCGATTCAAGGGAAAAGGACGATACGACAGTTTCACGTACCCTCAGTCGGGATTCAAACTTTATGGAGACCGCCTTCGCCTCTCGAAGATAGGGGATGTGAAGATCATCCTCCACCGTCCGATTGAAGGAACGATCAAGACCTGCACGGTCATGCGTTCTTCGACCGGGAAGTGGTATGCCTGCTTCTCGGTCGAGTATGATCCAACACC
>LFRN01000277.1 GCA_001512375.1 Candidatus Methanoculleus thermohydrogenotrophicum | reverse complement strand
GGCATGCCTGTGGCCCCACGGGGCATCATGTGGTTTTGATCCGAATCACACTCTCCTCACGCAGAGGGACACGTTGCCGCGAAGTCTGCGTACCTGCTCCCGCCGTCACCCTTCGCGCTCCCGCGCGAACTTCCGCGTGCGACTGGCGGTTCGCACCAGGACCCGCAGACAAGATGAAATGGTGCAGTAGTGCCCGCTCACCTCTTGAACGTGCGTGTTAATTGTTGAGAGTCAATGCGCCAGGAACCTGCATTTTCAGGAAGATGAGGGCATTATTCCGCCAGGAAACCGCAAGTGCTAATATCGAGCCTCACCTACATCTAAGTGTTCATGGCGGATCTCCTGAGTTTTGCGCTGCTGAGTTTCTCTTCGATCATCATCGTGGTGAACCCGCTCGCCGCCACCCTGCTCTTCGTCTCCCTCACCGCGACGATGGACAGGACGACGAAACTCAAGATCGCGCGTGACTCAAGTGAGTTTGCCCTGGTCATCCTGCTTATCTTCACATTCGCCGGCGGCTGGATCCTGCAGCTCTTCGGCATCTCCATTGAGGCGTTCCGCATCGCCGGTGGCCTCCTCCTCTTCGGTATCGGCATGGACATGGTCTACGCAAAGACGTCAAGAGCACAGATGACCGCGACCGAGAAGTATGAAGGCCAGGATGCAGACGACATCGCAGTCATGCCGCTCGCGATCCCGATGATCGCAGGACCCGGCGCCATAACCTCCGTGATCGTGCTCATGAACGAGGC
>LFRN01000191.1:4509-9843 GCA_001512375.1 Candidatus Methanoculleus thermohydrogenotrophicum | reverse complement strand
CCGACCAGCTTGTCGACGCCGATGGTGATCAGCGGGGTGCTCATGATCTCGTGGACGTGAACGCTGCTCGGCTTTAAGTCTTTTGCCACGACTTTGCAGTTGATATCCTCCTCTGTGACGATTCCAGTAGGAAGGTTGTTTTGTAGCACGATACAGCTGCCGACCTCATCACGGCACATTGCCTGTGCCGCACGGGCTACTGTCTCCCCCGCATCGATGGTCGTTGGATGGCTCCGCATGACCTCTCTGACTGGAATGCGTGTCTCAAAGTGGATGGTGTCGTTATTGTTCATCATGGATTCTCCTGATCCGGTCGCTATAAGAGCCGCTCATCCTACTCTACGTGTATCTAGGTTTTAACAGTATAAAAGAATTCTCTCGCCCTGAGATTGTCGCTAGTTCCTCTAAAAATGAGCGATCCGCCAGAAGGAACATATAATTATATTTATTTAGGAGTTCCATACCTAACCTGAGTATAGAAGAAAAGGTCTATCAGAGGGTACCAGATGAATTTATTAGTTCGTACAAAACAAAAGATCTCGCAGTTCTTTAATGTGTTCTTCGGGAAGCGGGTCTGCCGGATTGGGATATACGGGCCGCCAAATGCTGGTAAGACGACGCTCGCAAACAGGATCGTGCGGGACTGGACCGGTGATGCGGTCGGGCCGGTCAGCGAGGTGCCACACGAAACACGTCGTGTGCGGCGCAAGCAGGATATTACCATCACGGGTAAGAACGGCAGCTCGATCACCTTCGACATCGTTGATACGCCGGGCGTGACAACCAAGATCGACTATAAAGAGTTCATTGAGTACGGCCTGGAGAAGGAGGAGGCGGTCAAGCGGGCACGGGAAGCAACCGAAGGGGTTGCTGAGGCGATGCATTGGCTCCGTGAGGACATCGACGGCGTCATCTATATGCTCGATGCCACGCAGGACCCCTTCCAGCAGGTGAACATCATGATGGTGGGGATCATCGAGAGCAGGAAACTCCCGATCTTGATCGTCGCGAACAAGAATGACCTTCCTGACGCCTCCCCGGCGCGGATTAAGAGTGCGTTTCCCCAGCACCCTATGGTTGCCATATCAAGCCTGGAGGGAACTAACGTGGATGAACTGTATGAGAAGATGACGGCCTACTTTAGGTGATGGAGATGATTCAGGGTGTACAGATAGACCTTATTTCGGCAGAGCGCCTCGACCGGCTCACAGCGATGGAGAAGATCCGCTTGATTCTTGACGATGTTATGGAGGGAAACATAGTCGTCCTGGAGAAGGGTCTCGCGCCTGACGAGCAGAGCAAGCTCATTGAGATTACGATGCGGGAGATCACGCCCGATGGTTTCTCGGGTATCGAGATGGAGACCTATCCTGTCAAGGAGAGTTCCGATGGTTTTCTGGCGAAACTTTTCGGCGGGAAGCGCTCTGAGGCCCGGCTGACCGTGATCGGGCCGGCCAACCAGCTTAAGACTATCAAGAAAGAGAAGGACCTTATCAGTGCGTGGGTCTCCTCCAAGTGAATTGGATTTTGGGTGATACGGATGCCTCACAAGTGTACGCAATGCGGCAGGGAATTCAAAGATGGTTCGACGAAGATACTGAAAGGCTGTCCGAGTTGCGGCGGGAAGAAGTTTCTCTACGTCCGTGAGGCCGGGCGACACGATGACGTGCTGGAAGAGAAGTCGATCGAGGAGATCGCCCGGGATACCGGGGAGGATGTGCTTGAGGTTCGTGAGGACCGAAAGAGAGAAGAGATCGAGGTCTTTGAGCGGATCGAGAGTATTCGTATCCTGGCTCCTGGTTCGTACGAACTGAATATCGAGAAACTGGCCAGATCTGATGAGGTTGTTGTCGGGCTGGAGAAGGAAGGGAGATATATGGTAGATATCCTCTCTATGGCCCGGAAGAGGAAGTGACCCTGTTTTTGCCGGTTATCCCGGGAAACGGGGATTTCTGCTGCCTTTTTGCGGTTTCTAGTCATAAAGCTTATATACTCACATGGTTACTCTCTGCCCAGAAGTGACCCGACACTCATAGGCGCATGTCGGGCAATGGTTTCCTGTATGAGAGAGCATGGGAACACCCTCATGAATCCCGTGTGTTGATGGATTAACCTTCTTAATTGTTCGCTCTCATGCGGCCTGTTCCCGACTGCTTCTGACCGTGCCACGTAACGGGAGGTGTCAACGTGGAGAAGAAAAACGTGAATCCAACATATATATCATCGCTCGATAAGATTGCCGAGATCAGCGCAGAGGAGCGCGCTCGTCTCGCGCCGGTAACTGATCTTTTTGCGTTCCGATCGAATGACTATTACCTCTCACTGATAGACTGGGATGACCCGGAGGACCCGATCAGGCGGCTGATCATACCGACCTTGGAGGAGCTTGAGCCCTGGGGGCGCCTGGACCCATCGTCGGAGCACCTCTACACCCGGGCGCCGGGGTTGCAGCATAAGTACCGGGAGACGGCTCTCCTGCTGGTGAGTGATCAATGCGGCGGGTTCTGCCGGTACTGTTTCCGCAAACGCCTCTTCATCGATGACGCCCGCGAGGTGAACAGGGATATCTCAGAGGGGCTTGCCTACATCAGGGCTCATCCTGAGATCACGAACGTCCTGCTCACTGGGGGCGATCCTCTGATCCTCGATACGAGTCGCCTGCGGAAGATCCTCGCCCGGCTCCGGGAGATTGAACACGTCCGAATCGTCAGGATCGGGACGAAGATGCCGGCATACAATCCCTATCGGATCATCAACGATCCTGCCCTGCTGGATGTGATCAGGGAGTATAGCAGCCTTGACGAGAGGAGTATTTACATCATGGTCCAGTTCAACCATCCCCGGGAGCTGACCGAGGCTGCGTGCCGGGCGGTGGCGCTCCTGCAGGGCGCTGGGGCGGTTTTCATGAACCAGACACCCCTGATCCGGGGCATTAACGATGATCCGGCGGTGCTATCGAGGCTTCTTGGGCGGCTCTCGTTCATAGGGGTCAGTCCCTACTATGTCTTCCAGTGCCGGCCCACGATCGGGAACCGGCCGTTTGCGGTGCCGGTGGAGGAGTCGTACCGGATATTCGAGCGGGCGCGGGCGACCTGCTCGGGGCTCTCCAAGCAGGCGAGGTTTGTTATGTCGCATGCCACTGGCAAGATCGAGGTGGTAGGGGTGACTGACGAGTACACCTTCTTTAAGTACAATCAGGCGGCAGATCCGGAGGATATCGGGCGGTTTATGGTCTACAGGAGCAACCCGGAGGCTTACTGGTTCGATGACTACACGGATCTTGTGGATGAGGGGCGAATCTGGAAGTCAGGACGGGTCGATGAGGATCCGGGTGGGCGCGAGGCACCCGTCGAGGCTGAGGAGAGTCTCGCGATCTTGTAGGGTGGAAGGCATCTTCTGCCCCCTCCCTCCTGCTCATCTGCGTTTGTGCTTTGTGCGCGGCTCTACCGGAGATATCGGAAGTGAAGTACTTTTGCTCAAGAACAGGCCGCCTCACCAGGCTCCCCCCTCCCTGACCATCAACTCTTTTCATCTCTGCCTACCCATAGGTATAGAACAAGATGCCACAAGAGTCGGGAGTGGCCCCCGGAGGGCAATACCTGAGCCCCGGATGCGTCCTCTGTCATCAGGGAGCAAAGATGGTCCTCTTCGTGACCGGACGGTGTCATCGCACCTGCTGGTACTGCCCGCTCTCGCGTGAGAGGAAGGGCCGGGATGTGGTGTTTGCAAACGATCGAAGGGTAACAACTCCCTCTGATATCATCAAAGAGGCCGAGACCATGAGCGCTCTTGGCACCGGGGTCACCGGTGGCGAACCCCTGCTCGTCCTCGACCGGGTGGTGGACTATTGCATCCTCCTCAAGGAGCGGTTCGGCCCCGATCACCAGATCCACCTCTACACCGGCCTTGCGCCAGATGCGTCCATGCTCGGACGTCTGCAGGGGCTGGTCGACGAGGTCAGGCTGCACCCGCCACAAGAATCCTGGTCGCGCATTCTCGAGACCGACTACGCTCGTTCCGCCGCCCTCGCCCGCCGGATGGGATTTACCATCGGCATCGAGGTTCCGTCGCTCCCCGGGCTCGGGGATCTCGCCGCCGCGCTGCCGCTCCTCGATTTCCTCAACATCAATGAACTGGAGTGGGGGGAGACCTGCGCCGCCGCCATGCGTGAGCGCGGACTCGAGCCCGAGGACGGACTGCACAACGCCGTGCGGGGCGCCCGGCAGTGGGTAGAGGAACTCCCTGCCGATCCAAAGGTGCATTTCTGTTCGTCGGTCTTCAAGGACTCAGTCCAGCTGCGGGAACGGTTGAAGCGGGTCGCTGCCAACACCGCTCGCCCGTTTGAAGAGGTGACTGATGATGGGACGGTCGTCTACGGGGTGCTCGAGCCGGCGGGTCCTCTCAACGGGTTCCTGGACGGTCTTGATGAGGATGACTATGAGATCTGTGAGGGAAGAGTTGAAACAGCGTGGTGGGTGCTCGTCGACCATGCTGGCCTGGTGCAGGGCAAGAAGTATGTCGTCGAGCGCTACCCGAACGGAGGGATGGTGGTGGAGGTGACGCCGTTCGATGTTGCGTTCCAGGATTGAGCCTCTCTACGAACGTTATCTCCGGTGGCAGGTGAAGCACATTCCGCGGCACGTGGCGGTGATCCAGGACGGAAACCGGCGGTTTGCTAGGGACCAGGGGCTCGACACAGCGATCGGACACCGGCTCGGGGCTGACACAACGGAGCGGGTCCTTGACTGGGCCTGTGAACTCGGCGTGCGGCACATCACACTCTATGCCTTCTCCACCGAGAACTTTCGGAGGGAGAAGAGCGAACTGGAATCGCTCTTTGCGCTTTTTCAGGAGAAGTTTGCCGCCGTCCTGACCGACGAGCGGGTGCATAAAAACCGTATCAGGGTGCGGATGATCGGGGACCGGTCTCTCGTGCCTGACGATATCCTGACGACCATCGATGCCGCGGAGAAGGCGACACTGCACTACGATGATTATTATATCAACATCGCGCTTGCCTACGGCGGCCGGAACGAGATCGTGCATGCCGCCCGGTCAATACTGGATGGGGTGAAGAAGGGCGTCATCGATCCTGAGGTTATCAACCCCATGACCGTCGAGAGCCACCTCAACCGGGGAGCGCCCATACCTCCCGTCGATCTGATCATCCGCACCGGTAACGACTACCGGACATCCAACTTCCTCCCCTGGCTCGCAAACGGCCACGAATCTGCTGTCTACTTCTGCGCCCCCTACTGGCCGGCGTTCCGGAAGATTGACCTCCTGCGGGCGATCCGGGTCTACGACCAGCGCATGCGCCTCAAGGAACGCACG
>LFRN01000191.1:2543-4325 GCA_001512375.1 Candidatus Methanoculleus thermohydrogenotrophicum | reverse complement strand
TTCGCGCAAGAGAGGCACCACGTCCTCATGCACCAGAATCTCCAGTATAGGTGAAATGCTCCAGTAACCCCACAGTCTTTGCACCAGATAATGGTTGTATGGACGCTACGCCAGGCGCCGGCCCGGGGAGCGTCACTTCCCAAACCGCCTCGCCCGGGACTGGAAGTCTCGAAGCGCCCTGAGAAAATCTACCTTCCTGAGCAGGGCCCAGTTCACATCGAGGAAGAAGAGCTCGGAGTAGACTGACTGCCAGATGAGGAAATCAGTCAGGTGGTCCCCGCCGGTCTTGATAACAAGGTCTGGCTCGTACTTGAACGTAAGGTACGACTCCAGCATCTCCTCATCAACCGATGCCGGATCCACCCCGTCTTCAGCCATCCTTCTCACGCAGTCGGCGATCTCTTTCCGCCCGCTCTTTCCGATCGCTATCGTCACGTCCATACCCTCCCCGCTGACCTCACTCTCATCCCCGTAGTGCAGGGTCAGGCGTGCGATCGAGGAGATTTTGCGGATCAGCGGCAGGCAGCGTTCCAGCCTGGCAGGATCGTCGGTGCTGATATGGAACATGACGCTCCTGATCCCGAGATCGCGGCACCACCCGGTGGCCAGGTAGAGGTTGTCCGGGGCGTCGAGCATATCCTGCTCGGTGATCATGAAGCAGATCTGCTCCGGGAGCGTGTGGAGGTCCGCGAGGAGTCTCTTCTCGTAGAACCGGTAGATCACGACCGCCACTCCAGCAGTTCAGGTAGGGAGAGGGTATTTACAAGGTCGGCCGTGGCGCACCAGCCCCGGCGCGCCAGCGTGATGCCGTGGCAGATATTCGAAAACTCGCCCACCTGGTGGGCATCGGTCCCTGCAGCCAGTTTCACTCCTTTATTTTTCGCTTGCAATATATAAATACCCTCAAGATCCAGCCGGCGGGGCGATGCATTGATCTCGAGCGCAGTCCCCGTCACGGCCGCATAGTCGATCACCCGTGCGAGATCGATCGCGTATGGTGGCCTCCGGCCGAGGAGACGCCCGGTGGGATGGCCGATGATATCAACATGCTCGTTCTCCATCGCGGTGAGGACGCGCCTGGTCAGGAGATCCGGGTCCTGACCAAGCCCCGAATGGACCGAGGCTATTACCAGGTCAAGGTCTGCGAGAACCCTGTTTGGGTACCCGAGGCTGCCATCGCTCCTTATGTCCACCTCTATCCCGGCGAGGAGCTGGCAGGTATGCCGCCGGTTGACCCGCTCGATCCCGGCCTGCTGCCTTGCGAGGGCATCCAGGTTCACCCGCGAGGAGTGATCGGTGATCGCGATGTACTCGTACCCCCTGGCATCCCCTGCCGCTGCCACATCCTCAAGCGACTGGCGGCCGTCGCTCCATGTCGTATGCACATGGAGGTCTCCACGCAGATCTGAGAGTTCGACGAGATCCGGGAGGGCGTGACTGAGGGCGAGTTCGACCTCGCCGCGGTTCTCGCGCAACTCAGGCGGAATAGTCGCCATCCCGAGGAACCTGAAGACCTCCTCCTCGCTCCCGAATGTCTGCAAGCGGCCACTTGCAGAGTCCACGAGGCCGCCTGGCTCCAGCCGGTAGCCCAGTTCCTGCGCCACCCCGGCGAGCCTGGCTAAAAACTCCCGGGAGCCGGTGGCGCAGAGAAGCGCGGTGCCGTACCGCGCCTGTTCGGTGAACCTGATGTTCACCCGGGCACCGCGAAGCGAGAGCGAGACTTCCTCCTCATTCACGCCGGTGACCGCACCGCCGGCGGTCGAGAGGCGGTCCACGAAGGCG
>LFRN01000191.1:0-2351 GCA_001512375.1 Candidatus Methanoculleus thermohydrogenotrophicum | reverse complement strand
GGCTATCTGGACCCCGATACCCGGAATGCGGGTGAGCGCCTCCTCATCGAGCCCGGTGACCGGGAAGGAAAGGTGCTTGATCTGCCGTGCCGCCCGCGCGTAGGCCGCGGCCCGGTGCCGGTCATCTCCCGCGACCTCAAGCAGCCGCCCCATGAGCGCGAGCTGCCCGGCAACGTCCCTGTTCGTGACCTGCCTCCTGGGCCTCTCCATGATCATCGATCGTCCGCGAAACCCTATAGGCGTTAACTTCTCCCCCACCCGCTACATCGTCAGAGGTATGCCCATCGATTGGCCGGGCAGGGGGTATCAGACGGATTCACCGCCAATGTGGCATCAACCAAATCCATAAACTGATGGAGATGCAAGAAGCTGTAACATGCTTCCCTCCACAGTTGAGGATTGCCTTGAGACGATCCTCACGGTCACGGGGAACGGCAGGCAACCGGCGACGTTGCGAGAGATAGCGGCAGCACTCGGCACCGGGCAGGCAGTTGTTGAGGCTACCGTCGCCTCCCTC
Source organism: Candidatus Methanoculleus thermohydrogenotrophicum (assembly GCA_001512375.1). GTDB lineage: Archaea > Halobacteriota > Methanomicrobia > Methanomicrobiales > Methanoculleaceae > Methanoculleus > Methanoculleus thermohydrogenotrophicum. The sequence goes on along the minus strand of LFRN01000191.1, from coordinate 1,834 downwards.
GTTAAGGAAGGATACCTGGAGCGGGCGCCAGATGACGCTGTCCGGCTGACCGATAAAGGAAAGACGGTTGCATCACGGGTGGCCCGGAAACACCGCGTTCTTCAGTGCTTCTTAAGCGAGGTGCTCGGCATCGAGGAGGGCGCAGCAAGCCGGGAAGCCTGCACGCTCGAGCACGGCATCTCCGACGATACCATCGACCGTCTCTCCTCCTACATGGACGGCGCCCGACCCCCCCCTCCGGGGCGTATGGGACGGTGCCGGGGACGGAGCGCCTGTACGCTGCTCGACTGCGAGGAAGGGGACACCGTCCGTGTGGCGATGGTACGGGGGGCCCGGCGGAACCGAAGGTTGCTTGACCTCGGTATCTTCCCCGGCGAGATCGTGCAGATCCGGCGGAAGCTCCCGAACCTCTCGGTCGTCGTCAGGGTAAAAGGCTGTGATATCGCTATCAGTCCTGAGATCGCCGCATCGGTCATCGTGGAGTCTTGTCCATGAGGTTTGCGCTGGTCGGCAACCCCAGCGTGGGCAAATCCCTGATCTTCAACCAGCTCACCGGTCTCGGTGTGGAGGTGAGCAACTATCCCGGAACCACTGTTGAGCTGCAGCGGGGTAACACCTGCTTCCAGCGCGAGATGATCGAGCTTGTGGACCTCCCTGGTATCTACTCGCTCGAAGGGGACTCAGACGAAGAAACCCTGGTCCGCCGCTACCTGGATCAGCAGGAGATCGATGTGGTCATCGTGGTCGTGAACGCCACGCGCCTCGAACGCAACCTCTACCTCCTCCTCCAGGTGGCCGAGTACGGCCTCCCGATGGTCGTCGTGCTGAACATGGCCGACGAAGCCGTAAAACAGGGACTCGAGATCGATCCTGACCCGCTCCGCGACCTCCTCGGCGTCGACGTTATTCTGACTGCTGCATCGCTGGGAAAGAACATCGACCAGATCATCCCGGCGGCCCTTGCCGCCACCAGGCCATCGGGGGTGGAGGTTCCCTACGACCACCACATAGAGGCCGCTATCCGGAGTCTCGGGAAGATGTTTGGGGCCGACCGGAGGGAGAGTATCCAGGCACTCCAGGGTTTTGGCGATAACCCGGAGTTGCTCGAGGCAGCACGGATGATTGTCGACGAGATCGAGTCCCGGCACCGGATGACGGCCGCCCAGATCATCGCCGCCAACCGGCACAACGCCGCCCGCCAGCTCGCCGACCTCATCATCAAGAAAGAGGCGCCGCCCCCTCGGGTTGACCTGGACAGCATCCTGACACGGGTGATCCCGGGGATCCCCATTCTCGTCGGGGTCCTTGCGGGGATGCTCCTCCTGGTATTCATAGTGGGATCGTTTCTCGAAGAGGCGATCGTCGAATTATTCGAGGTTTTTGCGCTTCAGCCGTTCATCGCCTTCGGGCTGCCGCCGCTGATAGAGACACTGGGAATATCCATCCTGCTCGCGCTCCAGGCCGGCTTTGGGATAGCGTTCCCGTACGTCTTTCTCTTCTATATCATCATCTCGGTCCTTGAGGATTCAGGATACATGACCCGGGCCGCGTTCCTCGCCGATAACGCCATGCACCGGCTCGGGATGCACGGCGGTGCGGTCATTCCCCTTACCCTGGCGTTCGGGTGCAACGTGCCGGCGATCATGAGCGTACGGCTTCTGCGCTCCCGGCGCGAACGCATCATCGCCTCGTTCCTGGTCGCGATGGTTCCCTGCTCGGCACGGACCGTCATCATCGCCGGGATTGTGGCAGGTTTCGTCGGTATCGGGGCGGCGTTCAGCGTATATATCATCGTCTTTGTCCTGATTCTCCTCACGGGGCTCGTCCTCTCCCG
>LFRN01000094.1:1697-10140 GCA_001512375.1 Candidatus Methanoculleus thermohydrogenotrophicum | reverse complement strand
CTCAGGGATGGGGTGGTGGGGTAGCATGCTCATGACAAAATGGGGAATTCTGTCCCAGCCTGCCCCGGGAGAGTGATGACGAGGTACTGAACCGCCTTCTGGACATGGTACATGACCCTGAACCGTTAAGCGAAGAGACCACAAAAAAGATCGAGGAGGGGATAGCAGACATACGAGCGGGTCGGGGTCGCCCCTTCGAGGAGGTTGTCCGGGAACGAGACCTTAGATGAGTGGAGATTTCATGTTATCAGCAATAATGAATCCTCCTTTTCTTACGACCATTTTTACGGTTTCATTCGGCCAGAGTCCAGGATTGTGTACCTAAATGGATGTACTCTTGGTAGGGGAGGGTTCTTTGATAATGAGATCGAAATCCGGCGGCAAAATCAGGGGAGATGAGCGGCGGTTTTGAGAAAGGCTAATAAGTAACTATCCTCTGAAGATGTTACAACGATACATTGGTATCGTGCTCTTCTTTTTCGTTTTCAAGGCCCTATGGAATCCAAATCTTTCGTAAAACAGTTCGGCATCCGGTTTGGCATCGACGCTGAGAACGCAACACCCGGAATATTTTGATACGGTTATTGCTATCGACCGTATCGCGGTTAACATGGCTCGTCCAATGTCCCTTCCTTCGTATTCCTGGTGTGTGGCGAACCGGGCAATCTTGATTGCAGGATAATAGGAGTAGTTATACCAATCTTTGTCATCCCCAGGATCAATGTCCTTCTTGATGATGCTGTCGTTGAGGAGCGAGAAGTACCCTACACACTTTCCTTCGTAAATAGCAAGATAGGTAACGGCGACGTGGGCATCTTGATTCTTCAGCGCATCAACAGTCAGGTAGTCAGTAAGTTCCTGGTGTGTGCAGGAAAAAGATGCGACATCATGATGTGCGGCAAGATGCTCGAAGGTTATATCTGATAGGGGTATCTTTGGTAACCTGACGTCCGGGGCCGCGGGAATGTTCCTGAAAGGCATCGTGACCGCGCAAAAAAGACAGAAGTTGCGAGAATATTCAGCGGATGGATTTTACGAGTTCCTCTCCGTGGTCACGTACCCAGCGGGTCATCTCCCGGCCTTCCGGAGTATCATAACGGGCGGGGTCTGCCATGTATCTCTCAAAGCGGCGGGCGTCGTCGCCTTCAAGGTAAAGACCTAATTCGATTTTTTGGGCCATACCATATCATTCCCACGTAGTTTTTGGTGCTCTATGGTATAGTGTCTCCCACTATATTAAAATATTAGGGTTCGCATGGCGCCATAACAGGCCTACCAACTGCCTCCTTCCCTCCCGGCCTGCAATCGTGCCGCAGCCAGAACCTCCTGCCAGCCCCCTCTACGCCAGGAGCGCCGCAATGACCCCGGAGAGAAAGATCCCATCAAACGTCCCGGCCCCGCCGATACTCGCCATCGGTGCCCCCAGTTCCGCAATACGGTTGAGGTTGAGGAGGTCGGCCCCGATCAGGGTCCCGAGCGTCCCGCTCACATAGGCGATGATCACCGCTGCCTCAGGAACCCCGGCAACGAAGAACGAGAGGATCACCGCCGCCAGGAACGCCGCAAGCGGCGGGATGAAGAACGGTGTTGCGATCCCGAGCCCCGGCACCGGCCGGGCGACCATCTTCGTAACGACCGTCACGACCGCCACCCCGGCAAGCGCAAGCCCGAGAAGCAGGTAGTCTCCAGTGAGCACGACCGAGTCATAGAGCAGGTAGAGCGATATCACAAGCGGGATGAGAGCCCCGCCAACATTGACCGCGAGGACCGTCCGGTGCACCGGCTGCGGGATCCGGTAGAGCCGCCCGTAGATCGCGACGTAGCGGTCATACGCCGGTGCGGCCCGGCTCTCAAGCGTCCTGACCGGGATGTTGACAAAACTCCCGATAAGCGTCAGGCCGAGGATCAGGAGCGCTTCCCGCCAGGAGAACCCGAGTTTTGTAAACGTCGCCCCGACCGCAGTCAGGAAGAAGACCGGAAAGAGGATGATAGCCAGCCCAAAGAGTATGACCAGCCCGAAGAGGAAGAGGAGCATCAGGGGAGAGAAGGGGTTAAAGACTACCCGGTCCATGATAGAGAGTTCGCCCCGCACCTAATATATACTATTCCCGGCGGGAGCAGACGATCGCGGCATGGTCATGATGGTAGGGTTCAAGCCACCGGAGATCCACCACGTCGAGGGAACGCTCAAGCCCGGCCCGGGCCTCGGCCACCACATCGGCCGGATCCCTCCGGACATCCACGCTCCGCATCTTGAGCATCAGAACAAAGTATCCCCCTGGCTTGAGGAAGACGAGGTTCTTCTCCGCGATCTCGACCTGGTTTGGCTGCGCCACATCCTGGTAGACCAGGTCGACCTCCTCCATGAACGGTGCATATTCGCAAGGCCGGTTCGCGTCTGCCATGATCGGGACGATATTCTTCCTCCGGCGGGCCACCTCGAGGAGGTCCTGCATCGGCCGGGGCGCAAACTCAACCGCGTAGACCGTCTCGACATAATCAGCGACATGCGAGACCGTGGTCCCGTTCGCCGCACCCAGGTAGAGCACCCTCATCCCCGGGGTGAGGTCCAGCCCACCGCCGAGCAGGTAGTAGGCAGCAAACTTGCTCCGGCGGGGATCCCAGACCCGGTAGCCCTCAAGCATCCGCTCCCCGTAGACCCCGCCCTCCCCGGGCGAGACCAGGACATTCCCGACCTGGATCATGCCACCACCCCGGCCGCGTCGATCCGCTTCTGGGCCTCCTCGATGAACTCAGGCACTAAAACCCCGCGGTGGTAGTCAAGCCTTGCCGCGATCGCAAGTTTCGCCGCAAGCACCCGGGCAACCCGTCCCCGAACCTCCCGGGGCGCGTTATGGACCCGCCGGTGCTGGAAGATGATCCCGTGCTTCGGCGGCGGTGTCCCGGCCCGAAGATGCGAGAAGAGCGCCTGTTCAGACCCGAGGACCTGGATGGTGCTCCCCGGCATCCTCGCAAGTTCAGAGAGCCCCCCGGCCCGGGAGAGGAGCCTGGCCGCGACCAGCCCGCCGATGAGCGCGCTCACGTTCGGCATCACCTCATCGGCACGGGCCGAGACCTCCCGCATCAGGCGGCTCCGCACCCCATGGAGCCGGTCGATCTCTTCGGCTACATCCAGAAGACCGCCCCTGGCCCCCCTCCTGATGACCCCGAGCATCTTTCTTGCCGGGAGATAACGGTACTTCCGGGAGAACGATGGATTCGTGACCTGATACCACTCCACGGCACGCTCCTGGAGACGGTTGATGACAGAATCAACCTCGTCAAGCATCCGGACCATCTGGAGGAGCTCAACATCCCTGGCCTGGTAGGCGACCGTGATCTTCTCCCGGGCAAGCCTGGTGCAGACCTCCCGAAGCAGGTCAATATACTCCTCCCTGGTCCTGACGATCCCGCAATCCCGGGCAACCTCCCAGTCGATAGGGACATAAGAATCCATATCGGTGCAGAGCGTGGCCGCCCGCTTTGCAAGCGCCGCCGGGTCGGTGCCCGCACCCCGGCACCCCTGCTCATCAACGTCCCCGAACCAGTAGCGTTGTAGCATGGGTACGGTATTGGAGCCAGGCCGATATAAGAGCAAACCCCGGCAGTAACTGATATCTAGAGGTATCCCACACTGGGCACCATGCCCCTGCAGATCCTCATCTTCCTCTCCGGGTTCGTCATCGGCGTCATCCTGCTCGTCAAAGGCGCCGACATCTTCGTCAGCGGGGGAAGCGGGCTTGCCGCCCGCTACCAGGTCTCTCCGGCGCTGATCGGATTTACCATCATCGCCTTCGGGACATCCCTCCCCGAACTCGTGGTGAACCTCGAGGCAGCCGCTGCCGGGACGCCCGAGATTGCGCTCGGGAACATCATCGGGAGCACCATCGCCAACATCGCCCTCGTCCTCTCCCTCGCCGCGATCGCAAACCCGGCGGCGATCCGGGACAACCATATGGCGCAGGGGGCCGGGCAGGTTGCCATGATGTTCGCAGCCGCCACTACCTTCGCGCTCCTCGCCCTCCGCGGGGTCTTTGACCTCCCTGCCGGCATCGCGATGCTCGGGATCTTCACCCTCGTCATGCTGGTAATGTGGCGGCGGCAGGGCGTGGTCACAGAAGAGACCTTCGCGAGCCACGGCGCCCACGACTTCCTCCTCACCGGCGGGGGACTTGTCGCGGTCATCCTCGGCGCCTCGCTGCTTGTCGACTCCGCAACCAGGATCGCCATCGCCTTCGGCATCAGCCCGTTCGTCATCGGTGTCAGCATGGTCGCCGTGGGGACATCGCTCCCGGAACTCGCCACATCCTTCGTTGCCGCGGTCCGGGGCGCGGGCGGGATATCGGTCGGGAACGTCGTCGGGAGCAACATCTTCAACCTCCTCTTCGTGATGGGATGCACAGCGCTCATCTGCCCCATCCCGATCACCTCCTCTGCAGACGTCGTCATCATGCTGGGGTTCACCATCGCCATCCTTCCGTTCTTCTCCTCCCGGGTCAGGGTGCGCCGGTGGTGGGGGATCGCGACGCTTATCGCGTACGCCGGTTACATCGGCCTGCTCTTCGGGCTCATATGACCCCAAAGGAGTAGACCATCACCGGAACCATGATCGCGCCCATGCAGTAGACCCGGCGGATGTTGACGAGCGGCGGGACGGAGCCGACCGCTGTCGCGAGGAGGAGGATCAGACCCCCAAACGGTCCGCAGAGGAAGAGCGAGAGCAGGGTGACAAAGATGATGACACCCCGGTTGAGCGCTGTCACGTTCACGCCGCCGAACCATCCTGCCATCGACGAGAGGAGGACGGTCAGGAGATAGGCCCCGACCGCGGCCAGCGCCCCCGCAAGCAGGATGGCGGTCGCAGGCGGGACCTCCTCGGCCGCCGCAAGCGCCACCATCACCCCGTTCCTGGTCCGGGATATGGCGTAGAGCGCTGCAAGCCCGAGAAAGGCGTTGACGGTGTTTGCGGCGCTGGTCGCGAGGATATACTCCCTGGGGTCGGTGTCGTAGCCGATGACCGATGTCAGGAGGGCGTTTGCCGTGGCGTTCGAGAGGCCTGGAAGCCAGCCGACGAGAGCACCCGCTACGGAGCCGAGGACGGAGCCCCGCCTGATTGCACCGGCGGGGAGGTCGATCCCCGAGAAGTGCTGGGCGGGCATAACCCCGTGCGACGCCCTGAGGAGGACCGCGATCCCGAAGAGCCCGGAGAGGAGGGGCATCAACACCCCTGACTCGCCCCCCACCTGCCAGGCGAGATACGAGTAGTGGAGGGAGAAGAGCCCGAGCGCTCCAGAGACTCCAAAGACCGCCAGCGCCCACCCCGGTGACTCAGAGACCACGATGAGGTAGCCGGCCACTGCGAGGATGATGAGCCCGATACCCCAGTCGATCGCGGGCTGGAGCGCGGGGAGCACGAGAACAAAGACGAGCGCAAGCGGCAGGGAGAAAGCGACACCGGCAGCGCTCCCGAGCGCCGATATCCGCACAGCCTCCTCCCCCCGGCCTTCGAGGCAGAGGGAGTGGGCCGGGAGGACAGTAAGCGAGGTATCGGCGTCAGGGATCCCGAGGAAGGTCCCGGGAACGCAATCGATGAACGTGTGCGTAACCAGGGTGGCGAACATGGCCGACGCGATCACCGCCGGATCAAACCAGGCAAGCAGGAGCGCCTGGAGCGAGAGGAGGAGACCTGCCATGGTATTGGCATGGATTCCGGGGATAAGACCGCTGACGACGCCGCACCCGATACCGATGACGGCGCCGCAGCAGACACTGAGGAGCACGCTAGATTACCGGTTGGAACCGGCGGGGATAAACCAACCGAATCGTTCCGGGGGATACAGTCATATCCCGCGGCGTGAACGTTATACCGATGAAGATCGCCATCACCCGCCTCGAGAACAAAGCCGCGGGAGACCGTGCTCTCTGCGCCTCCTACGGCCACGACTGCTACACAGTCTCCCCGCTCCGGGCCGAGATCAGGATGGAGAGGGTCGCCGCGTTCGTTGATGCCGTCCATCGCGACGCGTTCGACTGCCTCTTCTTCACAAGCGCCCTCCCTGCCATGATCATCGCGCCGCGGCTCACCCGGTGGCCCCGGGTGATCGCCATCGGGCCGAAGACCGCCGAGATCCTCCAGGAGTCAGGGATCAAGGCCGAGGTCCTCCCGGCGTTCTACTCCCGGGACTTCGTCCCCTACCTCGGGGACTGGCTCCGGGGACGGACGGTCGGGATCCCGCGGGCCGATGTCCCGAATCCCGGGCTTCTTCGCGGGATCACCGCAGCGGGGGGTGAGTACCACGAGGAGAGGATCTACGCCCTCGTCCCCACAGGGGAGGAGCTCGATCTCGACGACGCCGAGGCAGTCCTCTTCACAAGCGCCATGTCTTACCGGGAGGCCAGGTGGCAGCCCCGCGACGATCTCCTCCTGGTCGCGATCGGGGACGTCACCGCTGACGCGATGCGGGCCGGAGGGCACCCGCCGGCGGTCGTCGGGGACGGATCGCTTGCAGGAACCCTTGATGCGCTGAATAGGTACCTGGAAGGGGTATGACCGGCCAGGAAGAGACTCTAATCCCAGAATCCGGGATCGTCGTCATCGATAAACCCCGGGGCCCGAGCAGCCACCAGGTGACCGCGTGGGTCGGAGAGATCCTGGGGCGGCGGGTGGGTCACGCCGGAACCCTCGATCCCCAGGTCTCCGGGGTGCTCGTCGTCATGTTCGGTGGCGCCGTCAGGCTCGCCCCCGTCCTCCTCTCGCACGACAAAGAGTATGTCTGCTTAATGAGGCTCCACGGCGACGTCCCCCGGGAGGAGGTAGACCGGGTGGCCGAGGAGTTCACCGGCCGGATCTACCAGCGCCCCCCCCGGAAGAGCGCGGTGAAGCGGAGCCTGCGGATCAGGAGGATCCACGAGATCGAGATCCTGGAGATGGAGGGGAGGCTTGTCCTCTTCAGAGTCAGATGCGATGCCGGGACCTACATCAGGACGCTCTGCGTCCACATGGGCTACGCCCTCGGGGTCTGTGCGCACATGCAGGAACTGCGGAGGATCAGCGCCGGGCCGTTTGATGAGACCACAGCGGTCTCGCTCCACGAACTCGCCGATGCCGCCGCAGCGGCCAGGGAGGGCAATCCCGCCCCGCTCCAGCAGATGCTCCTCGCCCCGGAGACCGCCGTCGTCGACCTCCCGAAGGTCATCATCCGCGACACCGCGGTCGACGCCGTCTGCCACGGCGCCGTCCTTGCCGGGGTGGGGGTCGTCAGATGCGAGGGCGGGTTTGGAAAGGGTGATACCGTCGCGATCATGACCGGGCGGGGCGAACTTGTGGGACTCGGGAAAGCGCTCGTCGGTTCATCGGCGCTGAAGCCCGGGGAGCCAGGGCTGGTCATTGCCCCCACCACGGTCCTGATGCAGCCCGGCACCTACCCCCGGGGCTGGAAGACACGCACCGGAGAGCCGCGGCGATGATAGAGATATCATTAATAGACTCTCCAGCCAACTAATGATGCGCATTCTGTGCTGAGGTAGTCTAGACCGGTAAGGCGCGGGCCTGGAAAGCCCGTGGGGCGTTGAGCCCCTCGGGAGTTCAAATCTCCCCCTCAGCGTTTTGAAGTTCGATTCTTTTGCCTTTCTCTGAAACCCCCATTTCCGGAGGCAACAATCTTTGAGGACATCCCGGAACACCCATGTGGCTGTGCCGGTCACCAGTCAACTGATGACCCGGTTTATCCCCTGGCTCGCCCGGGTACTCTCTGGCCATGGACAGGCATCGCTATGGAGGAAGAAGGAGGAGAATCCCCGTGGTGACCGCCTTCGTCAGGAGTATCCCGGCTGGTCGACTACCCTACCCTGAAGGGTGGGCTTGCGGACGGCTAAGCGAGACCAGAAAGTAGACCAGGAGGCGATCAATGGATTGTAGCAGCGCTTCGGGCTACAAGAACGGATGGGTATTTCCCTGGCCTGTCCCTCTTCCGGGCACGCCGAACCCGATGTGGAGGATCTGCGATACGGTGGTGCAGGCAGCCGCCAGTGCTGGCAGGGACCCGGGGTTGTGAAGACTCGCCATGAGCAGGAGTGCCGCCGGCGTCTCGCCCGCCTGCAGACCGGGAAGTGCTCGGTCTGCACCCGCCATCGATGACCCGGACGACATGGTGGTGCTCCTGTTCCCCGGGCTGGTGCTGTGGACCTAACGGGGCCTGGTGATGTTGCGGTATCTCGGAGATCGTAACAGTGGTATCCAGTGACCCCTCTATAGAGCATAGCATGCCTGGACAACAGCATGGGTGTCTCAGGAGACAGGGAAGCGGCTGACAGGAATGAAGCGCTACCCCCGCGAGACCTTCGATGACGTGATCAGGCGGCTTATGGATATCGCCGAGGATGACGAGCCCCTGAGCGACGAGGCCATCAGGGGAATCGAAGAGTCCCTTCGCGACATCAAAGC
>LFRN01000094.1:0-1495 GCA_001512375.1 Candidatus Methanoculleus thermohydrogenotrophicum | reverse complement strand
ACTCGCTCCGGGTTGGTAGATACCGGGCTATTTTAAACATCTATGACGATGTGCTCCTGATCATCGTGGTGGAAGCTGGTCACCGGTCAAAGATCTACCGGAAGCACTGACCTGGAGCAAGCACCTCCCGGGCTCACCGCCCGGGTCTCCCATCGTCAATGAGGCCGGGCCATCCTGAACATGACCGATGGATAGGCGGGAGGCTACGAAGACTCGGGCGCTGAGTGTGCCAGGCAGCGGGCCGGGCACGGAGAAGGGGGCTTTCGAACGCGGAGAACCGCGATACGGTGGTGCAGGCAGGTCGTCAGTGCTGACAGGGACCCGGGTTGTGAAGACTCACCATGAGCAGGAGTGCCGCCGGCGTCTCGCCCGCCTGCAGACCGGGAAGTGCTCGGTCTGCACCCGCCATCGATGACCCGGACGACATGGTGGTGCTCCTGTTCCCCGGGCTGGTGCTCTGGATGGGCGATAGCGCTCACATCATGCAGAGCCGGGACGGTGCTGGACCTAACCGGGCCTGGTGATGTTGCGGTATCGTGCATACACGGCATGAGCATGCATCCACACCGTGCGCGCTGAAAAGAAACGAAATGCCCAGGAAAGAACGAAACAGAGCGCTATACTGAAGAATGCCGGTAGGCAAACCATAGTACGTGAATACCCACAGAAGTGCGATAGACGCGGTGATTTTGACCAGATGAGTCTCCGGATGTTGTTTTGCAGGGACTGCGCCCAAAAACGAAATGGACTCGGCGGGATTTGAACCCGCGGCCTTTGCGTTGCGAACGCAACGATCTACCCCTGATCTACGAGCCCGGAAGAGATGAGATCAGAGTATGATCTCAATATCTAGCTTTTCTGCCAGTTCCTTATATCTGTTCCTGATCGTGACCTCGGTCACGCCAGCGACCTCGGCGACCTCGCGCTGGGTGCGCCGCTCGCCGCCAAGGATCGAAGCGATGTAAATGGCAGCCGCTGCAACGCCAGTCGGACCTCTTCCGCTCGTAAGTTCGCGCTCGCCAGCCTGTCTGAGGATCTCGACCGCCCGACTCTGGACCTCGCCCGTCAGGTTCAGGCCCGAGCAGAAGCGCGGAACATAATCGATCGGTGACGTCGGCAGGAGCTTGAGCCCAAGCTCACGGGAGATGAACCGGTAAGTACGCCCGATCTCCTTCCTCGATACCCGGGAGACCTCTGCGACCTCATCGAGCGTCCGGGGCACGCTACACTGGCGGCACGCCGCATACAGCGCCGCTGCCGCGACCCCTTCAATACTCCGACCGCGGATCAGGTTCTTGTCCACCGCGTCGCGGTAGATCACCGCTGCGGTCTCACGCACGTTCCGGGGCAGTCCGAGTGCAGACGCCATCCGGTCAAGCTCCGAGAGCGCGAACGCCAGGTTCCGCTCGGTCGCGTTCGAGACCCGGATACGTCGCTGCCACTTCCTGAGACGGTAAAGCTGGGCGCGGTTCTTGCTCGAGATAGCACGACCATA
>LFRN01000146.1 GCA_001512375.1 Candidatus Methanoculleus thermohydrogenotrophicum | reverse complement strand
CAGCCGCCGGAACCGAGGAGTCTGGGACACCTGGAAGGTGAGGCAGTTGTTTACAAACACCAGAAAAATAACCCCTATTTTGGGTTGTTTTTTGGTGTCACCAGGTTGTAGCTCTGCCCACAGGGATAGATTTATGCACTCCAATGCGAGGAACAGGTGAGATATGCGACCGCTCACCCCGGCGCTCGAAGACCTCCTTGAGCTCCTGGAGGCACTCGACCGCCACATCCGTCCGATCAAAACCAGCGCGGGTGCCACCCCCACCGGGGACCTGCTCCTGCTCAGACCGCTCGCTGGCGAGATCTACGACCAGGTAGATGCGCTGATCGTCGGCATCCGGAGCATTGACGCTGAGTGCCAGCGGTACCGGGGTCGCCTCACCCACCTTCCGGCCGCATACCTCTGCACCGCGCCGGATGGGACCATCCTGGAGGCGAACCTGGCCGCGGGTGCGCTGCTCGACCTTACCCCCGACCAAGTGCAGAGAATCCCCCTCGTCACGCTCCTCCACCCCGGGTGCATCCCGGCCTTCCAGTCTGTGATTGCAACGCTCGCGCAGGGCAAAGAGGTCCCGGTGCAGGAGTTCTCGATACTCAGGCGAGACGGCAGCACCTTCCCGGCCG
>LFRN01000279.1:19817-20412 GCA_001512375.1 Candidatus Methanoculleus thermohydrogenotrophicum | reverse complement strand
TGTTCCAGATATGGCATGACCGTCAAAAAGACGCTTTCTGACCGGCCCCACTCCTGTCCACACTGCGGGCTCGCGACGGATCGCGACCAGAACGCGGGCGTTCAACATTATGAGATCGGGACTGCGATCTCAAAGGTGTAGTAGTATCCCGGGATGCCCCCTATGAGAGGAGGGGGAGCAGTCACTGCGTGTGAAGGTTGCATGTTGGCCTGAAGCGGTTCCTCAAACACAAAGCCTCATTCGTACGGTCGGTTGACGCGACCGCTACTGATTATCCGTCGTACGACTGGTTCACCAGCTACTTTTCTTGCATGGTTGAGGGCGGTGTTCACGTCAGCGTTGATCAGGGTGCCAGGGGCGCCGCGGTACAGACCGCCCCCGCCTGATCCGGCGGGTCGGATGGGGATGTGATCTCAACAATAGGCCGGAAACGACTGCCTGAGATCGATGGAGGGGCCGGCCGGTAGTAACACACGCCGGGGGCGTCCTCACGAAATCCCCGCCGATCATAGGCAGTTATTCTTCCAGGAGTTCTTCAAAAAAACCATTGGTGAGTAAAACCCGTCCTTCTGCGCAGCATATTACGGAGAAACCC
>LFRN01000279.1:8442-19727 GCA_001512375.1 Candidatus Methanoculleus thermohydrogenotrophicum | reverse complement strand
GTCATCAGAAACCCGTAGGGCCAGCAGACGCAGGGGAGATACTGGATATCCCGGAGGTCGAGCATCGTGCCGTCCTGGCCCGGAACCGGCAGGTAGTCGTCCGGGTCAAATATCCCGAGGTTGGAGAAGACCGGGTTTTTCAGGCCTGTGGTCTGGTAGCGCTCGATCATATCGTCAAAGAACGCCCGCACCGCCGGCATCCCGCCGGCCAGGATCTCTTCGTAGAAGATGATGGAGGCAAGGCCAAGGTTTCCTGCTTTGCGGCGGGAGGTTATCGCTACAACCTGGCCGATGATATCCTCAAGCCCCGCCCCCTCTCCCACGGAGAGGGTGATCTCATAGGCGGCCGAGAGGTTCATGGGTGGACACTTCCGGGGGTCGCTGAGGTACCGCCGGCGCAGGTCGACCGAGGTCAGGATTGAGCGGGGGGCTCCCCGGTCTGAGGGGTCGTCCCTGATCCGCAGGAGGGCGAGGAAGAAGGCGCCGATGAGGACGTCGTTCACTGTGGCGCTGTATTTCCGGCCGAACGCTTTTATGCGTTTGAGCCGTTCGGGGTGAAGCGTCCGGCAGGCAACCCGGGGCGTTCCCCTCCCGGGTCGCTCGGCCGGGAACCGCCACCGGTCGACGAACGGCTCTTCCAGGGCAAGTTCTCGCCGCTGTTCCTCTTTGGAGACAAGCGCAAGGATCCAGTCGGTGCCCCGGTTGTAGGCTCCGGTGGGATCTGGTCTGAACGCGGGATCCTCCATGATTCCGCGGTAGGTCGCAAAGACCTGCCGGGCCAGGGTCATGGCGCCGGCGGCATCGCAGAACCCGTGGTGACAGGTGACGGTCAGGAGGTCCCCCTCCCCCGCCTCCCGGCGGTAGAGCGTGACCCGCACCTGCGGTCCCGACCGGACATCGAGCGGCGGCGGGGGGAGGCTTACACCATCCCCGGTCGCGATGAGGACGAACGCCCCTGCCCATTCTTCCTCCGGGATCTCCTCCCAGACGGGGAGCCCCTCCCCCTCCGCAAACCTCGACCTGAGGTAGGGGTTGGATGCGATCAGCCGCATCGTCGCCTCCCGCATGACTCCGGCGTCGATCTCGCCGTCGAATGCGAAGACGACGTGCATCGTGGGATCATAGATACATTCAAAATAGACGTTGAAGATGTCAAAGGCGGATGCAGGATGGCGGACCGGTGCTGGGGACATGACATTATGTCTCTCCCTCAGTGGATAAACTGTTTTCTTCCCCCGGTCCTCCTCGCCGATAGCAGCCAAACGGCAGGGCCCTATGATGGGTGGCCCCTCTCGGGCCTGGAGGCCGGTCGCGGGATGGGGGTCTCAAATCAGTCAGTGCCGGGAGCACCCCCGGAACCCATACCGGCCTCCCCATCATCAATGATGAAATATCGGTTTTTGTAGCAAACAATTGCGAACACCCATTTCCGCAGGGCCAGGTCGGCTCGTGCTGATGTGTATGAAGCCTGGCGAGGAAGTCCGTGATGGCGTCGAGCGGTTCTTCAGGTTCAAAGGGGAGAGAAGGGCTGTCGTGGTCGACGGCGTCTCGCATGCCGGCGCGAACCACAACGTGCTTGAACAGTGAAATGGGGTTGTACATGACCCGCGAACCCCTCCCGCCAGGCGGGGTTCTATTGCGTCTGAATCCCCCTGGTATCACCAGAAATGCAATCGCGCCCGCTACGGTAGCGCCGATGGGCGGGTGAGTGCAAGGACTGTGGGGCTGGCGCTCAAAGGCGCTCTTCCTGAACAGCCTGCTCGATCCGTGCGATCTCTTCCTCGGAGAGTCCGTAGAGCTCGTAGACCAGCGCGTCGATCCTCGCATCGGTCGCCTCGATCTCGCGGTTGATGAAGATTTTGTCCGCCCCGGTCCTCGCCCCGGCAAGCCGCCGGTTCAGGTCGAGCATCGTCTCGACGAGGGAGACCATGCGGTCGCGGCGGGCGACGTCGGCGGGGTCGGCGGGATCGATGGGGCGGATTGGCAGCATTTCCACGTACTGCGAGAAAAAGCGAAGATACCCTCCTCGATACACCGCCGCCACATTCCGATAGTAGAAGTTGATCAAACTTGAATTGAGGATGCCAAGCAGGAACGTGTCATTGATGAATACATTATAGCAGGTATTGGCGTTGTAGAACCCGCCCTCGGCATCGATGGTGAACTGGGGGCGCTCGGCAATGTCAGGGAAAATAATCTTGGGCCCCTCGAAACCTTCATAATAATCAACCGTATCCTGAATCTCATACCACTGGTACGACCCCGGCTTCCTCCCTTCCCACTTGCCGCCTTTCCATCCTTTTGGTCTTGGCATCAGTTCCTTCTTGAACTGCTTGAGGTACTCCTTAATCGCAGGATAATCGTTGATCTCGATGCCCCTTCGTGTAAATATCAGGAACTTATCCGTCTCCAGCGGCGCATACCGCTTCACATCCCGCCCGGCGAGGAACGGCTTGATCACCTCCGCGCTCCTCGGGTCTTCTGCGATCAACCGATCCCGGGTCTCTGCATCGATGACGAACGCCTTATTCAGCCCGGTAAGAACGCCGCGGTAGATCTTCCCCTGCACGTACTCCCCGAGCGGCACCCCGGCGCCCCGGACCTTCTTCAGCAGNNCCAGCCGTCATCGTCCAGGTCATCCTGCCGGACCAGGTAGCTTGCCTCCCCGACATACTCCGAGAGGTCCGCGAAATCCAGCGACGCAACCTCAGTAACCGGGAACGTCTCACGAGGCTCCCCCGACGATACCCTGATGATACAGGGATACGTCGTCGCCCCCTGAAACACCGGCAGGTCCCCAAAGTCCACGATCTCCTCGATCCTCCTCTCCTTCAGCCACCGGCGGAGAGGTTTCCCATAGTTCGCCCGCAACCATTTGTTCGCGACGATGTAGCCAAAGACCCCACCCGGACGAAGCAGCGAGACCCCCTTCTCGATGAAGTAGGTGTAGAGGTCGGCAACCCCGTGGTAGACCGCATAGTGCTGCTTCGCATACTCCTTGAACTCATGCCCGAGCGTCTCCTGCCTGACGTAGGGCGGGTTGCCGACCACCACATCAAACCCACCGCGCTGCAGGATCCCGGCAAACTCCCTCTCCCAGTCAAACGCATTGATCCGTTTGCGCTCCTCGATCCCGGGCAGGACCGCAAGACCGTCGTAGATATCAGAAGCGACAAGCGAGTTCCCGCACTTGATGTTATCATGCAGGCTCGGGAGCGCACGCTCCGCAAACAGGGTCAGCTGCTTCGATACCGTCTCCTCGCTCTCATCCTCAAGGACCTTCAGGAGGAGGGAGAGTTTCGTCACCTCGACCGCCTGCTGGTCAATATCCACACCATAGATGTTGTTCGTGAGGATCCGTTTCCGCTCAGCCGTGGTCAGTCTCCAGTCGCTCCTCACCCGAGAGTCAGTGCCGTTCGCCGCCTTGTAGATCGGGATCTGTTCGGATGCGTCCCGGCGCCCTCGTCGCCCATGCCGCTGCGCCCCCTCCCGTGCCGGCGAAAGAAGCGCCCTGACCTCGGGAGAGGTCGCCCCCTTCTCCTTCAGCACCGGGACCAGATGCTCGATATACCAGTCCCTGTGCCAGTTCAACAGGAACTGGTAGGCCCCAAGCAGGAAAGAACCCGAACCGCAGGCCGGATCCAGTATCGTGATAGCTGAAACCTCCTTCGGCGTCTTCCCCTGCACCACCTCACCCACCGTCTGCCTCACGATATAATCGACGATATACGTCGGCGTGTAGAAGACGCCCCCCGCCTTGCGCACCTCCGGTTTCTCCTCCACCTTCGCACGATGCCCCTCTGTCAGGCGGATGACCTTCCCGAGGAACTGCTCGTAGATCTGCCCGAGGATCTCCGCGGGGATAGCCGAGAACTCATACGGGCTCTCAGGATAGTAGAGGCGGCGGATGATCGTCTTCAGCACATCATCATCGATAACAAGCGAGAGCGTCAGCGTATCAGGCGGCTCGTTCCGCCCCGGCTCCTCCTCAAAGTGGAACAACCCCGAGTTATACCGGTCGTCGGCATGACGGAAGAGATCACAGAGCCGCTGGTAGACCTGGTCGCCGAGAAGCAACTCCTGCAACGTCCCATACGGCTCGATCCCACGATCCTCACAGATCCGCAGAAAGATGATCCGGTCAATCGTCCGCTGGACAGCGAGATTCAGTTCATCGCGGGTGACCGCCGGGTTCCGGAGAGCGATGTTCCGTGCGAGAATCAGGCGCCAGTCTTCGATATCGGCGAGAAATGCCTCGTCGACACCCATGGTTCCTTTCTTATCGGTCTCAGAATCAGCAAATCGGTCAAACGCACCCTTCAGGATACACTCCAGGGAGAAGATCTTCGCGATCCATCCCCACTGCTCCGGGTACTCCTGGTAGGTGATATAGCGCACCCGGGCCGTCCCCGCGGTATCCCCCTTCCGGATAGGTTTTGTGCAATCATAGACCGCAAACTCTTCAAAGTTCGTGAGGATACTCAGTTTCAGCCCGGCGTTCCAGGCATACCTGCGCAGCTGGAGCGCCGACTCCGTATCATCCTTGATCGCTACAGACGGCTTCTTTGCCTCGACGATAAACTTCCGGATCCCGCCGATCCGGAACGAGTAATCAAGGAAGTTCGTCTGCCCGCGTATCTTGATCGGGTCCTCATGAGCAACCTCCTTATACGCCTCAGAAAGCCCCTTCCGGTTATCAACATCCCACCCCAGCGCCCTGAAGAACGGATCAATGAACTCCCGGCGCAGCTGCGTCTCATTGTACTGCCCCCGCAGGTATGCGGGGCGGTGATAAGCAAAGCGTTCGACAAGCGACCTGATGGCATCAGGACACACAATCTGGTCAGACATTCGAGTATCGGGCTCCCTTCTTAATCTTTCAGTCCCGGTGATCTTAATAAGCTACTTTCTCCATGAAAACCTCTGGCTCTGCTCCGGTGCGTCCGGGGGAGGGGGAGGGATCTCGCCTCTTCCCCTGCCCCCACCCCCGGACACGATGCGCACCACGGTCCACTGCGCGGGGCCGATCAGGGGAGCGGCGGTTTTCATCTGTGCAGCCTGAGATGCAGAATTCATGGTGGTTTCATCGATAAGGCCGACAAAATCCACGCCGACTCAAACGCCCAACCACCTGCGCCTCTGGCCCGGCAACCCACCGCTCCACTCCCATACAAAACGCACTGCACCCTCCTGGACGGGGACTTTGCGGCAACCAGGTCCACCCGGTTACACCGGAGATCTTCCCGCCCGCGAACCCGCCGGGCATGTGCCGGCCCCCGGGCTCTTGAGGGGAGCAGACGTTTGCGCTCCACCGTCCAGGTATTGCCTTCGGTGTATATTTATGCGTCTGGCTCTAATGTATCCCCATGTGGGCCGACATCTCACGCGAGTTCGCTGATTCACCGTCCCAGGCACGGGTACTGCGTTTCCTGCTAGAGAACGGGTTCGGCATCAACGAAGAGGGGCGCATCGTCTGCAACGGCATCGAGATCCCGGCCACGCACATCGGCAGGGCGATCGAGACCGACCGCAGGGTCGTGGACGCCACAGCCCGTCGTATCCTCAAAAACCCGGGGTTGCGGGAGATCTTCACCCGGATGCGCGCAGTCCCTGACCTCTCCCGGGTCGCAGAGGCCCTCGGCCTCTCAGTCATAACGCTGCTCCCGAAAGATGCCCAGGAGAAAGGAATCGTCGGCGCCGCGGTCAAAGTCCTCGTCGACCATGACCTCTCCATCCGCCAGATATTCGTCACCGACCCCTACCTCGCAGAAGAACCGAAACTGGTGATGATCGTAGACGAAGAAAAGGTCCCGGCATCGGTCTACGAAGAACTGCGTGCCCTCCCTCAGGTACGACAGCTGATCATCTGAAGAGTTCGACTTCGAGCGCAAGCCGGTAGATCCGCTTCCGCTGTCTTCGCGGGAGGGTGATTGCACGCTGTAACCGCTCTTCCAGGGTGATGATACGGGTTCCCTTCACTAGGTTATCAGCGTGGGCGACGATCTTCTCTTCGAGCGTCCGGGGCATGCAGTCACGCGGTGTCAGATTGAGGAGCGAACACTCGTCGGCCGTCAGCCCGGCCCCGATATGTCGTTCGACGATGGAGGCAATCGCTTCATCGAGGCCGAGTGAGCGGCATATCGCGCCGCCCACTTCCGCGTGGCGAAGGTCATGCGTCACCCCCCGGCCGATATCGTGGAGGAGGGCGCCGGCCTCAACCAGGTCACGGTCAATCATCGGATCGGAGGTATAGGTGAGCGCAAGGTCACGCACAACCTTGCAATGAGCGATGACCTCATCAGAGCACCCCGCGTGCCTGAGAAGAGCGATACAGTCCTGCTCACGCACTTCCGAGGCTCTCCTTGATCTTCTCAACCCTCCTCCGGAGAGCGGTGGCGATGAGCTCGTTGTCAAAGTGCCCAAGCATCTCCTCACAGTTCGGGCACTCGAAATTCCATTCTGCCGCATCCGCAAACGTATAGATGATGCCACAGTTCTTGCAGACATAGAAGTCGTTCTTCTCCTCGTAGTTGAGCCGGGCTTCGAGAATTTCGAGCACCTCCCTGATCTCGTCCTCGATCACATCGTAGAGGCGGTCCAGGTGGAGGTGCCAGAGATAGGTGAGCCAGCCGGTCTCGCTATTCTTCAACCGCCGGTACTCGGCAAGCCGTTTCTCGTAGAGCGTATACAGCGTGTGGCGGACGGTGTTTAAGTTGATCCCGGTTATCTCAGCGAGCTCCTCGTCGCTATACTCGTCCCCTTCCGGGAACCGCTTGAGAAGTTCTATCCCTTCCTCCCCGATCATGCGTAGCAGATAGGCGTAGATCGCCGGGTTGTTTAACAGTTCAGTGACAGATACCATTGCTCACGTCCTCCCCCATGGTGATATCATATAATAGGTGTTCACGGTATCGATACCCAACGTACTGTGCTCTCAATCCTTAATTCCCTTCCCTTTCCCATAGAGAGAACCTCCAGGAGCCAAAAGCATCAGGGCGAAGAACGGTCGGGCAACGAAGAGAACACCGCGGACTCAGACCGCGATCGCCTTCCTGACAGACCTGATGTTCCTTTCCAGGTCCGCACACGCCGCCGCATCTGTCTCCCCACACCCATAGACACTCACGAGGGCGTTCCCCTCCTCAAACTCGGTACCGGGCCAGGGGATGTCGGCGATCCGGGGTGCAAGCGGGGCAAGGTCCACGCGAAGCCGCATCTCGCGCTCGGCAAAGAGGACTCGCCTGACCGCGACCCTTCGAGCCACAGGCCTCGCTGCCGGGAGGACACCGCGGCAGGCATCCATGTGCATGGCAAAGACGCTCTCTCCGGTCGCCATCTCCACCGTATCCAGGGTTGCCTGGAACCGGGGGTTGAGCTCGATCGCCCAGGGCTTCTCCCCTGCCACGAAGTCGATCCCGATCGAGCCCACACACCCGCTCGCCGCCGCGATCCGCTCCGCGCACCCGATCATCTCCCCGGCAAGCGGATGGGAGAACGGGGTGATCGACCCGGCAAACCCGCATGCTCTCTTATCCCCTCCCCGCAGGATCTGGCGGTTGACCGCGATCGCCCGCGCGTGCCGGCCGTCGACAATGCAGGAGACGCTTGAAGGGATCCCGTCGACGAGGGTCTGAGTGATGTAGGGCACGTCCGGCCAGGCCTCCCTCCACCGGCGGAGTTCTTCCTCGTTCCTCACGACAGCGTTGCGCCATCCACCCGATCCCTGGCGCGGCTTGACCATCATCGGGTACTGCCCCTCTTCAGCAAGCGGCGGGACCGGAACGTCCAGCCCTTCGAAGAACCGCTGGATCTCCAGTTTATCGAGGAACCGCTCCGCCCTCTGGGGCGGCGTGCCGTAGAGTGGGATTACGGCATCGATGGCCTCAGCGCGGGATGTGACGACCAGCGCATCTACCGGATGACGGGCAGCCATCTCAGCGATCTTCTCTGGAATCTCATCACTCTCCTCGTAGGAGATGCAATCCTCCGTGCACCACACGAGGTCCTGGTCACAGAAACGGTCGACAGCGTAGACCGTATAGCCGGCCCGGCGGGCCGACTGTGCCACGTGCCGGGTGGCAAACCCGGCGATCAGCACCCGGCCGCTCACTGCTCCACCGTCCTCTTCCCGACCTTTGCCGGCTCGATCCTGATCTTCGCGTCGGGGTACTCTCTGTTGAGTTCCTTACCCTCAAAGAGGTGATCGAGGAAGAGGGCGAGGCTCGAGATCTCAGAGTGGGGCTGGGTGGTCACCGAGACGTTGTAGTCAGCGAGGCCGTAGACATCGCCTGGCACCTTCTCGGCTCCCACCACCACGAGCACCCGCTCCTGATTCCGGATCTCGTCGATGACATCGGTCATCCTGAGCCCGTACATTGTAAGGTGGACGACCTTGCCACCGCCGGCCTTCCAGTCATCGACACACCGCCGCCATTTCACGTTATTCTCTACAAAAAAGTCTCCTCCCCAACGGGCGACAACATCCTCGATACTCGCGATCACGCCCGGGTCGTTGGCGGCAAGATACATACCCTGTGCACCGAGCGCCCGTGCCGCGAGCCCGACATGGGTCGTCACCCGCTGATCACGTTCTGGTCGGTGACCTATCCGAAGTACCGCTACGGCCGGCATCTCCTCACTCCTCTCTCCTTTTTGCCTTTATAACACCGTTCTCGATGACAAACGGCAGATCCCTGGTATACCGGCACCGGCACTCGATCAAAGACTCCTGGACGGATAGGAGTCGCACCGTCTCCCCGGATCGCCGGATCAAGAGATAACGCTCAAGACGCTCAAGAGATGCCGTGACCGCATCAGGTTCAAAACCGGTGGCTGCTACCAGGTCTTCGGTCGTAACACCGCCTTTTTCGGGAATGCGATGGTATACAACCCAGTCCAGATCTTCCTCACGCACACCTATTCTTTTTTCCGGGAGAGCGATATAGTTATTCATGTTCCGGTTGCACCGTTCTGGATATACGGGCCGCTGCCAGGGCGGCTCCCGCAGGACTGGAGTGCGACTGAGGAGTGAGGTGAGAAAAAGGTATGGTTAATTACATCGAACTGGCAGACCTTGCCGACAGGCTCTTTGAGATCAGTGGAGATGACGATGAACGGCTGGCAGAGGTGCTGGACACGCTTGATGACGAGACCAGAGGGGCACTCCTCGCCTCTGACTTCCTCAACGCCTACCAGGTCTTCTACTACTGTTTCCGGGAGAAACCAGACAAGCTAACGAAAGAACGGCTGCAGCTTCATGCGGCATCGGACATCGTCCGTGGGATCACCGTCGAGGAGGTCGATGTCTACGAGGTGATCTTCACCACAAGAGACAGGGAGCCCGTCCTGTTGCTCACCGACGGGGAGACGACACTGGCACAGTTCAGCGGACCGGATGCTTACGAGAAGGTAGCTCTCTACATGGACGAGTGCCTGTGAACTACCCCGCCCTTTAAACGGGCCGCCTCCCGGCCGTGATCAACCGCTCGTCGACCCTCGCCCGCACAATCGGGGGAAGGTCGCCCCAGCGGATCACGACGTCACCGATGACAGCGAGCACTCCCTGGACCTTCGTGCCCGGGAGGGCGTCGAGGATGGAAGTATCATCCCTGGTGATCAGGTTGCAGATCGCCGTAGCCCAGGCGTCTGCGGCGGCGACGTCGGGGGAAAAGACCGTCACGGCGTCAGCGATGCCGAAACTGATAGACGGCCCCACCGTCGCAGAGGAGGTGCAGATGCCGAGGATCTCCTCTCCGGTGGGCGGGAGCAGGAACGCGATCCGTCCGCTCAGGGGGGACTCTCCCGCAAAGATGCCAATCCTGACCTCGCGGTCGCTTGCAAGCGCAATATCTCCCCCGTTGTCGACGAGGCCAAACGTTGCCCCTGCCTCTATCATCGCCTCCACCCCCGCCCAGGCAATAGCGCCAGCGACCGCCGCCATAGGTCCGACCCCGGCCTCCCCGGTGGCCCGGACCATACGGCCGACAGTCCTGCCCGGCGCCTCTGGTGTATACGGCTCAAGCGTCGTAGAAAAATAGGGATCCGTGGCGATCTGCCGCTCGACCTCCCGCCGGGCGGCCATGATACCGGATTTTGCCGCATCGATCCACCGCTGATCGTCGGCAAGGATGGTGGCGATTGTCTGCCGAAACTCGAAGTGCTCCCTGATCATCCCTGTTGCGAGAGGGCTGAGTGCGGGCATGCCTGGATGCACTTGCCACAGAGGACGCACCGCTCCCCGTTCACCAGGAGGCGCCACTCCTCATCAAAGGAGAAGACCTCCTGGGGGCAGACGCTGATACAGGCCCCGCAGTCGACACATTCAGTCTCGTCGAGGGCAATGGCGTTCTCCATGACGTGGACATCAACACCCATCTCCTCGAGGTGTTGCCTGACCAGGTCTGCATCGCTATCAGGGACGTCGATCAGCACTTCACCGGCCACTGAGTCGATGTTGGCCTTCTCCACATTGACGAGAACGCCGGTCTCTTTCACCACCCGGGCGATCACCGGTTCTCTTCCGGGATCGTGCGGACCTCTCCGGGAGAACGTCAGCAGGAGTTTCATCGCCACCACCTCCCGCCGAAGAGTTCCCCGAGATCGATCGCCGAGAGGATCCCGACCACCCGGTTGGTTGTATCCACCACCGGGAGCGCGCTGATGTTGTTTCGCTTCAGTTTCTGGGCGGCGATGTCCACTGGCTCGTCAGGGGTCGTCTTGATCACGTTCCGGGTCATGATATCTCTTACCTGCCGCAGCTTCCCATCGGTCACCACTGCCTTCGCGACGTCGTATGTGGTGATGATCCCGACAAGCATGCCGTTGTCGTCCAGGACCGGGAGGTGGTTCGTCTCATCCTTGAGAAGCCGCTTCGCTGCTACCCGGATCTCCTCGTCCTCTGTGATGCTGATCACCTGTCGGTTCATGATGTCACGGACACGG
Organism: Candidatus Methanoculleus thermohydrogenotrophicum; assembly: GCA_001512375.1. Lineage (GTDB taxonomy): Archaea > Halobacteriota > Methanomicrobia > Methanomicrobiales > Methanoculleaceae > Methanoculleus > Methanoculleus thermohydrogenotrophicum. Next base: position 8,786 of record LFRN01000279.1, on the reverse strand, counting down.
GGGGTGATCGCTGTCTCCCGCATGGGTCTTACACGCTTTGTCGGGTCGATCCGCCGGGTGGGGAGCGCAAGTTCCATCTTCCCCTCTTCTATCCAGGCCTTCAGTTCCTGCGCCACTGCCCGTGCCCGCCGGTAACTGGAGAGTGATGACGTCCTGACCATCTCTCCACCGAGTTCGATGGCCCCGCTCTTCAAGTCGGCGTAACTGACTGTCGCAAGCGACGGCCGGTCCCTCCGGGGAGTGCCGTAATCAATGATCTCGGTCAGGATATCCTCATCCCGCACCGCGGTGCTCCTGACAATATCTGTATCCAGCACCGGTATCGGGATACCGACGCCGAGATA
>LFRN01000279.1:0-8386 GCA_001512375.1 Candidatus Methanoculleus thermohydrogenotrophicum | reverse complement strand
TCGCCGACCACCATGCCCTCCGCACCGGCGAGGAAGATCGGGACGCCGCTCCCGATGACCCGGAAACCCGGGTCGTTTGCAAGCGGTGAGAGAGTTCCTGCTCCAGAGTAAGAGATGTTGCCGCACCGCGGGAGGAGGGTGCCCATGTAGGTGTAGAGCGTCCGGTCGGTGGTGTTCGTCGCTGCATTGTAGCGCTGATAAGAGTTCCTGGGATTCACCATGACTGCCTGGTTCATATCCTCAAGCAGCAGTTCTGTGGTGATGCTCCGGCGCGGGTAGCAGTCGGTCCCATGGGAGGTCGCCCTGAGTTCCACGGTGCCTCCTGCGACGAGTTCTTCGAGGACGTGGGCACCGCCGTAGACCTTGTCCGGGGGGTCAGCCTCCTGGGTTGCACCCAGGTAAGCGTCGACCGCCGCTATCCCTGCGTATGCCTCCACGTCATTGAGCCAGATGCGTTCCATCCTGATGGGGGGGTCAGCGTGCCCGAAGTTGAAGAATGCACCAGAGGAGCACATCGCCCCGAACGTCCCGGTCGTGACAACGTCGACCTCTTCCAGCGCTCCTTCCTCTCCGAGTTCGTCGACAATAGCCGGCATCTCGTCGGCGGTAACGACCCGTGCATTACCGTCGCGTATCCGGGCATTGATGAGGTCGAGGGACTTTTCCATGAACGTGTATTCATTTTGGAATATTTATAGGTGTTGATTATTACTTTTAGTAATATTGAGGCCGGGTACCGGGGTCGTCCAGGGCGAGGCAGCCCGGGCAGATCAGACTTCGGATATCCGACGGCCGGCCCGCGATGATGGGAGCAATGGAGAGAACACCCTGCATAAGCAACGCCAGAGCGCCAGAGGTGCGAGGGGGTGTATACCGGCAAACCTCATCATCCATCTTTTTATCCCGGGAGGCCAACAGGAGGGTACTAACATGGATATCCGTAAATTCATCGTCGCGATGGAAGAGGTTGCTCCGCCTGATCTGGCCGAAGAATACGACGCCGGGAGGATCGGCCTCATTGTCGAGGGGAGGGGCGAACTTGAGACCATCTGCTGCGCGCTCGACGCAACGCAGAGAGTGGTGGAAGCCGCCGCTGCTGTCGGTGCTGATATGCTGGTCGTCCACCACACCCCCCTCTGGAACCCGATCACGGCGGTCAGGGGTGCGACCTCACACCTGCTCCGGAGCCTGCTCTCCAGCGGCATGAACCTCTATGTCATGCACACGAACTTCGATCATGCCGAGGGTGGCGTCAACGACACCCTGGCCTCAAGACTCGGTCTCCAGCGGATAGAACGGATGACCGCCGGCCTCGTCGGCGACTGCACGCTCGATGCCGAAGAGATCGCCCGCCGCCTCCCCGGTGGGGGGATACGGGTCTACGGGAGGGTGGGCACCATCCGGCGGCTTGCGGTCATGGGGGGGAGCGGGTTTGACCCGAACCTGATCCAGGAGGCCGCCGACCTCGGGGCGGATGCTTTCCTCTCTGCAGAACTGAAACACAGCGTGGCCCGTGCATCGCCCATCCCCTGCCTGGAGGCCATCCACTATGCGCTCGAGGCCCCGGCCATGGAGGCTCTTGCCTCCCGTATGGGGTGGCATTATATCCCCGATCCGCCACACGTAGTGGTAGTTCCATGAGGGGTATCTGGGAGAAGATCGAACAGGACCAGGAGCTGACGTCGGATTTCCGCGCCTGCATCGAGCACGTCTACGGAGACCGGGGCAGAAAAGCACTTGCCGCCGTTGATGAACGGCGGGTGAAGCGTTACCTGGACTTCTACGTTGTGGTAGGGCACAGTGATGAGTATATCGTGGAGGGAGATTTCTGCACCTGCAACGACTTTCTCTTCCGGGGACGCGAATGCTGGCACATTCTCGCAGTACTTATCGCAGAACGGGCAGGATTATACGAATCATACGATCACTGGTATCAGGACGTATGGAAACTGTGAACTACCCCGCGCTCATCGGTGCGGGGCTTCCCGGCTATCATAGACAATAACCATACTTGCATCACAGAGATGTGATGTAGCGGTCTCATCTCCACAGGATCAAAGGACTGTTCCATTCCCCCGCGACGGATATTCACCGCGGCATTGTAATCTCGGTCCGCAACAAACCCGCAACGCGGACATTCGTGGACCCTCACGAGAGATCCTTCTTCACGCTGGCAGCAAAAAGAAGTTACCGGGAAAAGTGGGTGATTAAATTCTTGAGCCCGAAGTATGTTTCAAAGATGTTGAGCGACTAACTATAACCTGTTGATCTACGCCTCCAACGCGGATATCTATGGCACCAAAAATACAGTTACATTACGATTTGGCCTCGAGTTTCCGGGACCGGATTGCCACAGCATCAGCAGGGACTTTGTCCTCCACCAGGGCAAGATCAGGCCGAAACCTGGTGAATGCCGGGTGGGAAACGCCGGAAAGTATGCGGTCGACCGGGTTGGGAATTATGAGGGGGACACAGTCGATCTATGGTATCTGTGTAGAGAGGCGGGAGGACAGCGCGGTTTCGGCGGTCCTATGGACATACAGCCTGACGGCAGGTCAGTTTTAGAATGCCACGGCATCGACTATCGCCAACTTTTCAAATCTCTCGTCCAGAGGTGCAAAAAGAGTGCGGGCGACGTCACAGGAGGGGATGCTCCGCGAGGTAAGAATGAAAATGAACTGCTATAAGATGCTGGTGACCATGGTGGCCTGACCGGAGGCACAGCAGGAATTACCGGTGTGTGGCCACCGAGAGGAATTGTGCAACACAGCAAGTGATATCCAAAAAGACATATCTAACGATAAGAAGGGCGGCTCCGCTTTCATCCCCGCCCTAAAGGACAGGAACTTCCCGCTCCGCCCCGCACACCCCACGAGTTAAACGGCGGGCACAAACAACTATATTGATTCCGATCATAACAAACTATATTGCGTGATTTTCAATGCTCGAGGAAGAATATACGCTCGACTATTTCCGATCTCAAGGGTTTGAGCGGAAGGTCTGCAAGAGTTGCGGGGCGGCCTTCTGGACGAGGGACCCAGAACAGGAGTTCTGCGGCGATGCCCCATGTGTGACGTATAACTTCATCGGCAATCCGGTCTTTAAACCCCATACCGTTGATGAGATGAGGGAGGCATTCCTCTCGTTCTTCGAGCGGCACGGCCATACACGCCTCGAGCGATATCCCGTAGCCGCCCGGTGGAGAGACGACATCTATCTCACCATCGCGTCCATCGCCGACTTCCAGCCGTTCGTCACGAGCGGGGTCGTCCCCCCGCCGGCAAACCCACTCACCATCTCCCAGCCCTGCATCCGCCTAAACGACCTCGACTCCGTCGGCAGGTCGGGTCGCCACCTTACGCTCTTTGAGATGATGGCGCACCATGCCTTCAACACCCCGGAGGAGCAGATCTACTGGAAGGACGAGACGGTGGCCCTCTGCGACGAGTTCATCGCATCTATTGGGGGCGATCTCAACCAGGTCAGCTATAAGGAGCATCCCTGGTTCGGCGGAGGGAACGCTGGAGCGTCCCTCGAGGTGCTCATCGGGGGTCTTGAGGTCGCGACACTGGTCTTTATGAACCTCGGGCGGCAGAAGACCAATCAGCAACCCGTCAGGATCAACGGCGAACTCTACTATCCGATGCGGCTGAATATTGTGGATACGGGCTATGGCCTTGAGAGGTTCGTCTGGGCCTCGAAGGGTTCGCCGACGATATATGACGCGGTCTTCCCTGAGATGGTGAGCCGCCTGATGCGTTCAGCTCACCTCGAGAGCCTCCTCGACAACCCGGAGTTTACAAAGATCATGGGGCTCAGCGCCAGGTTCGCCGGTGTCATGGATATCTCCGGGACGAACCTCTACAACCTCAGGAGGAAGGTTGCCGAGGCGATTGACGTACCACTGGAGAAACTGGAGCGGATCGTCATCCCGATCGAGAAGGTCTATTCGATCGCCGACCACACCCGTTGCCTCGCCTACATGCTCGGTGACTGCATCGTCCCCTCGAACGTCCGTGAGGGCTACCTTACCAGGCTCGTGCTCCGCCGGACGCTCAGGATGATGAACGACCTCTCGATGGACGAGGACCTGGCCGACCTGATCGAGGCCCAGATGCAGGTCGTGGGGTTCGAGAACTTCGAGCAGGACGTCAGCGTGGTCAGGGAGATCGTGGAGAACGAGGTAGCCAGATACGAAAACACCCTGACACGCGGGACCAGGATCGTCCAGAAGATCGCCCGGAACTACAAGGCAAAGAGCACACGGATCCCTCTCCGAGAGGTGATCACCCTCTACGACTCCCACGGTATCCCGCCCGAGATGGTGAGGGATATCGCCGCCGCCGAAGGGGCTGTTGTGGAGATCCCGGATAACTTCTACTCGCTGATCGCCGAGATCCACTCGGAAGCGCAGAAGGAGGCGGAGACAGAGGATCCACTTGCTGCCTACCGCGAACGGGTGGAGGCCCTGCCTCCGACGAAGAAACTCTACTACGAACTACCAAACGAGGTTGAGTTCGAGGCGATAGTGCTGGACTACTTCGATGGGTTTGTGGTGCTTGACCAGACGCTCTTCTACCCCGAGGGAGGTGGTCAGCCGTCAGATACCGGCACCCTGGTGACCTCAGAGAACATGGTCAGGGTGGAAGAGGCCACAAAGCTCGGGGAGGTGATCCTCCACCGGGTCACGGGAGGCGCCCTGAAACGTGGTGACCGGGTGAAGGGTATGGTGGACGAGGAGCGCCGGTGGTCGCTGATGCGCCACCACACGGCGACCCACGTGCTCCTGCACACGGCGAAGAAGGTGCTCGGCGCCCACGTGCACCAGGCCGGTGCTCAGAAAGGGAGCGATGCATCCCGCCTGGACATCAGGCACTACAAGCATATCACGCCCGAGGAACTCCGGAAGATCGAGATCGAGGCGAACCGGATGGTCATGGCCAACATGCCGGTCTATGTCCGTACTGATGAACGAACGAAGGCTGAGCAGAGGTACGGGTTCGGTCTCTACCAGGGCGGCGTCCCGCCGGGTCGGGAGATCAGGACGGTGCAGGTCGGCGGTGACGTGCAGGCGTGCGCCGGGACGCATGTCCGGGCGACTGGCGAGATCGGGCTTATCAGGATCATCGGTGTTGAACATATCCAGGACGGCGTGGAACGGCTGATCTTTGCGGCCGGGATCGCTGCCGTGCACTCTGTGCAGCACATGGATGATCTCCTCAAGGCGGCTGCCGAGGTGGTGAGTGTTCAGCCTGAGAACCTGCCGACGACGGTGGCACGCTTCTTCTCGGAGTGGAAGGAACAGAAGAAAGAGATCGAGCGTCTCAGGAAGAAAGTGGTGGATCTTCAGATGCAACACCTCGGTGGTGAGGTGATAGACGGGATCAGGGTCGTCGTCAGGCAGGTGGATGCGACTCCGAAGGAGCTCGTGGCGCTTGCAACCACTGTCGCTGACGAGGGGGGTGTGGCGCTCTTTGCATCGGTGGATGGGAACGTGAAGGTGGTGGCGACGTCGGGCGCACCTGCGGTGAACGCCGCCAATATCGTGAGAGAGGTCTGCAGTATCCTTGGCGGGAAGGGCGGCGGTAAGCCGACCCTCGCACAGGGTGCGGGGCCGGATGTCTCCCGGCTCAAGCAGGCGCTCGAGCATGGACGTAACCAGATCCTTGAAGCACTCCATGGTTGAGAATGTCGTAATTCTCCAGCCTGGTGATGAACGGGCACAGAAGATCGCCCGGGCGATGGCGAGCCAGACGGCAAACGCTGTCATCCAGGCCTTCGGCGATGGGCCGATGACGTCGTCGGAGGTTGCCCGGCAGATGGGGATCCCCATCACCACAGCAGCCTATCATATCGAAAACCTCCTCGACGCCGGGCTTCTTGAGATCATGGAGACCCGCTGGAGCGAGAAAGGGCGCGAGGTGAAGGTCTACGGCCTTACGGACCAGGTCCTCATCATCGCGCCGCCGGAAAGCGACCTCAAGTCGGTGCTCAAGAAGTACGCGATGCTCTTTGGCATCGTCGTCCTGGCGAGTCTCGGGCTCTGGGCTCTCCTCCCGGCGGTGTTACCAGCTCCCGGCGGCATGGCGCCGGAACCGAGACTCGCCGGGGGCGGGGGGGAGGAGATCTCCGCGTTTCGGACACCCCTGGAGGGTGCCGCGGGTGCGCCTCCGGTCCATGACCTGGTGATGGGTTTCTTCTTCGGGGCCTGTGTGGTGCTGCTCGCGCTGCTGGTCTACGAGGTCTACTACTGGTGGCGAACATCTCCACGGTACCGGGCAGAAAAAGAGCAGGAGGAGTGAACTACCCCCCGCCTGCGCAAGCGGGCTTCCCGGCTATCATCGACCCTGCCTCAAACGACATCCCGGGCTGGAGACGGCGCTCTGCACGCTCTATAGCAGCGGCCACAATCCCGGGGATATCGGCGGTGGTTATCCCGTTCGAGCTGTTCCTGCCCTACAAGCACTCGTGGGGTGCCATAAGGTTATCCCACCGTTTTTTTTTGAAAAACCCGATAATAAGCCGTAATTCAGGCAGAATTGCGCCAGGGGAGAACTTTTCTCTGACGGGCTGGATTACAGAGGACGAACAATCGGCCCAATAAAAAACACTCCACAACCATCCCCGCCTGCTCATGAGTCATTCCGTTGTTCCGGATTCCGGTGCTCTTCCACGATCAGTAACCCGTCGCGTAGTAGTAGCCGCCTTCCTCCATCACGTGTACCGGGACCCTGAAGAGTCTTCCGATGGTGTCATCGGTCAGCACCTCAGCCTTCGGGCCGTCCCGCCAGATGGTACCGTCTCTCATGAGGATGACCCGTGAGATCTCAGGGATGATGTCGTGGAGGTTATGGGTCACGAGGATGATACCGGTGCCCGAGCGTGCAATCTTCCTGAGGGTCTTTCGGAAGGTCCGGAGTGCGTGCAGGTCAAGGCTGGTTGTGGGTTCGTCAAGGAGGAGGGTGCCCGGGTCGTGGACCAGCGCCCTCCCGATCAGGAGCCTGCGCGCCTCGCCCGAGGAGATCCTGATCATCGGGCGGTCCGCGAGATGATCGACCTCGAGGAACTTGAGGACCTCGTCTGCCTTCTCTTCCATCTCCGGGGTCACCTCATGGTTGAAGAGCCCGATGCTTGAGAAGAATCCCGAGAGTACAACCTCGCGGCCCGATATCCCGCGGGTGAAGGTGTGCTGGAGATCGCCGGAGACGACGCCGAGGTGGGAGCGGAGATCAAAGGCATCCCACCGGTCCTGCCCGCGGAACCTGAAGATGACATCCGGTCCCGGAGAGGAGGGGTAGTACTCCCGGGTGATCGTCCTGACGAGCGACGACTTCCCGGCACCGTTTGGCCCGAGGATGGCGATATGCTCCCCCTCCTGGACGGTGAGCGATACTGAGTCGAGGAGTCTTCTCCCGTCCCTGACGACGCTGATCTTCTCAAACTCGAGCAGGGGCGGGGGGGACTTTTGGGCATCAGCGTTCGTATCTGTCATGCCGGTTGCTCCGTCGGATGGCGTTCATGAGAACGTGTTTGATATAGAAGTCCATCGAATTTGCCGGTGTACATTAGATTGCTAGTTCAAAAAGGTATGATCTTATCGTGGAGGGGCAAGCAGCACGGCAAGACTCTCTGGGTCGCCCGAATAGAGCCTTGAGGTACCCGCCGGGCTCCAGCGCCATCCTGAGGTAGTCAGGATACTGCAGACTGGCAAAGGCGCGATAGAATCTCGCAAACAGGAACACCGCGAAGGCGACCGCAAAGAGAACCTGAAAGACAAAAACAGGGTCGACGGCGCGGCCGCCCTGCACCATGCCAACGAATATCGCCGCAACCATGAGGAGCATGAGCAGCGCGAACGCTCAGCGGGGCACGGGACGATACGTCTTCTTCACCTCGATCGACCTGACGGAATCCCATTCAAGGACGAGCGGCCGAAAACGCGGCCTGTAGATGATGACAGAATTCCCAAAGCGCTCTATTGTGGCGCGTTTCCTATCGAGATAGAGATGTGTCGCGGCATACGCCATGAACGAGAGGCTCACGAGGGTATAGATCCCGGGGCGTAAGGAGGGTATCAGGAAGCACGTCACGAAGAGCATGAAAAACCCGGCGATGGCGAGCAGCGCCAGCAGTATAAACCTGGGACTGACGTGACTGCTCCCCCGATTGAAATCGGGGGCATCCAGGGTTTTTCAGCCCAGAGATTGCAGCCCCAATCTCATACTATTGATCGCCGCGTTCTGGTCGCGGTCCATCATCAGCCCACAATGTGGGCAGGTATGGACTCGATCAGAGAGGGTCTTTTTGACGATCATACCACATCGGGAACATCGCTGTGACGTGTTTCTAGGGTTCACCAGGATCACACGAGAGCCAGCCTCTTCCG
>LFRN01000165.1:3014-3943 GCA_001512375.1 Candidatus Methanoculleus thermohydrogenotrophicum | reverse complement strand
CGGAGACTTCCAGAGTAGCCGTCCATGTCGGTTAAGAAGGAATATAACGCGCTTGGGGGATGCTGCGGCTACCGTCGAGCCGTCATGGGATATGGCCACCCGGATGCCGCTGCTGCCCGTCCTGTATCGCCAGAGGAGCTGGCCGTCTCCATGGTAGAAGTAGATATCCCCCGAATCGCCACCGGCGATGATGCTCGATCCCTCGCCATCGATCGATATGCTGCAGATATGATCCTCGATGTCGGAGGACCAGGAGGTGTTGGCGGCCGACCGCCCTTCATCCAGAGAGAAGGCCAGGAGATCGGTACCTGCCCCGGCATAGGCTGTACGCCCGTCGGCAGCGATAGCAACGCCCTGTATCCGGGATGTGGGCGCATGGTGCCAGAGCACCTCACCGTCCTGGTCAAAGAGGAGAAACTGGTCCCCGCCTGCCGCGATGCGTTCTCCGTCAGTGGATATGGCCACGCTCCTGCCACGGGATACGGGGTAACTCCAGAGCGTCGTCCCGTTCTGGTCAAAGAAGTATACTCTATCCCCTGTGATTGCGGCACCGGTGCGGCCGTCCTGTGAGAGCGTAACCTCTACAACCCGGTCTCCGATCCCGGATCGCCAGACTTCTTCGCCGGAGAGCGTATCTCCCTGGACCGGACATGCAATGCCGCCCGCTACAACAACCGCGAGAAAAAGGAGTAATAGAGGGTTCTGCCACATTCTGTTACCGCCTCGTGCTCTAACGCTTCACCCTGATCAGGAAGACAGCAAAGAACGCACAGATAAGCGGGATCACCCCAAAACCCGGGGATTGGGCTACGGGGGTTGCATCCGGGACACTTGTTCCAAAGAGGTCAGGGTGGAGATCCCGCGCCACCTCTTCCAGCGCATCCACGATCCGTGGGCTTCCGCGGCTGATGATATCAGCGTCAATGATG
>LFRN01000165.1:0-2954 GCA_001512375.1 Candidatus Methanoculleus thermohydrogenotrophicum | reverse complement strand
GTGGGCGACAGACGGCTTCTCTGTCAGGTCCTCTGTCTTTTCGGTCACCGCCTGGATGCGGGCCCGGAGCTCTTCCACGCGCGCCGCTGCCTGCTCCTCCTGCCCGGTAGCCACGCCAACAAGCTCGATGTCATGCAGGACGTCGCTGATCGTCTCCGGGTTGAGAGAGACGACGGTCATCCCGAGAGCTCGCAGACGATTGACCACGTCTTCAGTGTTGCCGAGCGCGGCAAAGATCAGGTCAGGATCGGCCGCGAGCACCCGCTCGATACTGATGGTGCTGTATCCGCCGACCTTCGGTTTATCGGCGGCTGCTGGAGGATAGTTGCAGTAGTCGGTGACACCGACGATCCGGTCCTCAAGACCAAGGTCATACAGGATCTCGGTGTTGGAGGGTGCAAGCGAGACGATCCTCTGCGGTACTCCCCGGATGGTAACGGTCTCCCCGAAGTCGTCGGTCACCGTCACGATTCTTTCTCCGGTGTCTGTTGCCACCGGGGTGGGTGTTCGGGCCGGGGTTGTGGTCGTAGCAGCAGCGGTTGTGGGGTCCGGTGTGGTCGTAGCAGGTCGCGGCTGCAGGGTCTCTGAAGGGGTCACCGGGTATGGTTTTCCGAGGAGTGCAGGGATTGCATTCGCCGTCATACTGCAGGGGTTATCGGTCACGTAAGCGGTGTGGCGGAACGATCCGTCGGGGTTCTGCAGGCTGATGAGGTGGTCAACCACACTCGTCTCACCCACTCTCCACTCTGCAGGGTTGCCTCCTGCGGCAACAATACCCTGGATGACCCAGGCATCTGATGCGGAGTTTGAAGCGCTTGTTCCCCCGTAGTGGAAACCACCGTCCTCAAGCTGCTCTCCTTTGAGGTACGCGAGCGCGTCCTGCACAACAGCTGCATCGGGGGAGACGCCTGCCGCTGCGAGCGCTTCAAGTGCGGCGCCCGTGTCGTCCGGGTCGCTCTCGGCACCCGGCGTCCACGGGAAACCTCCGTCGGCATTCTGCTGGGATGCCAGCCATGCGGCCGATGCATCGGTGTCTTCTCCGACCGAAGCGAGAGCAATGATCGTCCAGATGGTCGTGAAGACATGGTCTCCTGCCTGGCCGCCGGGTTTCACCCGGGATTTCAGTTCCGCGACGTAGTCGGTTCCGCAGAAGGAACGGGGGTCTTCTCCGACCGCGACCAGCGTCAGGAGAGTGCGGGCGATATCAACAGTTCCTCCTTTTGCCATGATCTCATCGTTCATCGACCTGAGGTAGTCGATGGTCGAGTTACCGTCTTTCACCCACTCCCGCGGATCTTCGCCTGCGGCGACGGCTGCCATGATCGCCCACGATGATGTGCCGGGACTGCTCTCGCGCCCCACTTCACCAAAACCGCCGTCACTCTTCTGGCAGTCACGGAGGTAGTCCAGGGAGGTCTGGATGGTGGGGTCACCCGGGCTCAGGGGGTAGGCGGCGCAGGAAGCGACGCAGAGGAGGAGTATGATCAGGATGCTTATGCTATGTTTCATGGTTGTCTTCTCCGTTTGATAATGAGGTATACCGTTCCGATGAGCAGGATCGCACCTACCGCGGCGATGATGAGCGGTGACGAGAGAGAAGGCGATGATCCTGCAGGTGTTCCTGCAGCAGCAGGTGTATCAGGGACGGTAGAGGTGACGGCGGCAGCCACCCCGTCCTGTACCGCAGGTGCCGCCGTGACCGCCAGCAGGCCGAAGACCGAGAGGCCACCGGGTGAGACCGCCTCGACGATCAGGTTCCCGTTCTCATCGGTTCCAGCAATCCGGGTTTCGAGCATCTGGTGTGTGCCATCCTCTGCGGACCGTGCGATCCTGAGGGCATCCACGCCACCATGCTCTTCCACCCATCCTGGGTTTATGGTCATACGGATCACCGCTCCGGCGATATCTTCACCATTTTCCAGGTTCGTTCGCGTGACAGTAACGGTGTAGGCAAGAGCAGTGATCTCTTCATTCTTCTCTGCGGCAGCAAGAGTGAAAGCGTTTTCTACTGTTGCGTCCGGGGTGGCGTTAAAGGCTATATCGAGCCTGCCGTCAGCTGCCGGGATACCGGTGAGGTTCAGGTCCAGCGATACGGCGACAGTCCCCACGCCCGCGATCTCTGTGGATATCGGGTTGACCGTCGCGGTGACGCTTTCTATGAGACCTTTTGCCACGCCGTTCTTCTCGTCGATGTTCCTTGCGGCGATGGTCAGCACCAGGCTGCTTCGGTTGATCTTGAGGGTGTTTCCTGATATGATGACCTCTTCTCCGGATGCGGCCGGGCTGGTGGTGTCGATCGAGAAGGTCTGGCCCCATTCTCCGAGCTCGACGGTGGCTCCGGCTGGTAGCCCGAGGAGGAGGGACCCTGATCCCGGCTCACTGTCGCCCTGTTGCGCGACGCTGGTTGTGGCGCCCGTTGAGCTGGAACCGCCGCCTGAAGAACCAGAGCCTGAACCACTGGATGACCCCGGGATCACGACCTTGATGGAGATGACGTCCTGCGAGGTCTCCGGGGTTGAACTCATACTTTCGCTCCAGAAGAAGACGACGTTATCGCCGTCTTTGACCGTGTACGCATTGGCACCGACGCCGGGACTTTCGCCGTTTACCTGGTACATCCAGCCTTTTGTCCCTTCGTTCTTTTTGCCCTTAATGGAGTCGATGAAGAGCGACCCGTACTGCTGGTAATAGGAGTCGTCGACGGTATACCCGACTCCGGCTGCATCCAGCGCCCCGAGGGCTGTCTGCCGGCTGACATCATAGGTTTTTTTGCTGTTGTCTGCGGTGACGGTAAATTTCCCGGGTTTGAGGGTGACGGTGATCCAGGGGGATGGCGAATCGCCGCCGCCATCTCCTCCACCGCCGCCACCGCCGCCCCCTGGTGTCGGAATGGAGACCGTGATGGTGATCACCGCACGGGCGGTCTCAGGGGTCGATCCCCAGGGACCGTACCA
>LFRN01000044.1 GCA_001512375.1 Candidatus Methanoculleus thermohydrogenotrophicum | reverse complement strand
CATCCCCCAAGCGCGTTATATTCCTTCTTAACCGACATGGACGGCTACTCTGGAAGTCTCCGGCAGATGAAGCGGTTACGGACGTCTCACTCTCCGGAGACGGGTCAACTCTTGCGGTGGCAGACGGTGGCATCACTGTGTTCAACCGGGACGGCGAGATCGTGTGGAGGTGCATGACCGGGGAAGAGACCAGGTGCGTCTCACTCTCGCCTGATACGAACTGCATTATCGCCGGTGCGCTCGACGGGACCGTATCGGTATTCAGGCTGCAATCGGAAACCATCCCTGCCGGCGCATCCGCTACATCAACACCCGATACCACCTTCATCATCGAACCACCCCCCTCCCCCGGACAGACATCCGCAGAGCAGGGGGCGGCACTCGCCCCGGCAGCGCCAGTTGCTGCTGGCGCGTGGCTCGCCGCACAGACGTGGTGGAGGAGGAAGGAACGATAACCCGGGTTTCCATGCCTCCTGATGACTCTATCGGCTGCTCCACCTGCTGCCTGATGGACCGGACGCTTGAGGAGGCGCTCAGCCTCATAGCCAGCCAGACAGACCTTGCTGAGATCCTCTCAGACGGCCCGCACTCCCTCTTCCTCGCAGAAGAGACCTGCCACTCGTTTGACCTGCGGTACACGGTCCACGCCCCGGTCGCCGACATCAACATCGCGTCCGAGAACGAGCACCTGCGGAGGGCAACCATCAGGGTCCTCGCAGACCTCTCTCTCGTCTGTGACCGTATCGACGCCGGGTGTCTGGTCATCCACCCGGGGCACATCTGGGGTGAGGAGATGCAGGACGCCGCCAGCCGGGCCCTCGACCGATCGCTCGACGAACTTGCAGCTATCCAGAGGGAGGTGAACGTCCGGTTCACCATCGAGAACATGGGGGCGTGGGATATCTGTTTCTTCAGGGAACCGGGCTTCCTCGACGATCTGGCCGCCCTCGACCTCGGGTTTGCCCTCGATGTGGGGCACGCCCACGTCAACGGCAACCTGGAGGCGTTCCTGGAAGAAGGAGGGGCAATCCACATTCACCTGCACGACAACTGTGGCAGCCGGGACGACCACCTGGCATGCGGCGAGGGAGAGATCGATTTTTACCGCGTGATGCAGATGATTCCGCGGAGCGCCACGAAGGTCGTCGAACCAGTCTCGTTTCAGCAGTACGAATCGAGCCTCCAGTATCTGAGGTCGTTCTTGCCCTGAACGCTCATGGACACCGCCCGATCAGGTGTTCCACCGCCGCACGGAACGCGCTGAAC
>LFRN01000252.1 GCA_001512375.1 Candidatus Methanoculleus thermohydrogenotrophicum | reverse complement strand
CATTCCTCTACTCGGTAGTCAACAACATCCCGAGCATGGTCTTCGTCCAGGAGGTGCAGGGGGACACGTTTGTCTTCTCAAACCGAGCCGCCGAGACCTTCCTAGGGATGACGCAGGAGGAGATGACCGGGAGGCAGGCCAGAGACCTCTTCCCCCCCGAGATGGCGGCTTTCTTCACCAGTGAGGGCCAGGAGACACTGGAGCAATCGGACGTCCGGGAAGAGAAGATCCACCTCCAGGACGGCCAGATCCTATCCGTGAAGAGGATCCCGATCTTCAACTCCCGGGGCATGCTGAAGTACGTGCTCAGCATCGCGGAGGACGTCACCAACCGCGTCGCTGCCGAAGACCGCCTGATCGCCGAGCGTGACCGCGCGCAGGGATATCTAGACGCTGCCGGCGTGATGATCGCGGTGATCAATGCGGACGGTACCATCGACCTGGTGAACCAGAGAGGATATGAGATCCTGGGGTATGCCAAGGAAGACCTCACCGGAAAGAACTGGTTTGCAACAGTCGTCCCGGAACGCCTCCGCGACCGGCTTGCCCAGAACTTCGCCCGCCTGGTTGCCGGGGAGAGCGAACCGCCCCCCTACGAGGAGAGTCCAGTCGTCGCTCGAGACGGTCGGGAGCGGCAGATCCTCTGGCACAACGCCCTCCTGCGCGACGTGAATGGGAAGATCGTGGCGATGGTGAGCTCCGGTGAGGAGATCACGGAGTAGTGGGTTTCATTCTACCTTGCGGATCCTGATGCTTGAGCGGGTGGTCAGTAACACGCGAAACAATGGTGCGTGTGAACCCCATGAGGCTGAAATAGAGTCCGCATGGATGGAGACCAACAAGGGCGGTATGCCATACCTTTTCAGGATGGGTGGAACAGGTTGTGTCTTTTTGGAGTATGGCGCCTCGTGGATCCCGTGGCCGTTTGCCGGTATCCCCGGCGTCCTGTCCAAGATTCGGGGCGGAAGATGCGTAAGGAACGCGCCGGTATCCGGTGTTTCCTACCCCACTGTGCGATTTCGGGATCATCCCTTAAATACGCCTTACGTTACATACACTATATGGTGACAATGTGGTGGACATCCTATCCCTCATCC
>LFRN01000099.1:483-884 GCA_001512375.1 Candidatus Methanoculleus thermohydrogenotrophicum | reverse complement strand
TCGAGGCCCTGGACGACGAGCAGGAGGAGGTGCGGCTGGCTGCCAGGGAAGCGCTCAGGGTGGGTCATAAGACATAACATCGGGATCATGGGCTTTGAGCTGGGGGAGGAATCTGCCCTTTGGCGTGTCCCCATAGACTTTCACGACGCAAGCAGGGAGATTTATCTTGCGGGGTGAAGGGGCTCCGCTTTCAGAGAGATTGTAGAGAGTATATATTGGTGTATACCAAATGACATTTTGTATGTTCCAAGCCTACAAGTATCGGATGTATCCTTCAGAGGAGCAGGTTCCGCTCCTCATGAAACACATCCATGCCTGTCGGTTTGTGTACAACCACTCTCTGGAGCAGAAAATCCGGGCGTATGAGCAGGAAGGTCGAAACCTCTCCTGTTTCGACCTGA
>LFRN01000099.1:0-424 GCA_001512375.1 Candidatus Methanoculleus thermohydrogenotrophicum | reverse complement strand
AATTTAAGTCAAAGAAGAACCCGGTGCAGTCATTCCAGATACCTCAGCATTACACGGTGGATTTCGAACGGCATAGGATCAAACTCCCCAAGATTGGTGAGATCAAGACTGTCTTTCATCGAGTCTTCACCGGGAAGATGAAGTATGCCACCGTCTCTGTGACTTCGACCGGGAAGTGGTTCGTCAGCATCCTTGTCGATGACGAGAAAAACGAACCAGAACCCGCCCCCGTCTCTCTGGACACCACCCTCGGGATCGATGTCGGGTTGAAAGACTTTGCAACCCTCTCCACCGGAGAGAAGATCGAGAACCCCCGATACCTGAAAAACTCTCTTCAACGCCTGAAGGTGTTACAACGGCGGGTGTCCCGGAAGGTCAAAGGGTCGAAGAATCGGGAGAAGGCGATCCTGAAACTTGCTCGGTG
>LFRN01000090.1 GCA_001512375.1 Candidatus Methanoculleus thermohydrogenotrophicum | reverse complement strand
GGTACCTCAAGGGCATCGCCGGTGGCCAGTCCGAGCAGGCAACCGCGATACCGGTCGATCAGTTCCATGATGATCCTCGGGCCGTCTTCCAGGAAGAGGATTCCGGTTTGTGCCCGGCCACCATCCAAACACCGCCTCGATACGTCGGCACGTCCCCTCGAGGGAGAGGTCTGCTTCATCAGGACAGGTATCGTTCACAACGATTGATGTGGAAGGGTTCCCTACCTTCATGCATGCAACCGGATGAAGAACTTAAAGAGATGCTCCGCGACCTCCTCTGGCTCGATGCTGTGATAGCCACCGAACTTATCCAGATCACCGAGAACACCTCCGCGATCCTCCGGAAGACCGCGCCGCCGGCGACCTGCATAACCGAGCACGCGGCCCTGCGCGCGACAGCGCTTGATATCGCCGACCGCTACAGGCCCGGGACGATGCTCAGGCAGCACGTCGCAAAACACCAGTGACGTGCTCTCCCGCGACTCCCGTGAACCGGTGAGGATCGATGCGTTCCTCATAACAACGGTGAGTGGTTTTTTCATTAGTTTGGAGAATGGGAGATCCCTCCCTTTCCTTGAATTAGGATGCCTATTCGCTGTACTCTCATCTCCTCCCTCCTTCATCCATCCCGGCGCAAAATTCATGTGTACCCAGCAGACTAGTTACCTCCGGAGGTTTTTATGGGTGCAGCCTCTGCTTCAACCCCATGTGCGCCATTGCTTCGCGTGCGACTGACCACCCACCTCAAGCTCCAGAACCCGCAAGATGAGGCAAAATGCACCAGGATATTTGACAATTCCAGGCACCCCCGACTGACTCATGTGGGAAGGACGCGAAAAGACACGAAGGATATGTGGTTGCTTCGCATCCTTCCACGTGGGACCGGCGATCTGCCTCATGCACGAAAATGGGCAGATCCTGCAAAGGTACCTCGATGCAGCAGGTATCCAGGTGCTCAGGTCTCTTCTTCGACCTTCGTCTCCTCTGGTATTATCGGTGCCTCCTCTGGGACCTCACTGACCAACCCAGCGTCCCGCGTCACCGTCGCGGTCGGCGCAACGTCAAATGTATCCGTTGTGCCGGTCCCGGGGTCAACGTCGCTCCCGAAGTCGGGTGTGGTGAATCTGAACCCCTCAGGCGGCGCAAACCTGAGAAAGTAGGCCCCTGGCTCGTTGACACTGAAGGTGTACCCACCGCCGCCCCCCGGTGGTTGTTGCGCCTGCCGGCGTGCCGTTAGCCCTCATGAGTTCCACGCCGACACCCGCCCGGCATACCGGGTTCATCTGCGTCCCATGCGCCGTTGGCGTTGGTGTCAATCCAGGCCGTGCCAGTGACAAAACAGGGCTCCACCGGGAGTGGAACCTCCACAACGACCCCCGCATCCCGGGTGAGGTTCTCCCGGTCTCCGGGTCTGCATCGCTGTTGCGGGTATCATCATCGCCCTGACCCGCGGCCGTGAAGGTATAGCCCTGCGGCAGGTCAAAGGCCAGATAGTAATCTCCCTGCGGCAGGCCGGTGAAGAGATATCGCCCTGCCATATTGGTCTTTGTGGCGTTAACGGGTGTATCGTTTGCGTAGTAAAGAGTTACTGAGGCGTTGGGGGGCCCTGCTTCGTCCTCATTCCGGATACCATCTTTGTTTGCGTCAATCCAGACGATACCCCCGTTCTGGCCGGTTACCTCTGGTTGGGGCACGACGAGTCCGGCATCCCACCAATCCTGCATCTCCCCTGCCTTGAGAGTGATCTTCTCGGTCCTGCCGGTAGTCTGGTTCGCGTCGTTGTCGCGGGTATCATCACCCGCATCTGGCGTCGTGAACGCGGCACTCGCTAGCAGGACGAACTCGAGGACGTAGGTCTGCCCGATCTCCCCTTGTAGGGCATACCTGCCATCGTCCCCGGTGATTGCTTCAAGCGGATTCCCCGCACCGCCGGTGACCGGGTTGCCCTCTGCGTCCAGGAGCCTCACGGTGACACCCCCAAACCCTGGTTCGCCATCGTCCTGGATGCCGTCTGCGTTTGGTGTCGTTCCAGACGAAGTCCCCGATGGCTGCTGGTGCGACGGTGGTGGGCGTGCGCCGGGGTTTTGTTGTCGGTTTCGGGCACAGCGGGCAGACCTTTGGTGGTTTTGGCGGTTTCTGGTGTGGTTTCGGTACAGCCTGCGGTTTTACAGCGAGTTCCACGACCCAGTGTCGGTATCCTTCCGCGTAGCATTGGTCACGTAGATGAACGAGCCCGCAAAGAGGTAGTTGCCGCCGGTTGTGTTGATCAACGCCCGGGCGGTATCGTTCTCAGGACCACCAAACGTTCTGTTCCAGATCTCGTCGCCGGTTTCGGTCAGGTTGTTGACACCCAGGCGTCATCCCCGCCGGCCCCGAATGAACTGGTATCACCGGCAAAGAGGTATCCTCTCCCGTCCGGTTGCTGGAGAAGCACATATGCCGAGTCGTTTGCGTCCGGCCCGCCGGAGGTTTTGTTCCAGACGACTGAGAAGTCCACCGCGGCAGCGCTCGATGCCGTGACGAATGCGCAGGCCAGCAGCACTACGCTCAAACAGAGATTTTTCTTCATCTAGCATCTTCTGGCTTGTTGTCATCCTCTCATGCGTCCCTGTGTTCGCTCGTGTTTGCCCGGGGATGAGTGAAATGGCGTGCCGGGTCAGGGCTGCTGGTTGTGGTATCTGTGGTTTTGATGGTCCATGTTCAACTCGGGAGATGTGCTCGCAACGCCGTCCGCAGGGGGTTGATTACAATTGGTTATTTATTATAGTAACCACTCTCTCCGGCGACCAATACTCTGGTTCGTCAGGCGAATCGTGGGTGTCTGGCTGGCAGGCATCTCCCGGGAAAGAGGCTACTATTCTGGTGCATAGATCACCGAATAACCAGTACAGTGACTGTTCCCCCCAACTTTGGTGGGGGGAGCAGTCACCGAGGATCTAGCGCACCGTAGCAACCTGCTATGGTGTTATTGCTCATTCAG
>LFRN01000215.1:5784-6503 GCA_001512375.1 Candidatus Methanoculleus thermohydrogenotrophicum | reverse complement strand
TGGAACCGCTGCACCATCGCGTCGCGTTTCGCCCGGGGCGTCCGGCCGTGCAGGTAGAGGACGGCAGTGCCGAACCGCTAGCGGAGGTAGTCTTCAAGGAGCGTTCCAAACTCCGCAAACTGTGTGAAGATGAGCGCACGTTCGCCTGCTTCCAGGACTTCCTCGAGCATCTCCTCGAGACGCTCGATCTTCCCGGATCTCCCGCTTAAGGTGGTTTTATCATGCAGGAAGAGCGCCGGGTGATCGCAGATCTGTTTCAGGCGGGTGAGCCCCCCGAGGACAATTCCTCTGCGCTGGATCCCCTCTGCAGTTTCAGCGCGCTCGAGCATCTCCTGTACGACCGCCTCGTAGAGTGTCGCCTGCTCTGCCGTGAGGTTGCAGTAGACCTTCATCTCCATCTTCTCCGGCAGGTCGCTGATGATCGAGCGGTCGGTCTTCATGCGGCGGAGCACGAACGGCCTGATCAGTTCCCTGAGGCGATCGGTCGCTGCAGGGTCGTGGTAGCGTTCGATCGGAACGGCAAACTCGGACTGGAACGATTTAAACGAGCCGAGGTAGCCGGGGTTGAGAAACTCCATGATCGACCAGAGTTCGGTTAAGCGGTTCTCCACCGGCGTGCCGGTCAGCGCGATCCGACGCGGCGCCCGGAGCGCCCGGACTGCCTGCGCCTGTTTTGTGGAGGGGTTCTTAATGTTCTGGGCTTCGTCAAGGATAATGCA
>LFRN01000215.1:3871-5709 GCA_001512375.1 Candidatus Methanoculleus thermohydrogenotrophicum | reverse complement strand
CCAATTCCCGACGATCGATGTGGGGCAGAGAAGGAGCGCCGGCGCTGCCGTGCATTTCCGCTCCTCTTCGGCGAGGAGGTAGGCGATCACCTGAATGGTCTTTCCAAGCCCCATATCATCTGCGAGGCAGGCGCCGCACCCGTTGCGTGCAAGAAACGAGAGCCACGAGAGCCCGCGCTGCTGGTAAGGCCTGAGGGTGCCGCAGAACGCTGCAGGCTGCAGGACGGGCTTGATCGTCTCCCCTTCTGCCAGCCGGTCGAGGAACTCCTGGATCCATCCGTCTGCCGTGATCCTGCTCACGGCCGGGCTGTCAGGGTCTGCCCCCGCGATGACCCTGAGGAGTTCGCCGGTCGTCATGGTGCCTGCGGCGTACTTTTTCCTGAAGGCGTTGAGCGCCTTTTCGATCTCGTCCCTCTCGATCGTTCGCCACTGCCCGTGCATCCGCACCAAGGGAACCTTCAGACTTGCGAGTTCTTCGAACTCTTCAGGTGAGAGCACCCGGTCTCCAAGGGCGACCTTCCAGTCGTACGAGACGAGGGTATCAAGACCGAGTCCTCCCCCCTCCCGGGCAGGCTTCACGCTGAGGTGAAAGGCAGGCCGGGAGGTAGTAGCCTTCCACCACGCGGGGAGTATGACGCCAAAGCCGTTCCCGATGAGAAGTGAGGCCCATTCACTGAGAAATGCGTAGGCTTCACTGGTATCTAGGTACACCTCCGCCGGACGCCGGGACGTGAGGCTTGATCGGAGCGCTGGGTAGATGCAGGAGGCGCGGCCGAGATCGATGAGGAACCGGTCCTGCGGGTCTTCAAACCGTTGCGCAAGATGCGTGTATGTCTCTCCGCGCCTATTCCAGACATCAGCGGCCGGTATGACAATCCCGGGGTCGTTGGTGGCCTGGAGGTGGAACGAGAGGCGCCATCGCTCGCTCTCCCCTTCCGGCTCTTCAAGGCGGAAGCAGGCACGGAGGGGACCGTGAGCGATCTTCGGCGAGAGCCAGTCCTCGAGTTCCCTGGAAAACCGGGTGATCTCAGCCGCGTCGCCGGCGAGATCATCCCGGCGGTCTGAGAGGATCTCCACCCATTGTTCGCTGAGCGGAACGGTCTTTCTCGGCCGGCCTCGTGGCTTCTGCAGGAGTGACTGGTCGTTCCTGAGGGCGCCGGTGACGATCGCATGGACTGTGTGGTTGAGGAACGACATTACCAGGGACTCGGGGTCCGGCAGGGTCCCCTCCACTCCGGCAGCCCAGAAGAGGCAGGCCGGTGGGAGCGCTGCGGCGAGCCGGGCTACGTGGTCTCGGTCTTCTCCCCGGACCTGGGCCTCCCAGCCGCGGATACCCGGCACAAATGACTGCCTTACCACGAGTCCCAGGGCAAACCGTGCTGCCTCCGCCCAGAACCGGTGCGTGGCTCCGTATCGGGTTTCTGCAGGGAGGTCTGCGAGATGGGCGACCGGTATGGGCAGGCTGATGGTAGGGACCTGGTAGGGAGAGCAGTCCGCCTGAGCAGGCATGACTGATTCTGGTTCGCACTCGGGTGAAGGGAGGGGATCTGATCCGGCTGCCGGGAGCAGGATGGTGGCCGTCCCGGGTTCACCGGACCCCCCGAGTGCCACGGTGAGCGCGGCGTGGCCGGCCGCAAACGGGTGTGGGAGGGTTGGTGGTTTTTTGGGCTTCCTGCCCCGCCGCGCCGGCGCTTTCCGGGGCAGGGTGGGGTCCTCTCCCCAGATGTGAAACGCCCCCGCGGGCCCATCTGTCCAGAAACTGTGGAGGATGATCATGTGATCCGTGTTCTTCAGTACTTTTACTGTACCCTCATTACTGCATCGTACCATCTATGATA
>LFRN01000215.1:0-3814 GCA_001512375.1 Candidatus Methanoculleus thermohydrogenotrophicum | reverse complement strand
CGTGAGGCCGTACCATTCCCTCCCACCCGAAACCTCGCGCGTTGCCGCGAAGAGCCCGAAGGAAAGGTGGAGTGGATGCTACAGAGCGTTGAGCACCCACCCGGAAAAAGGTGGTCTCTGCCCCTCTCAGAGGGCCTGGATGAGTGAGTTTTTGGTAACGACGCCCACGATCTTACCGTCCTGTGTGACCGGGACGGAGCTTATGTTCTTCTTGAGCATCAGATCGATGGCGTCCGAGACATCTGTGTCTGCATCCACGGTGATCAGGGGTGTGCTCATAATGTCACGCACAAGGAGGTTCCTGATCCGGAACTCCTGGCGGGTCCCCTCCACGATGTCTTTGAGCGCGTAGAGTGCCTTTGCGACATCGGTCTCCGTGACGATGCCGAGGACGCAGTCGTCATCCTCGACGATGAAACGGTCGATATTACCATCCAGCATCCTCCGCCGGAGGTGGACGGCCCGCTCATCGACCTGAATGGTGTAGACCGGTTCCATGACGTCCAGGAGCCTGCCCGGCGGCCGGAGAACCTTCAGGAGATCGCCTGCCGTCACCTGCCCGATGAGGCGGTGTTCAGAGTCGAAGACCACGATCAACTTGTAGTGCTGGAGCAGTGGCACCAGGATATCGATCTTCTGGTCCGGGTATGCGGAGGTAAAATCCTCCTCGACCGTGTTTGCGACATGAATGGAAGTGGCTTTCAGCGCCTGGGTCTTCCTGCTCCCAAGCGCCTCGGCGATCGCCGCACGGGACGTTGTGCCGATGACCATACCGTTGTTGGTCACGATGAGCGGGTCGACGTTCTCATCGAGCATCTTCTTGAGTGCTTCGCTGACAAAAGCGGACTTTGCGATGGTGACCGGTTTTGCCATCACGTCCTTGACCAGTAACTGAAATTTGTCGTTCATCTTGCCACAACCTTGATGATGTCATCTCTCTTGAGCAGACCACGGATATCTCCATCTTCCACGACCACGAGGCTGTTGATCTGGTTTTCGAGCATCAGTCCGACCGCATCCTGCAGGGACGCATCGGGAGAGATGGTGATGACCGGGCGGCTCATGATGTCCTCTGCAACTGCCGATACCTCAACGACGTACCTGAAGCGTTTCTGCCCCGCCGGCTCCTCTCTTCGGAGGAGCGTAACATCCTTCCTGGGCAGGTCCATCCGCTCATCCAGGTACTCATAAAATGCAAGGTTGCTCTCCGTAATGATGCCGGCAATGCTACCATTCGCGTTAACAACGATAACTTTATTGTTCTTCTCCCTCATTACGTCGATGACATGGTCCAGGGAGTGGTAACGGCTGACCGTGATCGCCTCCCCCATAATCTCATCGACCCGGGCAGAGAGCCCACGCAGGTAGGCGGAGCGCATGATATCCAGTTTGGTGACGATACCTGTCACCCTCCCGTTCTCGACCACGGGCAGCCCTGATATGTCATGGTCGAGCATCTTTACTGCAATATCATGGACGCTGGTCTCCGGCGTCACGGTGACGGGATCCTCTGTCATCAGGACGCTCACCGGGATCCGGTCGATGGGTCGCCGCCGCCACAGCGGTCCCCTCTGCCTGAGCCGGTAGCCGATATCCTTCTTGGTGAGGATACCCTGAAGTTCATCCCCATTCATGACAGGGAGTCGCGAGACGCGGTGTTTGAGCATAAGATTTCGCGCATAGGCGACGTTATCGGTCGGCGCGATGACGTACACCGGAGAAGACATCACATCAGCGGCACGCATACAGCAAGATCACTCCTCTGCAAATGCCTTCACAAGATCGTACTCGGTTACGAGTCCGACAAGGTGCGAGTTCTCTATGACAGGAAACGCCCCGATACCTTTCTGGATCATCTCGATGGTGATATCGTGGATGTTCCGGTCGGGGGTGGTGGTATAGAGTTCCCCGGAGAGGAGCGACCGGACCGGCGCCCCCATCACCTCGGCTGAGTCGCCGGTCGTCAGCTGCTCAAACGCCTTACCTTTGCCGAGATAGTTCATGATATCGGTCGCGGTAACGATACCACAGAGAACGTCGTCCACGACGACCGGGAGACGCCTGAACCTGCATTTCACCATTTCCTCGCAGACCTTGCCGATAGGGGTGTCAGGACTGGTGACGCGCACCGGCGATTTCATGATATCCTCCACCGTGCGATTCGAGTTTTCGGTGGTGAGCGCCTTCATCACATCACGTTCAGTCACGATACCTCGCAGACTCCCCTCAGCGTCGACGATGGGGATTCCTCCAATCTTCTGGTTGATGATGATATTGACTGCATCGCTGATGCTTCCGGTGACAGGCATGGTCACTGGCTGTGGCGTCATGATCTCGTGCAGTTCTTCGTTGATAGCAGCGAGGAAGTTGCCTCCGTGTTTTACCTGCACGAGGTTGAACTTCTCGCCGCCGCCCATGAAGTTGATGACGTCGCTGACGGTCACGATCCCCCGGAGACGGTGGGTTCCGGGATCAACGACCGGCAACCTACGAAACCCCTCCTTGCTCATGATCTCGACAGCCTGGATGATCGGGGTGGTTTGCTGTGCCGTGATGACGTTCCTGGTAGCGATCGCCATAATCTCGCCTTCATGCTCGGCGATCTTTGTCTTGAAGTCAACAGGTCCACGGTCGAGTTTGCCTGGCATCTTCAGGAGCCTGTCAGCTGGTTTCTTCGCAGAATTATTTGGTCTCGGTTGCACGGTATCACTCCTCTGATATTAAGAAATCTACTTACGGAACAAGGCAGCTTGCGACATCATGACGATCGATGACACCAACGATCCTCTTCCTCTCATCGATGACCGGGAGGATGCTGATATCATGGTCGACTATCAATCTTGCCGCCGTGGCTACCTGGTCGTCAGGTGTCACGGTGATGACTGGTGTTGTCATTACCCGGCTCACGGTGGTGTCCGCCTGATTCTTCACCGATATGCGGATGTTTCCAGCGCGAAGGAGATCGCGGCGGGAGACGATGCCGATGACCTCGTCCTCCTGCACTACTGGAAACGCGATAAAACCACTGGAGACGATCAGGTTATAGATCTTGTGTATGGGGTCCTCGGGCGCGCAGGTGACGGGCTCCCGCGACATGACGTCTCCGACCCTGCCGGAGATGGTGCGGCGGGAGATCAGGATCGGGAAGAGTTCGGAGAAGAGCACCCCTCCCCGGGGCACACCGCCTTCGTCGACGACTGCGGCACTATTGGTATAGGCATCCATTATGGCCCGAGCGACCTCTATGAGGGGGGTATCCAGGGCTACCTGGGCTCCCTCCCTGACAAAACCCTTGATGGTAATGTTTGATTTGGTGTCTACCACCCGGAGGACGTCGGAGATATCAAGATAACCCATCAGCCGGTTTTTTTCATCCACGACGTAGAGTTCACGGAAGACGTCATCCCGGAGGACGCCGCGCGCCTTTGTAACATAATCATCGTAGCGTAGGATGGGTATATTCACCATCAGGTCCGCGGCCACCTTCATAATAACTGCTCCTCCTCCCGGCAGACGGGACAAAGCATAAGGTTGTCAATCCGCAAAAGGTTGTCGGAGATGTTCCCGCACCGGTCGCAGACACCCATGGCGTAAGTCTCCTCGCGGTTGATCTCGACGAGGTCAGCCAGCAGTTCGTTCAACTCGGATGCAACGGTGAGGATATCCCGGACCGTCACGATCCCGATGACCAGCTGGTTCTCAACAACAGGAAGCCTGCGGACGCGGTGTTTCACCATCATCGCTGATGCATCACCGACCAGCTTGTCGACGCCGATGGTGATCAGCGGGGTGCTCATGATCTCGTGGACGTGAA
>LFRN01000210.1 GCA_001512375.1 Candidatus Methanoculleus thermohydrogenotrophicum | reverse complement strand
CTTGCTCCTTGATATCCCCGAAGCGTCCCACAATAGCGCTACGGATCTCTCTGTAGCAGGATATTTTGATGGCCGCACAGCAAATAACCTGGATATCATATTTCTCGACGCCGATGCACGGGACAGTGAAATGCGATCGACGCTCGCACACGAGTTCCAGCACCTCATCCATCACTCACACGACCCCCATGAGAGAACATGGGTCGATGAGGGGTGTAGCGAGTACGCGGAGTTCCTCTGCTTCGACAACAAGAACCGGGCGAAGGTCCGCGCCTTCAACCGCCACCCCAGCACCTCCCTCGTGGTGACCGACGCCGAGTGGGACCGTTCGGAGGGCGAGATCAATCAGGCCCACTACGGGGCGAGTTTTCTCTGGATACTCTACCTCGCAGAGAACTTTGGGGACCGTTCAGGAGATCCGGACAAAGGTTCGTTCCTGAAAGATCTCGTGGCGGATAACAGGACCGGGCTGCGGGGGATCGACGCCACGCTTGCCCTGCATGGTTTCCCGGTGTCCTCAGAAGACGTATTCAAGCGCTGGGTGGTCGCCAATTATCTCGATGCTGGTGGGAACAGCCCACCGCGGGGATATGACGGGATCGATCTTACCCGGTACCCGCAGGTCGCCGGTCGGGTCGACCTCACAAGGCAGGCAGGGCTGGTGCACTCGTTCCCGGAGATGGAGCTCCAGCCCTGGTCCGCGGCGTACTATGAGGTACGCACGGGAGAACCCGACGCGGTCTCATACGCAAATGATCAGGGCTTCTGGATGGAAAAGGTTGTCAACCGGGATGGTGAAGCGGTCATCGTCGTATCACCCCTTCGCGACCGGGGTGCGTTCGTCCTGACGGTCTCGGAGAGACGGAATAACCTGACCGCCGTCGGTTCTGCGGTAAGCTGACGGGCGCGAGCCGTGCCCAAGTCCCGGCAGAAGAAGGCTTTGGGTCTGGCGAGAACAGAGCGGGGCTCCGTCCCCTGAGATATGTTAATATCTCATGACACCAGAAACATATGGACATACCAATGAGCATCGATGGTCTAGTGGTATGACTTTGGCCTTCCAAGCCAATAGCCCGGGTTCAATTCCCGGTCGATGCATAGGGCTCGTGGTCTAGCTGGTCATGACGTCGCCTTCACACGGCGAAGATCCTGAGTTCGAATCTCAGCGAGCCCATTATAATGGCTTCTTTTTGAC
>LFRN01000016.1 GCA_001512375.1 Candidatus Methanoculleus thermohydrogenotrophicum | reverse complement strand
AGGGGGGTCGTTTATAATTACCATACAAGAACTTCAGGGAAAGAGAATCTACGTTGAGAGTTATGGGTGTACCTACAACCATGCCGACACCCGGAGGCTGGAGGCGATACTAGAAGGTCTCGGTTGCAGGCTGACCGGGCCAGATGAGGCGGATGCCGTAGTCATCAACACCTGTACAGTGATCGGGGCTACTGAGCGGAAGATGCTCCGGCGCCTGGCAGCGTTCGCTGACCGGGACCTCTATGTGACCGGGTGCATGCCGCTTGTCCAGCAGGATTTGATCCACTCGGTCTGCAGTCCGCGGTTCATCCACCCGGACGAGATTCATGACCTCTCCCCCGGTCCCGGTACCCGGGGTCCCGGGGCGATCGGGGTGGTGCAGGTGGCTTGCGGATGTGTTGGCCGGTGCAGTTACTGCATCACCCGGCTTGCACGGGGACGGTTGGTGAGCGTATCCTCCGAAGCCATCCTTGATGCTGTCCAGGACCTTGCCCGGTCGGGAGCCTACGAGATCCAGCTGACGGCGCAGGACGTAGCCGCCTGGGGATTTGATCAGGGAGAGTCGCTCCCTGACCTCCTGCAAATGATTGCCGAGATCCCCGAGCGGTTCGCTGTCAGGCTGGGGATGATGCACCCTGCCTCGGTGCTCAGGATCCTTGACCCGCTCGTCGAGGCTTACGAGAGCGAGAAGATCTTCCAGTTTCTCCACCTCCCAGTCCAATCCGGTTCTGATGTCATCCTTGAGCAGATGCGGCGGGGTTACCGCGTGGCCGACGTCATTGGAATCGTCGAGGCGTTCAGGGAACGGTATCCAGATATGATGATCTCTTCTGACTTCATCACCGGGTTTCCCGGGGAAACGAACGAGGACTTCCAGCAGACGATCGATCTCCAGCGAAGGGCGGCGTTTGTGAAGGTGAACATCACCCGCTACTCCCGGCGACCGGGAACGGCCGCTGCCGCCTTAAAAGATCTCCCTGAGCGGGTGCGCACAGAGCGATCCGGGATGCTGCTTGCCGAGGCGAACCGGACCTACGACCACTACAACGAGAGCTGGATCGGGAGAGAGACACCGATCGTCGCGACCGAGAAGAACGCACCCGGGTCGACCGTCTGCCGCAACCCCTGCTACCTCAATGTCATCATCAAAGAAGACCTCCCGTTCGGTTTTTCGGGGAGAGCGGTGATCACCGAGAACCGGCGGCACCACGTCGTCGGCGAACTCGTGTAGGGTTTAGCCTTACCGAAACTTTTTCTTCCAGGGAAGACCAGCTTATCTACTATGCAGGGGATCACCGGGAGCGAGCTCTCCCCGAGGAAGGCCGAGTACCTCAAGTACATCTATGCCCGGGGCGATGTTGTGAAGACTGGTGATATCGCCGCCCATTTCTTGGTCGCGCCATCGACGGTGACGAAAGCGCTCTCAGAGATCGCCGAAGCGGGATATCTCGAGCACACCCCCTACCACGGGGTGAGACTCACTCCTGCCGGCATCAGTTACGCGCGATTCCTGTTTCGGCGTCACAGGATCGTCGCCCTGGTCCTCAGCCGCTACGGACTTGAGCCCGATGAGGCCTGCAGGGAGGCAACGAAGATCGAGGCCTGTGTCTCAAAAGACCTTGTCAACAGGATATGCACGTCGCTCGGGCACCCGATAATGAGCGTCTGCGGCGAGATCGAGCACGATCAGAGTTGCTGCTGCCCCCCGAATAACCGATAGAGGTGACGGCAAAACGTTTTTACCCTCACACGGAAGGTCTGGATTTAGACTTGTACTAAACGCAAGGTGAAAAACCATGGGATCGTCGGGTAAGAACATAGTTGCTCCCTCATCCTTCGTTGCAGCTGCTTTTGCAGTCCTCCTGGTTGTGGCATCCGCTGCAGGGTGCACCGAGGTCGCCGATCGGCAGGATGGCGGGAAGATCGTCGTCGCGGTCACCATACCGCCAGAGCAGGAATTTGTGGAACGGGTGGGGGGAGACCACGTCCAGACTCTCCTGCTGGTGCCGCCGGGGGCCGATCCGCACACCTACGAATTACCCCCAGGAGTCCTCGCCGATGTCGCGGAGGCGGAGATCTATGCTATAGTGGGGTCTGGAATAGAGTTTGAACTCGCCTGGAAGGACAGGATCACCGCTCTGAACCGCGACATGCTGGTTGTCAACTGCTCACGCGGTATCGATCTGATCACGACTGGCGAGAGGGACCACCCCAGGACCGATCCCCACATCTGGCTCTCCCCCCGGAACGCGAAGATTATGGTCGAGAACATCTGCCAGGGGCTCATGGAGGTCGATCCGGAAAACGCCGATGAATACCGCCGGAACGCCGACGTCTACCAGGAGGAGCTCGATCTCCTGGATAGCGAGATCGCCGAGGCGCTTGCCGAGTCGGGGGTGGAGAAGATTATGGTCTACCACTCATCGTGGGCCTACTTTGCCCGGGACTACGGCCTCATCGAGATCGCGATCGAGAACGAAGGAAAGGAGCCCTCCCCACGGGATCTGGAGCGCCTTATCGCGCAGGCAAAAAAGGAGAATATCAAGGTGATATTCGCATCACCCGAGTATTCCACCCGGAGCGCTGAGGTGATCGCAGACGAGATCGGCGGGACCGTGGTGCTGGTAAGCCCGCTCGCGAAGGATTACCTGGTAAATATGCGAAACGTGGCTGCGGCGTTCGCAAGGAGCGGCAGCTCATGAGTGCTCCTGTGATCGAGGTTGAGGACCTCTGGGTCAGGCTGCGCGGCCAGACCGTGCTCGAGGGTGTGAACCTTGCCGTCCACCCGGACGACTTTTATGCGATCATCGGGCCGAACGGTGGCGGGAAGACGACGCTCCTCCGCGCGATCCTGGGGCTCCTCACTCCCTGCCGCGGTGAGATCAGGATCCTCGGGAGCAAGGATGCGGCGATGCGCAGGCACCTCGGTTACGTCCCGCAGTTCCGGACGTTCGACTTCCAGTACCCCATCACCGTGCGTGAGATGGTCCTCTCCGGCCGCCTCGGTCACATCACCCGCCGCCCCCGGCGCTACGGTACCGAGGACCACGCGCGGGTGGATGAGGCACTTGAGACGATGCATATCACCGATCTTGCCGAACGGCAGATCCAGAACCTCTCGGGCGGAGAGCAGCAGCGGGCGATCATCGCCCGGGCGCTCGCCGGCGACCCGAAAGTGCTCCTTCTCGACGAACCAACGGTCTACGTGGACGTCCCGACAGAAGTGCAGTTCTACGGGATCCTGGACCGGCTTCGCGACCGGATGGCGGTCGTCTTCGTGACCCATGATATCGGGGTGCTCCCGGGACTCGTGACCAAGGTCGCCTGCTTAAACCGGCGCCTCTATACACACGACACAAATGAGGTCACGCCTGATATGCTCGAGGCCGCATACCACTGCCCGGTAGACCTGATCGCCCACGGCGTTCCACACCGGGTCTTCCCTGAGCATTCGGAGGAAGGGTGAGAATGCTTGAGGTGCTCGGGTTTGAGTTCTTCAGAAACGCGCTTGTCGCCGGGGCGCTTGCAAGCGTCGCCTGTGGCGTCATTGGCACCTATGTCGTGGTGCGGCGGATGGTCGCGATCAGCGGCGGCATCTCGCATGCGGCATTCGGCGGCATCGGCCTTGGTTACTTCCTCGGGATCGACCCGCTCATCGGGGCCACCGGGTTCACCGTCGCCACGGCGCTCGGGATGGGCGCGCTCCAGCTCCGGGCGAAGCAGCAGATGGACACGATCATCGGCGCGGTCTGGGCAGCCGGGATGGCGCTCGGTATCCTCTTTGTCTACCTGACGCCGGGGTTTGCTCCCGACCTCTTCTCCTACCTCTTCGGGAATATCCTCCTCGTGCCGCGAGGGGATATCCTGATGATGGCGATCCTCGTTGTCATCATTGTCACCGTCGTGGCTCTCTTCTACCTGGAGCTCCAGGCGATCACCTTCGACCCGGACTATGCGGCGGTCATGAACCTGCCGGTGGAGCGGCTCTCGCTCCTCCTCCTTGTGTTGATAGCGCTGACGGTGGTGATGCTGATCCGGGTGGTGGGGATCATCCTCGTGATCGCGCTCCTCACGCTCCCGGCAGCGATCAGCCGCCTCTACACCACCCGGATCTGGAGCATGATGGTTGGCGCTGTCGTCCTCGGCATCAGCTTTACCATGGCAGGGATGTGGCTCTCATACCTCCTCGACGTGCCGTCCGGGGCGACGATCATCCTTGTGAGTACGCTTGCATACGCGGGCTCTCTGGGGATCGAACGCCTCCGGTTGGGCGACTAGTGGGATAAACCGGTGCGCTTATGCCGGCGTACGCAAGAGCTACGTGGACGTATGGATCCGATCATCGAAGAGGGATACACCCGGCTCCTCGAGACCATCGAGGACCTGCAGGCGAAGAAGGAAGAGATCGCCACGGAACTCAGAGAGGGAGCTGGGGCGCTTGTTGCGCGGATGGCCGCCGATACAGCGCCGATCATCAACAGGATCGGCCTTGAGATGCTCTGGCGCGCGAAGAGAGAGGCGTCGGGGGAGCTCTATGAGCAGGTGTTCTATGAGAAGAAAATGATCGTCCTCGGGAAGTCGGACCCGCTCCCGTATCGTCCCGACGACCCGAGTAAGCCTGTCGATACCCAGCTATGCGTCCTCAGCGAGGACGGGAACTTCTACGAGGTGATGTACACTACCACCGAGATCAGGGTTGACTCCTACGCAAGCCCCCTCACACCGGAAGAGGCGTTTGATATCTATGGCTATGATCTTGTCTTCATGCTCTACCGGGCGATGTATGAGTATGCGGAGCAGGAAGAGGAGCTGACGGCCGCGCTCGCCCGGGCGCTTGAATACATCGCCCTGTAAGGACCTGTGCACCGGATGCCAGAACCGGTTCCTCTCCGGGCATTATTGTCATCCCTGAAGGTCCTGGTTGGTACCGGTGAGGTTCAGAGCGCGGAAGAACCCGCAGTTTTTATTCCTGGAAGCCCACCTGATTCTTCCCGGGCTCGCCGATGCAGCGGTGAGGGAAGCATGGTCGGAATCACGTCCGGGTGTGGGGGAAGCGGAGAGGGGTCGCCCCCATAGGCGTTAACTTACCAGATGGGTGTAATGCATTCTTGGTGATACCGGCAAGTACCAGGCAATCGGCGAGTTCTCATCTATGCCCCAAGGCAATCCGTTTCCAATGAGATTCCCATGATCACTATCGTTTTCAGAGGAGGAGGACTATTGCCGCACACCACCGGAATCGTGTGGCTGATATAGCACCAAACCAGCCATATTTCACGGAATAAGACATTATCC
>LFRN01000274.1 GCA_001512375.1 Candidatus Methanoculleus thermohydrogenotrophicum | reverse complement strand
GAATACCTCTGCGACCGGATAGGGATCATGAATCGCGGGAAGATCATGGCCATTGGCACACCCGGGGAACTCAAAGACTCGGTGGGAAAGAGTGTTGTTTCTCTCTCCCTTCGCGGGGGTTCTTCAGGCGAGTTCACACGGATGCTTTCAGGGCTCTCCTGGGTTGAGAGCGTCCAGGAGACCAATGGCCAGATTGACATCGGGCTGAAGCGAGAGAATATCAATCTGGCTGAGATCGCTGACCTCGCCCTGGGGCACGGGCTCACCATCACCTCCATAGAATTGCATAAACCCAGCCTTGAGGATGTCTTCTTCCAGTACGCACGGATGTCGCCGGAGGGAGAATGATGGATATTCTGGAAGTCAACGACCTGACCAAGAAGTTCGGCGACTTCGTTGCCGTGGATCACATCAGTTTCACTCTGCAGGAAGGCGAGATATTCGGTTTTCTTGGTCCCAACGGGGCGGGAAAGTCAACCGCCATAAAGATGCTCACCACTATCCTCAACCCGACCTCCGGGGAGGCCAGGGTGTGCGGGTATGATATCGTTCGAGAGAGGGACGCGGTGAGAAGGAATATTGGTATTGTCTTTCAGGATCCCTCAAGTGACCGGTTCCTCACCGGCAGAGAGAATCTGCGGTACCACGCGGTCATGTACCACATGCCCCGGAGAGAGATCGAGAAGAGGATCGATGAGGTGCTGGAACTGCTCGACCTCAAGGGCAGGGAGAATATTCCTATCAAAGATTGTTCTGCAGGGATCCAGAGGAGATTCGAGGTGGCCCGGGGGTTCATGACGCGTCCCCGGTTGCTCTTTCTGGACGAACCCACCGTGGGCCTGGACATGCAGGCACGGGTGAGACTGTGGAGTTATATCAACAAACTCAGGGAAGAAGAAGCGATCACCATCCTCCTCACCACCCACTACATCGAGGAGGCAGACTATCTCTGCGACCGGGTGGGCATCATCGATCACGGGAAGATCGTTGCCCTCGATACCCCGCAGAACCTGAAGGATGTCGCCGGGCGTGAGACCGTCCGGGTGGAGGTCGCGAATGGTCGGGGCACGAGGTTTGCTGATGCCCTCAGGGAGATGGAATGGATGAGGGATATCGAACACGACGGAAAAGAGATCAGGTTGGGTGTAGAGGATGGGGAGAGCAGAATACCGCAGATCCTGACTGTTGCCAGCCGTATGGGGGTACCTGTCACTTCAGTGGAGGTGGTCAGGCCAAGCCTTGAGGATGCGTTCCTTCACTTCACAGGAAAGACGATCCGTGAGGAAGAGGGGAACCTGCAGGATCTCAGAAAAGCAAGGAGGAGAAGAAGAAGGTGAACCTATGGCGAGAGTAAAGAATTCCGGGACCAGCCGCCTGATCGATCCCCTGCCGATCTACATCATGTGGTTACGGGAGATGAAGAGGATGTTCCGGGTGAAAGCGAGGCTGGTTTCAAATCTTCTGATGCCGATCCTGTTCCTGGCGTTCCTGGGCATACCGTTGAGCCTGGTATCGGCAAACGGAAGCGAGATGTTCGGGCTTCCCCCGGGAGTGGATTTCCTCGATTTTCTGGCGCCCGGGATTGTGGGCATGACCATCTTGTTCAGTTCCCTCATGGGGGGTGCCTCGGTTGTCTGGGATAAGGAGTTCGGGTTCCTGAAAGAGGTCATGGTTGCCCCTGTCAGCCGGTTCTCCATACTGCTGGGCCGCCAGGCAGGGGCCATGACCATATCCATAGGACAGGCCCTCATCATTCTCTTGCTCGCGGCTCTCATGGGGGTCAATTTCCAGAACTCACCCATCGTCCTCCTCTCGATCGTGTTCATGGTTCTGACCGGCGCCACCTTCATGGGACTGGGTCTGATACTGGCCACGAAACTGGGTGAGATGGAGGGGTTCATGTCCATCCTGACGCTGTTTCAGATGCCCCTGTTCTTCATGTCGGTTGCTCTCTTCCCGCTGGAGCTCATGCCGGGCTGGTTCCGCTACATCATCTGTCTCAACCCTTTCACGTA
>LFRN01000211.1 GCA_001512375.1 Candidatus Methanoculleus thermohydrogenotrophicum | reverse complement strand
TCGACGACGTTGCTGATGGGGATAGCGCACCGCCTCCCATTGATCTGAACCATCATGACATCAATGATCGCCATCGTCGGCGGCAGCATCAGCTCAAATCGCGTCCCTCTGCCAACCTCGGATTTGACGCTGATGGTTCCCTTGAGCGACTCGATGGTCTTCTTGACGACATCGAGACCGACACCCCTGCCGCTGATGTCGGTGATCGCGTCAGCCGTGCTGAACCCGGGTTCGAAGAGCAGGTTGATGAGGTCTTCTTTTGTTGCGGCAGCTGCCGCTTCGGGCGTCATGAAGCCCCTATCAACCGCCTTTTCCCTGAGTTTCTCGTGGTCGATACCGGCACCATCATCCTCGATCTCGATGATGACGTTATCCTTATCCCTCCGCGCAGTCAGCCGGAGCGAACCCGTCCGTGGCTTTCCGCTGGCCTCGCGGATCTCAGGGAGCTCGATCCCGTGGTTTACAGCGTTTCTGATGATATGGAGGAGCGGGTCAGAGAGTCCATCCATCATACCCCTGTCGAGCTCGGTCTCGCCACCCTCGATGGTAAACTCGACCTCCTTCCCGTCGTGGGTTGCGACGTCTCGTACAACCCGCGGGAAGCGGTTGAAGATGCGATCGAGCGGCATCATCCGGATCCCCATCATGAGATTCTGAAGGTCTGAAACCGATCGGCCGATCATGCTCAACGCTTCGTCAAACTCCTTGATGCCGTGCTTCCTTGCTATCTGTTCGAGCCGCCCGCGGTTGATTACCAGGTCCTCGACAAGGTTCATCATCTGGTCAAGCTGCTGGATATCGACACGGATGTTCCTGATCTCCCGGATCTTTCCAGCCCTGATCGGCTTATGTACCGGCGGATCGGGCTGAGTGCTCTTTTCCGGAACCTCCTGTACCAGGGAGAGTTCAAGAAGGGATATCTCCGTCCCGGAGGCAATAGTCCGGAGCGCATCCTCCCCTGCCTCACTCTCGATCAGGATCTCAAACGGGCCATCGAACTTTCCGTCCTCGATGAGGTTCCGCGGGGGTGTTGTTGCGAGGATCGTCCCGATCTCTTCAAGGTTCTGCAGGAGCAACACGGCCCGGACGTCTCTCATGGCACAGGAGGGGTCGATGGTGACAGATAACGTATAGACGGGCCCACCAGTCTCTTCTGCTGGCCCTGTCTCATGGGCTGCCTCCTGTTCATCATCGGTGGTTTCTTCGGTGAACGCCCGGAGTTCCTGCACCAGAGTCCCGGACGCCTCACCTGAGGGGGCCCCGCCCGCTTCGATCTCATCCAGCATCGCCTCGATCGCGTCGGTACAGGTGAGCAGGAGGTCGATGAGGGGTACCGTTACCTCCTGCCGGCCGCTACGGATGAGTGAGAAGACGTCTTCCATCGAGTGACAGAGATGCTCCATCGCGTCAAAGCCCATCGATGCCGACATCCCCTTGAGCGTATGAGCGGATCGGAAGATCTCATCGATGGCTGCCTGCTGGTCTTCCCCGCTCTCAAGGATGAGAAGGTTGTTTACGATGTTCTCGTGGTTCTCCCGCGACTCCTCAACAAAGAGTTTCCGGTATATCTCTTCATCAACCATGATCGACCTCGAGCCTGTTGACCGCTCTTACGATCTCCCGCGCAAGATCTTTGAGCGGAACCACCTTATCGACGCAGTTCCGGGCAAGGGCGGATCGTGCCATCCCGTAGACGAGGCAGTCCTCTTCAGCGCATACCATCGTGGTGCCGCCTGCAGTCTTCACCGCGAGAGTCCCCTCACCGCCGTCGCTCCCCATCCCTGAGAGGATCACGGATACCGTGCGAGGGCCAAAGACTTTCGCTGCGGAGGCAAACGTTTTGTCGACAGCCGGCCTGACCGCATGCAGGGGAGGGGCGGTTGAGTGGATGACCCGCCCGTGGTTCCTCCCGCCAGGTGCGTAGACCCCGGATATCACGGTGTGGTATCCGGCCCTCGAGACCAGGACCGTCCCCGCCTTCAGGATATCGCCGCTCGTGGTCTCTTTCACCGGTAGGGCCGAGATGCGGTTCAGGCGTTCGGCGAGCGATGCGGTGAACCCCTCGGGCATATGCTGGGTGACGACGACCGCTGCAGGCAGATTGGACGGGAGCGCGGAGAGGAGGGTATCAAGCATCGGCGGCCCTCCGGCAGACGAACCTACCAGCACCACCGCATCGGCGTTGTTCTGTCGGATCCCGGGGGTTTTTACGACCCTCGGAAGTGAGACGAGATTTTTGATCTTCTGGATGAGCTCTCTCTCGATGCCTCTGACGTTCGGGACGTCCCTTGGTTTGAGCATGAAGTCGTCAGCCCCGAGACGGAGCGCCCGGTGCGTCATATCGGCCTGCCGGGACGTCAGTGTGCTTAAAACAACCACCTTCGGTCTTGTTTTCATCCCCTGGAGTGCTTCAAGAACCTCGAGGCCGTTCATCCGGGGCATCTCGATATCGAGAGTGACGACGTCGGGGTTCAGCTCTGATATCTTCTCAAGAGCATCGATGCCGTTGACTGCCGTCCCGACGATCTCGATGTCAGGGCTGCCCTTGAGCATGTCCCGCAGAATCGTCCGGATAAAGAGCGAGTCATCGACGATCAGAACCCGTATCATGGTTATGCACTGAGGACGTTCTTGACTTCTTCGAGAACCTTTGGAGCCTGGAACGGTTTGACGATGTAGCCCTTCGCACCACTCTTGATGGCAAGTTTGACCATCTGCTCCTGACCAACCGCTGTGCACATGATGACCTTTGCTGCCGGGTCTGCGGCCTTGATGGCCTTAAGCGCCTCGATCCCGTTTACTTTCGGCATAACAATATCCATCGTGACGAGGTCGGGTTTGAGTACCTGGTACTTGGCGAGTGCCTCTGCCCCATCCGCCGCCTCGCCGACGATATCGTGTCCGCCAGAGAAGAGGATGTTCTTCAGCAGCGTTCTCATAAACATTGTATCATCGACGATCAGGATTCTCCCCATCGGACACCACTCAATGTTTAATTGGAGAATACAGTATATAGGTTTTCGTATTCTGGGGAGATACGATCACTCGCTGGTTGGAGATTTCATTGAATCGGAGATATACCGGACGCCTTTAGCGGTCAGTTGTATCTCTCTCCTGACATAGAGAACCTCGGCAAACCCTGCGTTGATGAGGTATTCATAGATGGCGTCGAGATCTTTGTGCGAGAGCTGGAGCATGTTCTCGATGTTACTTGAGTCCATCCCGCTGTAGACCAGCATGGCCACCTGCCCGGTCAGCGGATCGAGCTCTCCTTCATATGCTGAGTTCTGTGTTGCCTCTTTGAGGAAGTTATAGAGGACCTGGAGTGTTGTCTTTGGGCAGAGGACAAAACTTGTCACGACCTCGTTCTCGATGAGGTGATCAATCTTCACGACATCGAGATCCTTCCCCTGGATCTCCCGGCGTGTGAACTCGATGCCTGCGACGTCTCCCAGGGATATGCAGACCTGGTTCTCCTGGCTGACGAACCAGATGCCGGTCTTCATGACAGCGATCGCACCTTTCTCCCATCGGGCGTCCTTGACGAGCACCCCCCCGCGGATCGCGGGTGACATGAAGAAGGCATTCAGCCGGTAGGCGCTGCACTGAGTGATGATGAACTTCTTTAAGACCGAGAGGACCTTCTCCACCGAGGCGATGCGGAAGGTCTCCACTGCCTCATCTGAACCGGTTGTGATCGTCACCTGGTTCTTCCTCTCCTCAAGATCGACCATGGATTTATAGAGGATCTCGCGGTCAAGAGGAGCACCGATACGGATACGGTCCTTACCGATGCCCATCGTCGTCGAGACCCACCTGCCATCATGCTCGACCTTCACTGGAACGGATTTCATCATCGTCATTTATATCTCCTGTAGCACCGAGAGTACCTTTATTTTAGCATTGCAAGAATCTCCTCGAGCTCTGCAGCAAGTTCTCTTGCATCGTATTTCTCTCCCTGGAGCTCGCGGAGCAGGCTGATATCCTCCACATACTTCTTTCTCTTCTTCTTTACGTCTGATTTGAGCGCGACAATCAGGTCGTCATCGACCATGCCGCCGGATGCGAAGGAGACTATATCGAAGTCTTCTTCTGGATGATCGATCGGCTCATCTGGGGCCTCTTGCGCCCGGGCAGGCTCATCCACATCCATCTCTTCATCATCAACATCCTCGCCCTCGATCTCGATCTCGATCTCGTCGAGATCCAGGTCGTCGAGTTCGGAGAGTTCTGCGCTCAGCGCACTCAGGTCAGGCAGTCCTGAGAGGCCTGCGGTGGCTCCGGAGCCCTCGGCGAAGCCGATGCCGGGATCGTCGGTCTCGCTCTGATGCGCCCTGAGGATCTCTGATACGACGTCTGCCTCTGCCCCGGAGAGGGAAGAAAACTGGTCTGATCCGAACGCTGCCCCTGGTCTGGTTGCCTCATCGAGGTCGAGGTCTTCCAGGGAGTTGAGGTCGAGGTCTGCGAGTGCAGCGAGGGGGTCGACAGCGCCTCCGGCGGTCTTCGGAGGGGCCGAGCCGTCGATCGCCTGGTCGAGCATGGCATCGATCTCCTCGATCGTTCTCTTCTTCTCGCTTTCAGGGGCACGGACGTGCGTGATCGCTTCCCTGACCGATGCCGTGAGAGTTCCGAACATGCTGGTAAGAGAGGATTTCGGCGCTACCGTATCTGATTCTCCCTTCTCATTCCCCTTCGGCCGCTCCCGGAGCGCGGCGCGCAGATTTGAGGGTTTTAAGTCAGCAATCTTCACCGCCCCGGTGATGATAAGCGTGCAAAACCCCACGAGCACGGTGCCTGCGACGATGACCTCGATCGGGGCATCGAAGATGATGATCAGAGTACCCGTACCGACGGTGATCAGGAACAGGAGCGGCCGGCGTATATTTTCTTTCATGCTATATCCCCGTAAATACTGGAATGGTAAAGAATGCGCTCACGATGAACGGTGCAACGATATAGATGATGCCGGTAGCCGCGCAGAGCAGGCTTGTGAAGAGGTAATATATGTACCGGTCGCCGCCCATGACGATCTTTCCTGCAAGAATGTTTGCAATGGTCAGCATTAAGAGGATCGTCACCACGTAGGCCCGCATCGTATCTTCAGGGAAGTCTACGAAGAGGTTTAAGGACATCGCCATGCTGCCGCCGATCGTGGACGACCCCCCTGTGAGTGCTGCCGAGGTCTCCGCAAAATGGCTCATCACTTTCGTTATCGCGTGGGACATCGAAAGCAGGATCTCGAAGAGGAAGACGAAGATCCCGATCATCGCCGCGTGCATTGGCACGAGCAGGACGACAAACCCCTTCGCCATCATGTCGCGTTTCCTCCTGAGGAGAACCTGCTCGAGCATCGACGAACCGGTGATCTTTCCTATCTCGTCAGGGGAGCCGCCGAGGGCCACTGCGTCACGGAAGATGTTCATGTACTTGTAGACCAGGTAACTGCCGGTCTCCCCGATGAACTTCCTCCAGCTCCCCGTTTCATCGAGCCCCAGGTTCTGTCTCGACGATACCGAGTCTATGAACGGTTCCAGATGAGGGAGGGATTTTTTGTCCACTTCCTGAAGAGCATCGCCAGTGGTGATGCCCCTGCTCCCCATCACTGACCCGAGGCTGCGGATGAACGTGGCGAAGTCGGTGTCACGGTTGATGACGTTGGTATCGTCGATGTAGCCGATGATCCCGAGGGGCACCAGGAGCAGGCCAACGATCAGGAATATAACGCCGGCGTTGGCGCCGATCAGGATAAGAATAAGCGTGATTGCGAAGACGGTCGGCAAGATCAGGCGCTCCCATCTCCGGATGATGCGCTGCTCCCTGGAGCAGATCGTGGTAAGCCCGTGCGTCCTCGGGTCGTCGGGGACAGCCTGGTACATGATCGCAAGGCCGAAGACCGATATGCCGATGATGAGGAGGTATGCGGTATTGAGCGCCGCACCTATCCCACCAGGGGCGTAGATCGCCACCGATATCATGATAATGATCGCGACGAGCGCGGCCGATAGGAGCATCGCGATGTAGGCGTCGCCCCATTTCTTCAGGAGCTCGATCCCCTGCTCGAACGTGTTTCTGTAAATACTCCTGATGCTCTCGAGTTCCGTGGTGATGAAGTCGTCGTCGGGAACCCCGGCGTCGATGGAGTTTGCATAGCGGTTCAGCATGCTCTGAAGGGTCTTGTTCCTGCACCGCTCAGCAACCGCCCGGAGCGCTTCAGCGTAACTGTAGCCCCATCCAGCGACCAGGCGCTGGGCCTTTGCAATGTAGCGCGACGGGACGTACTCGAACCTCTCGGATGTATATTCGAAGATCTCGGGCCTGGTCACGGCTGCCGTGGTGATGGCGGCCATGTAGGTGTACATGAAGAGCAGGTCCTGCTCCATCTTCTTGTTCTCGAGGATGGATGAACGGAGGCCTTTGAGGTACTCTATCTGGTCTTCAAACGGCATCCTGCCCTGGTTCGCCTGCCGCAGTCGTTCGGTTACGTCCTCAAACAACGTCACACCTCGATGGCGAGGAGACCGTGTCTCTTGATCTTTGTGATCATGTGGAAGAGGTCCCAGAAGTGGGTGTACCCCGCCTTGTGGAGCTGCTCGAGGATCCTGGCGCGTTTCTCGACTTCGTCGTAAATCTCAGCCACGCGGCTCTCGGGGATGCCGAGCATCGTCGCGATCTTGCTCTCGAGGAGGTAACTGCTCCCCTTGCCGGTGAAGGTGAAGGTGTCAGTTGCAGGATCCCAGACAAATGCTGCCATGAAGGAGAACCCCTCTGTCTCGGGATCGTAGCCCACGAGTTCGTTGATGCTGAGCATCCGCCGGACGGTTCCACCATGGGGGAGTTTCACGGCGCTCTGGATGATGACCAGGTTGAGGTTGTCGACGTGGGTCTTTGGGATGTTGATCGGATCCCC
Source organism: Candidatus Methanoculleus thermohydrogenotrophicum (assembly GCA_001512375.1). Taxonomy (GTDB): domain Archaea; phylum Halobacteriota; class Methanomicrobia; order Methanomicrobiales; family Methanoculleaceae; genus Methanoculleus; species Methanoculleus thermohydrogenotrophicum. Next base: position 26,473 of record LFRN01000211.1, on the reverse strand, counting down.
GCAGAGACGCTGAATCAGTTTCTCGACCGACGCGGCGTGGAAGGTGCTCATCACCGGGTGGCCGGTCTGCATCGCGGAGAACGCGACTGATCCTTCCACACCACGGATCTCGCCGACCAGGATCTGGTTTGGACGCTGACGGAGGGCGGCTTTGAGGAGGTCGAACATCGTGACCTCAGAGCCTTCGCCCTCGCCCTTTCCCTTGGCTTTCGCGACCTCACGGGTCCAGTTCCTGTGGGGGACCGTCAGTTCAGGTGTATCCTCGATGGTGATGATCTTGTTCTCTGGCGGGAGGAAGGTCGTTAAGGCGTTTAAAGTCGTCGTCTTGCCGCTTGCGGTCTCTCCGGAGACGAATACCGACATCCCGAACTCAAGGCAGATCCAGAGGTATGCGGCCATCATGTAGTCGCACGTCCCGCTCTCGATGACCTGCATGATACTCATGGGGACCTTGCTCACCTTACGGATGGTGAAGTTGCTGCCATGCTTGCTGATCTCGGTCCCGTAGACGATGTTGATACGCGAACCGTCGGGGAGGGTCGCGTCCACGATGGGGTCTCTGTAGGTCAGGGGCCGTTTTATCCGCTCGGCGAGTTTGATGACGAAACTGTCGAGTTCCTTCGAGTCGCGGAACCCGACGACCGATTTTAAACCCTTAAAGATTTTGTGCTCGATGAAGATCGGTCCGACGCCGCTGCAGGTGATATCCTCGATGTAGGGGTCGGAGAGGAAGGGTTTGAGTACCCCCATCTCAATCTTGTCGCGGACCATCAGGTACTCGAGTGCCGTGTACTCCTGCCGCGAGAGGACGATCCGGCCGTCGGCGAGTACCGGGACCCCTTCCACCTCGGGTTTTGCCGGTGCGCCGATATCGGTGGTGAGGAATTTTATGATCCGGCCTTTGAGGTCTTTTGGTGTCCCGCCGGCGAGCAGGGATTCATCGATCACTTCGCCCGGTTGCTTGATATACACAAGTTGCCGGATGAAGTTCCTGAGCACCTCGATACGTGCCTCCTCGGTCACCGGATCTTCGTCGAGGGCGTCGATCATGTCGATGAGTCTCTCCTCGACCATCGGGAGGATCGCTTTTACGGAGTGCAGGAACGAGGGTTCGATCGGGATATACCAGTTCCGTACATCGTCGGGGTCCGGGAAGATGTGGATGAAGGTTGTCTCGCTGACGGGGTAGATGATGTTCGGATTCTCCATCGACTTCAGGTCCCGTTTCAGTTCCGAGAGGAAGAGCGGGATCCCGACGGTGTTGACCGGCAGGATGTGGAGGTACTCGAGGAGGTGGGGACTCTCCTTGACATAATCGCGGGCGTTTGCCGGGAGCATCCGGTAGAGGACGCAGGACTCTACGTTGTTGTAGCAGTCGTTCCCCTCATCAATGGGCTCGGGCTCAAAGGGGAGGGTTACCGTTGCTTCAAGCGCCGATCCCATGTCTCACACCTTCGCAACTGTGACCGGGATGATCTTGATGCCGTATCCGGGGTGGACCTCGAAACTGATGATGTTACCGGTGGTCTTTCGCGCGCCGCGGACTTTGACGACCTCGAGCATCATGACGTACTTGCCGCCGATGAGCGCCTTCTTCATGAAGAGGTGAGCGTCGCAGATCGAGCGGATACGGACGAGGGCGTCCTCGACGAAGGCGTAGGTGTGCAGCGTGATCAGGATGGTCTTGCCGTGGTCGACGAGGTTTTTGCAGTTCGTGAAGAACGTCAGGACCGTGTCCTGCCTTGCGTACTCGGTGAAGAGCGTGAGCGAGTCGATGACGATCACCTGCGCTTTGCTCTGCTCTATGTGGGCGATCATCCGTTCGAGGGTCCCCTGCATCTTCTCGCGTGTCCACTCGAACCCGACGACGTGCATGGGAAAGATCCGGAGGTAGCCCCAGGCGAAGTAGTCGGAGATATCGAGGCTCATCGACTCCATCTGGGAGAGGAAACTCTTGCTCGTGTTCTCGGTCGAGAAGAGGTCGACGTTGAAGCCCTGTTTTAAGGCTCCCCAGATGATCTGCTGGGTCAGCACGCTCTTTCCGGTGTCGTTCTCGCCCTCGATGAGCGTGAGTGACTGGAGCGGGAGGCCGTCGGCGATCTTCTTGTCGAGTTCGGAGTTCCCGGTCGAGAGGATCGACTTGTCCGGCATCTCGAGGATGCTGCTCTGTGCGTCTTCACTTATGGCCATTCTTATGTCACCTTATGTATGTTGAACTCGAGACCCCGTTCGGGGTGACGACCTGGACCCAGGTGGGTTTTTTGCTGTCTTCGTGGGTGATCGAGAGGGTGAGGGTCTCACCGGGGTCGAGCTGGCCGGGGTGGATGTGATCCGGGTCTATCCCCGCATTGTTCCAGTAGTTCACATCCTCCTTCCCGTAAGGGACATAGACGGGAGCGTCGTTCCCCATGCAGAGGTAGACGTCGATCAGCGGGATGTCGACGATCGGTTCGCTCCCGGTGTTCTTCACCTCGACAGAGAGGGTCTGGTCGCTCAGGGTCGTGTTCTGGATCTCGATCGCCGTCCGCATCCGGGCTTCCTGGTACATGGCGAGGTTGCCCTGGGCTTCGACCATCACTTCGGTGGTCGCGAGGGTGCCGCCGACCAGGACGTAGGCGGTGACGACCAGGAGGAGGATGCCGATCCCGGATGCAACGAGCGGTCCCGCGCTCATGGCTATGTACCTGCGGTGAAGGTGGTCGACCGTGAAACTCCTGTGGGCAGGACGAACTGGAAGTAGACGATCTCACCTGTCTCGGGGATCCAGTCACTATGGGCCTGGATGTAGAGGGTCTCGCCGGGGTCCCAGCAGTTGTTCTTCTGGGTATCCTCCAGGATCGCGTAGGTCCACTGGTTTGATACCGGTGTACCTGATACCAGGCCGAGCCGGGTGAAGTTCCCCCGGGCCCCGAGGAAGACGTCGGCCTTCCCTATGTCTGATGGGGAGATCCTCGACGTTCCGACGTTCTTTAGCCAGATCCTGACCTCTTTCCGCTCTCCACTGGCATATGTCGTGACGATCTTTACGTCGGTGCTCAACCGTTCGTCCACATTGTGGGAGGATGACGAGATCGTGCCCGCAAGGGTGTAGATGACTGGAAAGACTGCGTTAATGAGTACGCCAGCCGCAATGATGGCGGTGATAAGAAACATCGCTGTGGTGAAGGCTTCGCTTGACATCCATCATATCCTGTCCAGCAGGTCGATCCAGGTATCGCTGGCATCGCGTTCATGTGAGGGTGGTTCTCCGGCGTCCTGTTTCTCCGGGTTGCGGCGGGTGAGCATCAGCACCTCGATCATCTCCCGGTCGAGTGTCGCATCGTCGGGATCGAGGATCCGATTTAAGACGTAGAGTTCTGAGACGAACTCGTTTGGGCCGATATACTGGACGTCGCCCCGGGTCTCGGGGACTATCCGCATGATCTCGCGGATCTGGTCTGAGGCTTCATCAGCGATGTAGCCCATCGACCAGTAGGCGTCGATCATGGCCGTCATGCGCTCGTGGCCGTATTTTCTGCACCCCTGGCTCACCCACTCAAAGAGCTGGTGGACCCTCTGGAGTTTGAGTTTTCCGGGGGGGGTTACCTGCGGGGGCGTGGACAGCCCCCCCAGGGGGATGTGGGCGCCTGCAGTCTCTTCCGGGAGGAGGCCCCTGTCCAGGCTGCCGATGAGCGGGCTCTGAGGCTCCCCGGCAGTCTTCCCGGTCTTCTGCAGTCCGGGTGGGGGCACATCGTCGGGAATGGGCTCCTCATCTTTATCATCAACGGTGAGATCCGGCCGCTCGAGCCGATTTCCTGTGTATGTGACGGCGCTGGTGAACGGGTTGTCCAGTTCGTTCATCCGCTCCCGCAGATCGATGAGCAGCCGCTTGATCGACGTCTTGACGAAGTCCAGCTCCTTCTCAAGTGCGTCGAGACGTTCCTCCGGATCGTCGGAAGATGCACCGGCAAGTATCTTATCGATCTGGGCCTGGTCTACCCCCACCATATTGTTGGAGTATATCATTGTTATGATTAATAAAATTTACCTACATGGATGTTGGATTTCTGGAAGTATTAGAGTGTTCTAATCTCTGTCACATACCTGCTCCCGCTTTCTGGATCCTGGCTGGAGGCGCAGGGGCGTATGAGCCGGGATTGTGCAGCATCCGGACAGCAGGGTCGCTGGAGGATACTCCGTTGCATCGAGCCCTCACATGCAGGCAAAGCCCATTTTGGTACGGAGAGGCTCGCGTTTTACGTCCACCAGAGGGGCGAACCTGGCGTGGGGGGTCTGAAGGGGGAGTTCACTGGGTCAGCCGAGGTCGTCGTCCAGGTGGTTCCCGCACCGTTGAAGGGATGGTGGAGTTCCTCTCGGTCCCTCCCTGCCCGGTGGTATCTCCGGTATCCTCCTTTGCCCCGGCCTGGCATGAGCCGCGTCGCGGTCTTCGCCACTGATCGTCTTTGCGGAACTCCTGCCGGCGCTCTACCTGGATTACCGGAGGGGTGAAGCGATCATCCAACCCCGGGTGGCGATCTCCCTCATCGCTGTGGCCTGTGCCGTCCGGGTCCGCCCGCCGCCCATGCCTGGAACCTCCCGATGCTTTGAGCACCGACCACGGCATCGCCCCTGATATCTGGTACCCCAGGCGCACTCTACCCACCGGCGGGGGTGCTTGCGGTCTACGGGATACTTGCGCCTTGAGCGGCGCCGACCCGAAACCGGTGGGAAGTATGCCGGCCACGCGACGTTCTTCTCCCGGATCACGGCGGCACTGCTCCTCCTCATCGCCGTCCCGTTCGCCGGCAGTTGATGATGATCTCCCTCTACCGGAGGATAAAGTTCAACGGTCGCGCCCCCTACCGGATCCCCGGGTCGTCGAGACGCTGTGGTGGGCACTGTATCGGGGTCCTGGAGGTGGTTTCCGCCATGTTCGTGGAAACGCCCGAGCGCCCCCGGGGGGCACGGGCGTGCAGGACGATCATGCCCCGTGATATCACGAGATATCTGTTGGACCCAATAACTCTTGTTGCAGGCAGAGGTTGCCCGCACGGTGATTACGACTGACACCGGAGAAAAGAGGGTTAGTGGGGGGCAGGGTGTTCACCCTAGAGTCTGTTCACCTTATAGATGGTCGATGGCACGGTCTTCTTGATGGGGTACCCCGCACCGGCTGCTGGCTGAAGGTTCACAGAGAACCTGGTGTTGGGTGTCAGCACTGTCCCGTCCCCCTCTCGTGGAAACGCGACCACCAGGACGAACTGCTCACCGGGTTCGAGGAGGTTGTTCCTGTTCGTGGGGTCGCCCGTAGCATTCACACCAACGTCATTATAAGTCATAATGACGCCCCAGGCGCCTTTGCTGTCGCTTGTTTTGGCAGCGGCAAGGATGGCATCTCTGGCCTTCTCTTCGTCATCCTGGCCAGTCTTGTTAATGCCTTCGATTGAGGCACTGGCGCTAAACGGTATGACCATTGCATCCTTTCCACTGGTAAACGTCACCAGCATCTGGGTGATATCGATCGGTGTGCCGCCAGCGGTATTCCCAACGGTAAACTCGATCCACTCCAGGCATCCCGGTTTCTCAGGGCTCATAGTTGTATTATTGGTCCTCCCATAGACATCACCGATGACTTCCAGGCTGGAACTGGCCTGCTGCGACCCGGTGTGCACGGTCCTCTGCGCCTCCTGGGCTGCGAAGAACCCGGCATTGAGCATCACGTACGAGAAGACCGCGGCAACCACGACAAACGCGATCAGCACGATCGCAGCCTCAAGACCGGTGAATGCATCCTCGTTCTTAAATAGTTTCATCATGCTCATTCACCTCAGTAGACCTCGTATTTATGCTCCTTTTTTAAGTCAGCTGGCGCTACCCGGTTGATCAGGAGCCTCGCACCGACGTCGGGCTTGACCTCTATGGTGAAGGGGTCGTCCGATTTGATATCAGGCAACTCGGGCGGCGCAGTACCCCCCGGAGTACCCCCCGGGATCACGATCTCCACCGTCTCGAACCGTTCGAGCAGCTCATTCTTCAGATCATCAGTAGTCCTGTTGACTCCACCCTTATACCAGATATGGGTAACATTATCATACGTGTAGGTTGTCAGATTATCAGTCGTCGAAACGGTGAAGGTTACCTTCTGCATATCCACCGGTGTCCCGCCGGCAGATAGCCTCAGGAAGAATGTAATGTTACCCACCTGATCATCCGCAGACGCGTTCACGATCACCGGCCCTGATAGCTCAAGGCTTGAGGTTGCCTGCGCAACGCCCGTATCCACGACCCTCTGCGCCTCCCCGGTTGCAAAGAACCCGGCGCTGAGCATCACGTACGAGAAGACCGCGGCAACCACGACAAACGCGATCAGCACGATCGCAGCCTCAAGACCGGTGAATGCATCTTCATTTTTCACCAATTTACTCATGAAACGTTTCCTCCTGTTACCGGAGTCCGGATGAGCGTCGCATCCGGCCAATACGGTTACACGAGAGCATGTACACCATCCTGTATAAAAGATTATTTGATCACAGAGCAATTTCTCAGCAACCCATCTCTATAATGGGTTTGTGTAAATCGCCTGTTCGCGGCCGCAGGCGGGATCAGGCAGGTATTTGTAGCCGGAAGTGCAACGATACCAGCATCAGAGATACTGTGTGGCAGGCCACCAATTTGTGGAAAGAATCTTTCAAACAGGGAGATATTTTTTCCTACCCCCTGTTTCAGGGGCAAGGTCGCACACCCCCCCGCAACCAGAGAAGGTAACGATATGGCGGAGCAGAAAGACTTTGTATATGTCATCCTGGCCATCGTGGTTGTCCTCGTGATAGCCCTCGTTGTAAAGCCGGCGATGACCGGGGAACTCCCACCCCTCCGGACGCCCCGGGAGCCCGAGCCCGTCACCCCGGCCTGGACACCAACCCACGCCCCCACGGCACCCCCTACGACACCGACACCGACACCCACACCGACGCCAACCTGGGACGGAAAGCCGAAGAAGATCGGGTTTGTTGACCCGGCGACCTATCATATCTCGTTCGACGAGAGCCGGCCGAACATAACCACACCCCAGCCCACGGCCGTGCCCGCCACCACAAAGTGGGTGACCTATGCAACCATCGATGGCCGGGGATCGGGGACCACCGGGATCGTCACGATCCCGTTCCCCATCTGGCGCCTCGACTACTCAGATATCACACCCATGAACGACGAGTTCCCGCTCTTCAACTGCCAGGTCATGGACGCCCACGACCCGAACCGGTTTGTCCATATCGTCACCCTCAACTCCGCTTATTTCCGCGCTATGAAAGACAAACCCGAACTCCGGAAGGAACAGTGGGTGAAGGTCTTCTACGAGGGGTGCCGCGACTATTACTTCGTCATCAACGCCCGGTGCCTCAAAGCCTACCATCTGAAGATCCAGGTGCCGGAGACGTATGTGGATACATGAGGATGGTCTCCACGCGGGGGAGATGAGGTTTGGTGCTTTGGTCTCACGCGAAGAGCGCGAAGGTGGGGCTGACATGCTCGCACGCTAAGTCCCGAAGGACGCGAAGGTGAGTGCTATGAATGTGGAAGAGGTCTCGGCGGTTGTCGTTGATACGGCGTACCACTTGCACCGGGTTCTGGGGCCTGGACTGCTCGAATCGGTCTATGAAACTATCCTTGCACGCATGCTGGAGAAGCGGGGATTGCAGGTGGAACAGCAGAAGCCTGTGGCGTTTGAATTTGACGGGATACATTTCAACGACGGCCTGCGGGTTGATTTACTGGTGGCAGGTTGTCTGGTGGTTGAGCTGAAATCTGTCGAAAAATTGCCCCGGTTCATTCCAAGCAGGTACTGACCTACCTGCGGTTGATGCACCTCCCCCTGCGTCTGTCAATCAATTCCGGCGCGGGGACGTTCAAAGAAGGGGTGAAACGGATCGCTAACAACCACACAGACTTCACGTCTTCGTGTAAACCAACAGGGTATGAATGACCCCGGGGAGGAATAATGGGCCATTTCGCCTTATTTCGTGGGTCCTGGTGGGTGGAGCGGATCGTCAGCCGCACACGAATCCGCGAAGGAAAAATAGTGGACATTTCCACGCGATTGTTGCGTCACGCGGGAGAGCGCGAAATTCAGTTACTGGGCGGTATAGTCACCTTTCGCGCTCTTCGCGGCTTCGCGTGAGCCCTTCAGTACAGGGAGGGGATAGTGCCTCACGCGAAGGGCGCGATGCCGCGAAGGATGTAGCGTTCCCCTCCTTTCCCTCTTCGCGCCTCCCGCGTGAGTCTGTGATGAAACCGGAAAGAACCCGGACGTTCACCGCTCCGCGATCCAGTGCCGCGCGATGAACTCCCGCACCATCTGTGCCGCCACCGCCGCCGTCTGCCCGGAATCGAACGGGGCGACCTCCACGTAATCGAACCCGACCGCGTGCGGCGCGAGGGTCCGCACAACCTCCCTGATATCGAGCGGTGTCAGTCCGAACGGCTCGGGCGTCCCGAGGCCCGGGGTGAGACAGCAGTCGATCGCGTCGGCGTCGATCGAGAGGTATACTTGTTTGTCCCCAATATGCGCGAGAACCTCACCGAGGACGCCGGCGATCCCCCGCTCCCGCACCGCGTCGGCGGTGTACAGCCGCGTCCTCTCCGCCGCAACCTCGAACTGCTCGCGGTCGCCGCTCCGGGCGCCGATGATGACGACGTCGTCAGTAGTATCAAGGACGCGCCGCGTGACGCACCCGTGGCTGTAGGGCGTCCCGTCGAGTTCGTCCCGCAGGTCCAGGTGCGCGTCGCAGACGACGTAGACATCCGGTTGTACGGCCCTGACCGCGCCTACCGTCGCGGTATGCTCGCCGCCGAGCATCACCGGCACCTTCCCGTCGCCGGCGATCTCGCCCGCAACGTCCGCTACCTGGCCAACCAGATCCTCCGGGACCTTTGAAACCCCGAGGTCGCCGAGGTCGGTGAACGGAACCTCACAGAGGTCTATCCCGGTCGAGGGCTCATACGACTCAAAGTTGAACGAGGCCTCCCTGATCGCCCGGGGGCCGAAGCGTGCCCCTGGCCGGAAAGATGTCGTCCCGTCGTAAGGCACGCCGAAGACGGCGTAGCTGGCATCAGTATACGAACTTTCCGCGTCAGCGAAATGGAGATGGGCAAGTTCATGCATGCCCGCCTTCGAGATCCAGAACAGGTCACTCAAGTTTCTTCTTGCCCAGGGATGTTATATAGGCGATCTCCCTGCCGGGCTCAAGATCGCTGACCTGTTCCTCGGTCAGGTTGAGCTCAAACATCTCAAAATCTTTGATGTCCATGAATTGAACGTTCGTGCCGGCGATCGATATGACCTGCGCAATCTTCCGCTCCACTATCGGAACATAGATCTTCGCCGATACCGGCTGGACGATCGAGCGCTTGACACCGTCAAAGATGCCGACACACTCGATCCGGGACTTTGCGGCCCCGTGTTTGCCGGGCTTGGATACAGCGATGGAGACGATCCTGCAGGGCTCATCATCAACAATGACGTAACGCCCCTCTTTCAGCTTCCCAACTTCAGTCTGTTCTTTCATACTCCCCACTCAATAAACACGTGATTAGTGTATCTGGATTACAGTACGTGAATTACCCCATCCTTCTGGATGGGGCTTCCGGCTATCGTTCCCTTCTCACCGGGAGCGAGTCCGCAGGCCCTACGCCACATCCCGTACCTGGTGGTGCAAACTCTTTGATGTTGATTGCGGCGTTGATATCGCGGTCGTGGTGGGTGCCGCAGTCCGGAGAGGTCCATTCCCGATCCTTTGGGGTCAGGTCGGTCTTCCGGTAGCCGCAGACTGAACAGGTCTTTGATGACGGCTCGAACATCCCCGCCCGGAGCAGGGTCTCTCCTGTCTCCCGAGATTTGTACCAGTTCAACATCCCGACAAATGTTCTCCAACCAGCATCGCCGATTGCTCCCCGGAGAGCGTGGCTTCTGCCATCCACGTTCAGGGTTTCCACCGATGGCGCCTGGTTCTCGCGAACCACTCGAGAAGAGAGCTGGTGCTGGAAATCCAGCCGTTGACCGGCAATCCTCTGGTGACGACCGGTACCGATAACCGCGCAACATACGATACAGTCATATGGAACCTCCAATCTTATTAAGATGAGGTATGCAGGGCGAAAGTGTGCTATCCCGAAGAAAGGGCGCCGCTATCATCTCCCCCCTACGGCGAGCGTCTACCCGTTCGTGGCCCGAGAGCCCTGCAGAGATAAATACATTGTAAGAGGGAAGGAGGCGCGAGGAGCGTTTGACAGAATTCATCCAGGCGTGTAACGACCTCGCAGGGGTTGTCCGGGACGCAGTGGCTGACATGATCGGAACGCCGGAAGCAGGGGAGTACGTAAAGATGGGCGCGGACGGCACGCCCACGAAGAAGATCGATCAGGTCGCAGAAGATATTATCGTGGACTACTTCGCGCACCACCCGTTCTGCCGGCGCCTGATCAGCGAGGAACTCGGATGTGCCGATATGGGCGGGGAGAGGGGCACCATCTTCCTCGACCCGATCGATGGTACCTACAACGCTGTCGTCGGGATCCCGTTCTACGCCCTCTCGATCGCTTACGCCGAGGAGGGCATCGTCCAGCAGGGATATGTCAGGAACCTCGCCACGGGCGAGACGTTCCACGCCATCCGGGGTCAGGGGGCCTGCCTCGATGGGTGCCCTGTCCATGTCTCTGATACATCGCTCCTTGAGAAGAGCGCCATGAGCGCCTATAGCCGGAGGTTCGAGCCGACTCACCTGATCCGGATCGGCCGAAAGATCCGACGGTGGCGTTCCCTCGGCGCATCAGCGCTTGAACTCTGTTATGTCGGGTGTGGTCGTATCGACGGCTTCGTCGACGTGCGGGGGACGCTCCGCGTCACGGACGTGGCGGCGGGGATGCTGATCTGTGAGGAGGCGGGGGGGACCGTCTCCGACCTTGAGGGGAGGACGCTCGTCTTCCCGGACGAGATCTCTATCCGGAGATGCCTCGTCGCCACAAACGGCATCGTGCATAATAAAGTCATCGAGTACCTGAGGTAAAGTATGAAGATCGTGCTGGTATCGCGCATAGACGGTGAGGGGGCACTCCACTACACCGCGTCGCTCGCCCGATATCTCGAAAGCCTGGGACACAGTGTCACCTTCGAGAAGGGCACGGCGGAGCGCCTGGGCAGAGATGGGGTCATCTTTGAGGAGATCACCGGCGACATGGTCGTGGTCGTCGGCGGCGACGGATCGGTCCTCCTCACCGTCTACAAAATGAGGAGACAGATTCCGCTCCTCGGTATCAACTGGGGCGAGGTGGGGTTCCTTGCCGACCTGGAGCCTGACGAAGCAAACGCATTTTTTGCCTCTCTCACAGACGGGTTCCAGGTCGAACCCCGGATGCGGGTCAGCCTCTCCGTCGGCGGAAAGCAGCTCGGGGACGCCCTCAACGAGGCGGTGATCGTCACCGAGCGCCCGGCAAAGATGCTCCGGTTCGCCGTCTCGATCGACGGGATACTCGCAGAGCGGTTCAGGGCTGACGGCCTTCTCGTGTCGACCCCTACCGGGTCGACCGCCTACGCCATGAGCGCAGGAGGACCGATCGTCGACCCGCAGATCGAGGGTTTCCTCCTCATACCGCTCGCACCCTACATGCTCTCATCCCGCCCTCACCTCATCAGTACCAGAAGGAACCTGGAGGTCTCTCTCGAGACCGAAAAACCTGCACACCTTGTCATCGACGGGCAGATCACGTTTGAACTGGAGAGGGGGGCCACCGTCACGGTCAAAAAATCCACTGATCCGGCGCTTTTTGTCCATACCGGAAAAAACTTCTTTGAGAAGGTGAACTATAAACTCCGCAACCTCTAGCCCACTGATACCCCAAACCGAGATTTTATGGGAGACCGGGCCGGATAACTTCACCAATGGAGTGAGCACAAATATGGAAGATCAGATGCGCACAGAGATCCCCTACGCGGAGATCGCGGAGACACTGAAGAAGACCCTTGACCTGAAAGGTTCCCCGGTTGCGGTGAAACTCGCAAAAAGCCCGGAAGCCATCCCTGAAGGGATCAAGCCGATCGATGATGTGGTCCGGCACTGCCAGATGGTCAGCAGGGCCCGCCTGGACGGCGAGATCTTCTACGCAACCGCCGACAAACACGTCTGCATGGGCGGTGCCTGGGCTCTCGGACTCAAAGAACTCACAAAAAGCCTCCGGACAGGCGAGTTCTACTTCAAACTGGGCAAATTTGAGAGCTGGGCCGCCTGCATGCGGACCATCCAGCAGGTTCCGCACGTTCCTGAACTTGAGACCTACGCGACGGTCTACGCGCCGCTTGAGAAGACACCGTTTGACCCGCATGTCGTCATCATCGTCGCCAAACCCCTGGCGATGCTGAAACTTGCGCAGGCCACGCTCTATCAGCTCGGCGGGCGGATAGAGTCCTCGATGTCGGGGATCCAGTCGGTCTGTGCGGACGCGACCGCGCAGCCCTACCTCACCGGCAGGATCAACTACTCCCTCGGGTGCGATGGCTCACGCCGGTTCTCTGGCATCGAGGACAGCGAACAGGTCATGGGCATCCCCGCCGAGATCCTCCCCGAGTTTGCCCGCGCCCTCACCATCGTCACCGGTGCTCCCGGATCGGTGCGGTAACGGAGCCACCTCTCTTCTCTATTTTTACGAAGAAACCCGGCAGAATGCCCCAACTGAAGTCGGGGAGCACTCACGGCGCGCTTCTCGCTGATGAACCTGCTGTGAGGTACAAGGCTTATCATCCCGTCAGGTCAATTATTCACCAGGTGGTTTTTTGCGGATATCCATGAAACTTGAGATGAGAGACCAGCCCGGGCAGCTGGTCGCGGCCCTCAAACCGATCTCTACCGTCGGGGGGAACATCATAGCAGTTATCCACCAGAGGGAGGCCACAACGCCCACAGAGGCACTGGGCGTCCAGATCGTGCTCGAGCTGCCGGAAGGAAGGCTTGAGAGGCTCCTTGAACTGCTCAGGGAGCAGGGTGTCAGCGTCGTGCGCATCGGCGAAGAGCGACTCCTCTACGAATGTACGCTGATCATGATCGGGCACCTGATGCACACCGACCTCTCGGATACGGTCAACCAGATCGATAAGACCGGCTCAGCCGAGGTGACGGAACTCTCCATGGTCATGCCAGCGATAGATTCCCCGTCTTCAGCCCGTATCACCATTCGTTCAACCACCCGTGCCGAGATGAAGAAGGCGATAAGGATCCTGCGCACCGTCGCTGAACAGAAGAAACTCCTCATCATCGAGCCCCTGGAGGATATCTGATGCGGGTCGCACTCCTGGGTTTTGGTTCTGTTGGCCGGGGCATCGCCCGGGCGATCCTCACGAAAGGCCTGGATATCACCGTCACCGGGCTTGCCGACTCGCGGAGCGGGATCATTGACGCCGGCGGGATCGATCTCGCGGAGGCGCTTACCAGAAAAGAGCAGGGCGAGCCCTGCGGCAACTCGCGCATCAGCCCCATGGATGTCGTGGAGAAGGCAGAGTACGACATCCTTGTCGAGGTGACCCCGACAGATGTCAGGACCGCTGAACCGGCGCTGAGCCATATCAGGGGAGCCCTCCGGCGCAGTAAACACGTCGTCACCTCGAATAAAGGCCCGATCGCCCTCGACTACCCCGGACTCCGGGCTCTCGCTGAGGCGAACGGCGTCCTCCTGAAGTACGAGGCGACCGTCTGCGGCGCAATCCCGCTCATCCATGCCATGCAGGAAGGGCTTGCCGGGAATACCATCACCCGGATCTGCGGAGTCCTCAATGGCACCTGCAACTATATCCTCACCCGGATGGCCGCAGAAGGCCTCACCTACGAGCAGGCCCTTGCTGAGGCGCGGGATCTCGGCTATGCTGAGGCTGATCCAACCTACGACGTCGAAGGGATCGACGCAGGCATCAAACTGGTCATCCTTGCAAATACCGTCCTTAATATGGAGACCACACTCGACGACGTGGAGAGGACGGGGATCACCCTTCTCTCGCCCGAGGCCCTGCAGCTCGCAGAAGATCAGGACTGCACCATCCGGCTCATCGGCGAGATCATCCCCGAGGCCGGAGTGCTGCGGGTATCGCCGAGGATCGTTGCGAAAGTCCACCCCCTTGTTGTCGAAGGAACGCTCAACGCCGTCACTGTGGAGGCGGACCTCGCGGGCGACCTCACGTTCATCGGGAGGGGTGCAGGTTCCACCGAGACCGCCAGTGCCGTGATCGGTGACCTCCTCTACATCCAGAGCAGGCATGTCCAGGGTTCTTGAACGGAGAAGACAGTATCTGCGGCTGATGCGCCGGATGACACTTGAAGCGGGCTACTTTACGGTGGCCGATGTCGCCGAGGCCACCGGTACCCCCCGGAGCACCGTCCAGGACTGGGTGAACCGTCTCATCGAGGAGGGGTGCGTGGTCCTCACCGAGGAGCAGCGGGGACGGCATGCCGCCCGCTATGCCGCGAGCAGCGCGATGCCTGAGAGTGCTTGCAGGCGAGTTTTTACCACCATCGACGGCGATCAGGTCGAAATTTACCACGAGTGCATGAGTGGAGGGTGCGCCGCCTTCTGCGAGTTCCATCATGCCCGTGCCGGGGGCACCCTGCGGTCGGTCTACCGTGACGGAACCCTGCTCCGGGAACGGGTGTCTCTCGGGTTGCGAGATGTCACTGTCGGGCTCGATCCCGCACCGGCGGTCGGTATCGCCGGTGTACTTCACGAGGACGGGTACATCCGCCAGTACATCAGATGTATCGGCGGCCCGGCCTACTCGCTCACCGATATGCTCTCGTTTGCCGAGGGTGTCTGCGGCGTCACTGTCCACCGCGAGGGGGCGGTGGTCAAAGGCGAGGTGACCACCCGGGCACTCGCCTACGTCGCTGTCGGAGTCGACGATACCGATACCGAGACCGAGGGCGCAACGTTTGCCCTCGCTCTTGCCCTCCTCCAGCACCTCGCAAACCTGGATGGCGTCATGCCTATCGGTCACCGGGTAGTGATGCTCAATCCCGCGCTCGAGGGGCGGACCGCCGGCAACTCCTGCAGTTATATCGAGCTCGCGGTGGAGCCCGGGCAGGTGCTGCGGATCGAGGAGGCCGCCGTGCGGTTCGTCGCTGACGAGGCGGCATCGCCGGAATGGGGTCTCGCGGTCAGGGAGGGGTTCCGGGTACCGCGGGACCTCCGGGCCTACGGGAGGAGCGCACGGGAGTCAGTGGTCACCCGGGAGATGGCTGAAGCGACAGCCGAACGGTTCGGGGCTCGCATCTACGGTGGTCGGGGCGTCATCGGAGCGCTCGCGGCCATCGCGCTTGTGGGACTCCCCCATGATGTGCTGCTTGACCCGCAGCGGGATGTCTGCGCAGGGTGGGAGGAGACGGCATGATCTTCTCCCGATCCTGTCCCTCCGGGTCTACCTCACGCGCTGCCGCGAGGAATGTGAGGGGGTGTTGTAGCAAGCACACAGCCTCCGCGGCAACGCGCGAGGCATCGAGAGCCGTACCCCACCCGCAACATCCATAAATACCTGGAGGGGAAGAATACCTCTCTCACCGGGGTGACGTAAGGTGAAACAAGAACTCCGAGAGGAGATCGATAAACTCTCCTCCCTTGCACGGGAACGCGGTGCGGCAGCACAGCAGATAGCAGCCGATGATGTGGTCGTTGCAGAGTGGGTACGGTTCAAGTGCCGGTTTGGATGCAAGGGCTACGGGAAACACATGTCCTGTCCGCCGTATTCCCCCACCCCCGCTGAGACCAGGTCGATGCTCGCCGAGTACAGCACCGGCATCCTCCTGCGGTTCGAAGGGGTGCCAGGGCACCCTGACCTGAAACCTGATGATATACCGCTCGATTTCCACCCATTCCTTCGTGACCTCATCCTCTGGGTGAACTCCACGGTACACTTTCTCGAAAAAACAGCCTTCTACGACGACTTCCCGAAGGCGTTCGGGTTCGGGGCATACCCCTGCATATACTGCGAGCACCTGCAGTGTGTCGCTGAAGAACACGAGGGTATCGTCGACGAGAGCATCAGGAGGCTTTGTCGGCACATGGATCTTGTCCGCCCGAGCATGGAGGCCGCCGGCATCGATGTCTTCACCACCACCCGGAACGCCGGATGGGACATCCATGTTATCCCCTGCAGGGATCTCGAGTACGGAAAGATCATCCACGGCAACGTCACCTCGATAGGGCTCGTGCTCATCGAGTGACGCAATCCCTCAAGCGCCCAGAGTATCCTGTAGACGATCTCATCTCACTCCCGGGGGCGTGAGGGGGTGGACCGCCGCATCACGCGAAGAGCGCGAAGGGGAAGAGTTCATAATCTCCGCGAACTTCCGCGCTCTTCGCATGAGATAGCGCTGCACATGAAACGCTCATGGGGCAGAGTTTCATGCCTCACAGATGAAACCGCCTGCTCTTCCAGGCAGTGGATTGTGATGGACATCATTTTTGGGGGATCGGGGAGGAGGAGGCCCTATACGCGCTAACTTAAAAGCCTCATGTGGATGCGGTTGCATTCCTGCTGATACCAGCGAGATTCGAGCTCGGTTCGGGTGGTCCATCTCACCCACGAGTGAGTTTGAGCGACGGCCGCGGATTTCTCCTGTCTCGCCGACATAGTGGTGGACCGTGGTGGGCATCAAGCCCCGCAGAAGGCAATACCCGCCCGGAGCGAGCAGGTGGGGCTTATCATCTTCTTCCCCAGCCTGCGGAGGACCATTGATCACAGGTGAACCAGCAGGTTCTGCTTCCAGGTTCACCCACAAAAAAAAGTTTAGTAGGTGCGGTCGACGATAATCTGTTCGACGCCGTCGCTCCACTGGCCGACAACGAGGACTCTTCCAGCAGTCTTGTTGATGGCAGTCTTGTTGATCTTGATCGTGTCGCCAACTTTGAATTGCCCTCCGTCATCGACCTCGATTACTCCGTCTTTACAACTCATACAGGATACATTGATGCAGGATACATTGACAGGACTGCCATCCATCGTAATAGTCAGCCGCTGAAGAGAGGATAGATCCGGGCCTCCGCTGATCGTAAGGACTATGTCGTCGCAGTCAAGTTTTGAACCGATACGTACAATCTTCATCGTCCCGACGTTCTCACTCATCCCAAACACAAACACCGCGACGGTGGCGGCCAGGATCACCGTGATGGCGAGCATGAGGATGACCCCAATCACCGGTGATACTGCGTCTTCATTCTGCTTGAACTTCAGCATCTGTTCGTTCACCTCTTCTGGAGTAAAACCGCTCGGCAGAGTTGCCAGTCCGGTAACATACATAATTTCCCAAAATATATACATATATCGTCTTAATATTTACGGAATGATTTTATACTGCTACATGTATTTGTATAAAAAATCATTTCATTATATAAATAAATTGCCCAACAAATTATCAATTTAAAATTGATAATTTAAGAAAATAGACGATAAGTGGCCGATATATAAATATGGAAGACTGGAGAGGCGGCGGAGACCTGCAACGAGTATCACCCTGGACGGGAGGAGAGATCGAGGAAAGACCACATCCGGGCCATCCCTGCATTCATCACCTGGATCACCACCAGTTCAGCAAGAGGGTGGTGCAAACGGTACTACCGCACCTCAAAAACCTCAAAAAAGCGTAACGCTGGCCAGTTTGGAAAATCCCGCGATATAGAATCATTTTTCCCGGGATCAGAAGTGGCCCGCAGAAATTGCTATGAAAGAACCAGGGCTACCGGCATTCACTGAAGCGTTTCATCCAAAATTTCACGTGCACCATAATAGCATCACACAGAAAGCCGCAAAGACTGTGCGGTTCCTTCCTTCCTTCGTCACCTTCGCGATCACCCGCCCGGCTTTCGCGTGTGGCTGGCGATCCGTCCACACATTCACGAAACCACATGATGCCCAAACTGGCTACAGACAGTACCAGGAAGATGAGCGATAAGCACCGGCACGAGTTATGGTCAGGACACCAGAAGAAGAGGCAGAGCATAAAACCGTCCCGCCGCCCCCGTACTCAAGCACCCGCTGGCAGGCCGTCGTTGTCGGGACGGCTCACGCAATGCAGGACCGGGCACCACCCGGGAAGGCGAGGTCGTAGCATGTCCGGGCTTTCAGGGTCGACCTGTGTCCCTCAGGAATGCTCGAATGGTGATGAACCGCACGTTTGCATCCATGTCCCGGTCGATTGTCAGGGTGTTACATGTCTGACGAACCCCCGGCACGCCGCCACCGCACTCCTCACCCGGTCTCGTCACAGGAGACCTCGCCTGTATCCCCATTCACCGTCACCCTGGTGCCGGGAGACAGGTGGGAGAACTCCGGCGGAAGGCGGTCAACCATGGGGATCCCTGCGATGATCGCCCCAACCGCAATGATCGGTTCGGCCTCTGTATTGATGATTGCAGCAGGAGCAAGACCGTTCTGCTTCAGCGCATAGATGACATAGGACCCCACTGTTGACCCCTTCCCATACGGAAAAGCCAGCACGCGCCCGGCGATCGACTGCCCTTCGAGTGGATGCCCCCGCTCCACGACGGTACCGGTCTCGGGATCGACGCCCGAGAGAAACGATATGGGTTCAGGTGAAACAAGAAGTTCTCCGGTTCCCATACCCCTCGATATGGCTCTACCTTTCATAACCATTATCACACATTATAATGAGGTTGGGGATCCTACTATATGAGTGACATGGACGAAACCCTTAGCAACAATCCTGGAAGCGAGCACGATATGCTCAAACTCCAGATCCAGGACCTGAAGGCGCAGATCCTGGACTACAAGCTAAAGAATGAGCTGCTCGAGAAGGAACTCCTGCAACTCAGAAAAGAGAACAGTCAGTTAAAACGGACACCACTGTTTGTTGCCGCAGTGGTTGACGTACTGGATAACGGCGAGGTATACCTCCGGCAGCAGGGCAACAACCAGGAATACGTCACCACGGTCAATGAGAAACTCCACCGCATCCTCAAACCCGGGATGAAGGTGGCGGTGAATAACACACTCTCCATCGTCAAGACGATCGGCAATATCTACGATTCGAGAGTCAGGGTCATGGAGCTCGATGAACAACCTGACGTCACGTTTGAGCAGATCGGCGGCCTGAGGGATGAGATCGAGGAGGTCAGGGAAGCGGTCGAGTACCCGCTCACGAAACCCGAAGTCTATGAGCGCGTGGGCGTTGAACCTCCGAAGGGTATCCTCCTCTACGGCCCGCCCGGGACAGGAAAGACCCTGATTGCAAAGGCGGTCGCCAACCAGTCTCATGCGCGGTTCATCAGGATGTCAGGGAGTGAACTGGTCCACAAGTACATCGGAGAAGGCGCGCAACTTGTGCGGGAACTCTTCGTCCTTGCCCGGGAACGTGCTCCGGCGATCGTCTTCATCGATGAGATCGACGCAATCGGGAGCATGCGCACCAATGACGGGACCTCTGGCAGCGCAGAGGTCCAGCGGACGTTGATGCAACTCCTCGCTGAGATGGATGGGTTTGGAAACCGGGGCAACGTCAGGATTATGGCAGCGACCAACCGCATCGATATGCTGGATCCTGCCCTCCTGCGCCCCGGCCGGTTCGACCGGATCATTCAGATTCCGCTCCCCGATACTGGAGCACGTCTTGAGATCCTGAAGATCCACACCGCGAAGATGACCCTTGCCGGGGATGTAGACCTCGCAGAGATCGCGGAACTCACCGGAAAGACCACCGGCGCCGAGCTGCAGGCGATCTGCCGTGAGGCGGGCATGATGGCGGTCCGGCGGGATGCCGAGGCCGTCGAGCGGGAGGACTTCTTTGCGGCGATCAAGAAGGTGATGCGTGAGGTAGTGACACCTGACGCCCGCATGTATGTCTGATCTGGACCGGAGAGATCCGCATCATCCTTTCCCACGAAACCTCCCGGGATTGGAGAGGTGAGTTGGGTTTTGCCTCCCGCCAAACCTCAAACCTCATCATACCCGGGCGTGGCCCTGTTACGGGGAGGGGAGCCCGACCCCTCCCTGGTCTCTCCCGGCGCGATTCCCAGCACGATCCATTGCACGCGGGCGGAGATCCCGGAGAGAGGGGTGGGTTTCACCAATTCCGCTTCTCGCTATGCCACACGCGCGTTCTATCCATCTGCCCACCACCGGTGGGGGGCCCGGGTTCTCCCCCGGCACTGACCCGTGCAAGCTGCCCTGAACTCTTTATCGACTTCCCCACCTCATATTCATACGATACACGATGAACGTCCTCCTTATTCAGCCGGAGGGGGTTGATCTCTACGCCACCCTGCTCAACTCTGAGACCAGCAGAGACGCTCTTCGCTTTTACCAACCCGACAGGCTGGAGTATGGCATACTCGTCCGAACGGCGTCGCTCGGGAGTGCGCTTGCCCTCGTCTCCGAGCTCCGGTGGTATATTCAGCGGTACGTCGAAGAGGTCCTCTTCGAGCCTGAGAGGGGCATCTTCTGCTCGTCCAGCCTTGGCCGGCAGATCTACGAACGGGACGTGAAGCCCACATCACCCTGGAGATATCGCTGTCTCTACCGCATCTCCAGCCACCTGGTCGAGACCATATGGATGGATGCGGGCACAACACCCCCGGCGTATGCCGATCGGTTCGAGCCCGGCGATACAGTGCTTGAGGTCTGGTGCACCGAAGAAGAGTACCGCACTGGATAATGCCCTGGACCGTCTGATGATCGCACACGCAAGCGTCACTTCGCGTGGGAATTTGCAATGAACCAGGCAGGGTATCGACTTACTGCGAAATCTGATTCATCGGATACCCGCCTCCTTTTATTGATTATTGAGAATCGATACACCGATCCGGCAGCGGCTCACGGTGCAAGCCCCCGAACGAAATGCCCGCCGGTGATACCGCCAAGCGCCCGCTCTTTTACCTCATTCTTGAGCACGTCGAGCATGCCCTGGTCTCCCCGACCCACAGCCTCGATCCCGGTCAGGTAGAGTCGGGCCATGTCCCCGGCGTACCGGGCCCCCCGACCCCGCGCATCGATCGCAACCGCATCGATGCCCATTCCGACGATCCGGGGCAGGTGGTCGATCAGGCAGGTCTCGACAGCGTTGGCGATATATGTCCGGGATTCGCTGTCGCACCGGAGTGGGAAGACGCGGTTTCGCCGGTCCCGCAGCCCCAGGAACCGGCCATCGGAGACCGTCGCCGCCAGCCGATCCTCGGTCACCATCGCTTCGATGTTACCCTGCACGAGCACCTCGAGCAGCGGGGCGCCCTCGCCTGCTGAATCCGCCAACCGGGCCAGGTCAGCGGCCGGGAGTTCAGGCGATGCCGTGCACCGCAGGAAGAGCGGGGCCAGTTTCCTGAGAGTGCGGTGGTTCCAGATGTTCAGCCCCGCGGCTCCAAAGAGTTTCAACCGAGGTTCGGCCGCACGCACCGCATCCGCAGCGCCGAGCCCGCTCACCATGACGCCGTGAATGCCCGCATCACAGCCCGACGGAAGAAGCGGGATGGCTACATCGAGGAAACCACGTCGTGTGATCGACGGCCACTTCCAGACAGCATCTGCACCCCCGGCCCGGCAGACAGCGGCGGCCTCCTCGAGGAGATGGGTGGTCGCGGGTTCACGGAACTCTAAGTAGACAGTCCGGGCGCCGCCCCGGACAGCGGCCGCCACGCTCTCAAGGGTGTCGGTGTAGACTGAGACCGACGGGAGCCGCTTCAGCTTCACGACCCTGCCCGGGCGCACCATCCCGGCGATCACTGCTTTCGCCCGTTCCCGGGCCGCACCCACCGCATCCGGCCCCGGTCGATGCGCGGCGACCACAGCCTCTTCGACCTTCTCCAGGAAGGTCCGACGAACCCGGTTTAAAGCACCAGGCGGTGCAAAGAGTCCGCCCGGGTAGCAGAGGTCCAGCCTCCGGATAGTAAACGGTGTTCCCCCGGTCTTCCTGAACCGCGCCGCGATCTCCTCTGGAGCAAGCAACCGGTTCCGTGCCGGCTCCATCGCGAGGTCTGCCCGGTAGAAGACCCGGACTGGTTCTCCGCCACGGCCGGGGATCACACCCAAAAAGCAGGGTGTGCCGTCATCCCAGGTGACCGTCAGATCGATCGGCAGCGGCCGCAACTTCTCGGCGATCTTTTTCGCCCGTTTCTCAAGATCCGCGCTCTTCGTCAGGAAGAGCCTGGTGCCCCGCCCGACTGGCGCGGGAACCCCGATCCGCACCACGCCGCGGCGGACAGCCGGCGTGCCACGGACGACCACGCCCACGTCCCGGTCGGGATCCTCCGTGCAGAAGGCCAGCCCGTCGCCTGATCGGGGCGCAACCTCCCCCTCGAGGCGCACGGTCGCCTCCCGGCGTCCTGGATCGTAGCCGGTGACCGTACCGAGCAGGATCCCCCGGTTCCCGGGCCGGTCGCGGGCCATGATCCCGGGATCACCGAGGATATAGCCCCCTGTGAACTCCCGGTTGAACGCGAGGGCGAGGTCCCGCATATCCTCTTTTGAAGGCGACCAGACCTCCCCTGCAGCGATCGCGTCGAGGGCGCGCCGGTAGATACTCACTACTACGGCGACGTACTCCGCCGAGCGCATCCTCCCCTCGATCTTGAGCGACACCACCGGTGCATGCGCGATACGGTCGAGGTTTGAATATACCGCAAGATCCCGGGTCGAGAGCAGGTAACGACCCTCTGTGGGCATGGCCCGGAGGTCTTTCGGGCGGCCGTACTCATCCTTCTCGGCAGTCACGAGCTGGTAGGGCTTCCTGCACGGCTGGGCGCACATCCCCCGGTTCCCGCTCCGGCCCCCGATCACCGAAGAGAGGAGACACTGCCCCGAGTAGCAGTAGCAGAGCGCGCCGTGGGCAAAGACTTCGATGCCAATCCCCGGCACCTCCGCGATATCTTCGATCTCGGGAAGCGTGAGTTCCCGGGCCGCGACCACCCGGGAAAACCCCTCCCGCGCGGCCCGGGCAACACCTTCACGGTTGTGGATCGTCATCTGGGTGGAGGCGTGGAGCGGGAGGTCCGGGACCTCCTCCCGGGCGAGCGCCGCCACACCGGCATCCTGCACCAGGACAGCATCTGCCCCGATCTCGTAGAGCCAGAGGAGGTAGCGGACCACATCAGGGAGTTCGGCGTCACGGATAAGGGTGTTTACGGTGACATAGACCCGCACACCCCTGAGGTGCGCGTAATCGACTGCGGACCGGAGCTCATCGTCCGGGAAGTTCGTTGCATAGTGCCGGGCCCCAAAACGCCTCCCGGCAAGGTAGACCGCGTCCGCACCGGCGGCGACTGCGGCAGCCAGGGCCTCCGGCGATCCGGCTGGCGCAAGCAGTTCCGGCGACCCGGCCGGACCAGCTTTTAGATGTTCGTACGGCATTTGATCCAGTACAATCACCCCGCCGGCCTATATACTCCACCCGGCAGACGTTTATGGGGACATTGCCCTCTGGCGCAGAAGATGCGAAAATGGATTGGGCCTGGTCCTCCCTGGTGGACTGTGATGCTCGATCGCGCGGTGATATCATCGCGACACACTGCCGGGGGATCTGAGGAAAAGCGAGTGTTCTCTCTCCCTCATGGATCTCGTAGGGAGACATCCATCCTTTTGATGAAGGAGATCAACGAAGAGGAAGGATCATGGACTGTTTAGGGGTTATCGGATACGGACAGATGGGCAGCATGCTGGTGAACGGGTTTCTCGCGTCCGGGGTGCTCCGGGTCGATGAGGTTGTGGTTTCGTCGAAGAGCCAGAAGAGCCGGGACGCATGCGCCGCTGCATGGCCGGGAATCAGCATCGTTGCAACGAACGCTGAACTCGCCCGACGATGCCGCATGGTCATCATCGCTGTCAGGCCGCAGGAGATAGCGGGTATCCTCGACGAGATTGTTCCGGTGATGGATGGGGGCAAGCACATCGTCTCGCTTGCCACCGGCGTCGGTCTGGAGGGGCTTGAAGCGGCGTTTACGGGCCCGGTCACCCGCGTTGTGCCCACAGTCACCTCCAGGGTCGGGCAGGGAACAACGTTGATCTGCCACGGGCGGCAGGTCGGGATGGACGACGCCCTCCGCGTGGAGCGGCTCTTCTCTTCCATCAGTGATGTGGTGCTCGTCGAGGAGAGTAACCTCCCGGTAGCAACGTTTCTTTCGAGCTGCGGGCCGGGACTGCTTGCCGCCATCATCGAGGAACTGGCGGGGGCGGCGTCCCGTGCGGGCGGACTTTCGACGGACCAGGCGCTATTACTGGCGACCAGGATGGTCGCGGCCACGGCCGCCTATCTCAGGGAGACCGGTGAGACACCTCCGGACCTGATCCGGCGTGTCGCAACCAGTGGTGGCATAACGAAGGTCGGTGTGCAGGAACTCCAGCGACGGCTGCCGGGAACCTTTGACGAGGTCTTCGCTGCCATGCTGGAGCAGCACGATGCCTTGAGAGTTGATGGATACCGACCATGAGCATTCGAGAGGATAATGCTCTACCGGAGGTCACGGGCAGATCTTTAAGTGATAAGCCGGTATACCACCAGTGAACATGAAGATCGTCGTCTCTGTGAAGGATACCAGCGCCATCAGCGAGGTGATAGAGTACAACCCGACGTTCATCGAGGTCAGGCTCGACCGGATGGACGGAGACCTTCTGGACCAGGTCCGTGCGATCCGGGAGGAGACTGCCATTCCCCTGATCGCCACACTCAGGAGCAGGGAGGAAGGGGGCAATTTTGTCGGCGACGCGGACCTGTGGGCTCGTATCATCGGTCCTATCGCGAGGTACGTCGATTTCGTGGATGTCGAGGCCCGCTATCGGGACCATGCCCCGGTCATCAAGAGTCAGGGCATCCAGATCCTCGCATCGCTACATACGAGCGAGATGCCCACCTCCCCGGAACTGGGAAGGATCGAGAGCATGCTCAGATCCTATGGCGATATCCCGAAGATCGTCGTGAAACCCCGTACCACCGATGACCTCCTTGCGCTCGTCGCCTTCACCCATCATGCCCAGAAACCCATCTGCACAAGTGTCATGGGCGCCGAGTTCCGCTACGCCCGCGCAATCCTGCCCCTCTTCGGGTCGGAGTTTATGTTCTGCCATGCCGGCACCCCGACGGCCGAAGGGCAGTACCATATACGGGAGGCACGGCAGATCGCTGACCTGCTGGGGTGAACCCCGGCCTCTTCCCCCCTTCCGGGACCGGGCCGGGGCACCTCTGTCTTACCCCCCGCCAAACCCCCGGTACTTCGCCTGCTCAAGCATCGCGTCGAGGATGACGAGCGCGAGCATACATTCGGCGACCGGGACGATACGGGGAGCGATGCAGGGATCGTGCCTTCCTTTGATAGATATCTCCCGCCCCTCCCCGGCCAGATCGACGGTCTGTTGCACCCGGCGTATCGAGGGCGTCGGCTTGACCGCGATCCTGACGACGATATCCTGCCCGGTGCTGATCCCGCCGAGGACCCCGCCCGCGTGGTTGGTTGCAAACCCGGGCCTCGTGATGGGGTCGTTCATCTCGCTCCCGAGCAGCAGGGCGGCGCCGAACCCCTCCCCGA
This sequence comes from Candidatus Methanoculleus thermohydrogenotrophicum, assembly GCA_001512375.1. GTDB lineage: Archaea > Halobacteriota > Methanomicrobia > Methanomicrobiales > Methanoculleaceae > Methanoculleus > Methanoculleus thermohydrogenotrophicum. The sequence goes on along the minus strand of LFRN01000211.1, from coordinate 949 downwards.
TCTCAACACCCTTCACCGCACCGATGCTCATCATCGCCCCGGCGATAGCGGCGTCCAGTCTCCCGAAGACAGGGTCGCCGAGGCCTGCCGGGCACCCGGTCGCCGTCACCTCGACGACCCCGCCCACAGAGTCCCCCGCATCCCGGGCAGCCCGGATCTCTGCTTCCATCGCTTCCGGTTCGGTTGCCCCGTGCACCGAAACGACCCTCCCGCTGATCGCGACACCGTGGGGCGCAAGACAGCGCACCGCCACCGCTCCAGCCGCGACCCGGGCAAGGGTCTCTCTGCCCGAACTCCTCCCGCCGCCGCGGTGGTCGCGGATCCCGTACTTTGCCTGCCAGGTGTAGTCAGCGTGTCCGGGCCTGAAGACGTCCCTGAGCGCGTCGTAGTCCCCAGACCGGACGTCCTGGTTTCGGACGACGAGCGCGATCGGGGCACCGGTTGTCCTCCCCTCAAACGTCCCCGAGAGAATCTCCACCCGGTCGGGCTCCTGCCGTGCCGACTCAAGCGGGCTTTTCCCCGGCCGCCTCCGATCGAGGTAGGGCTGGATATCAGCCTCGGTGAGGGGGACTCCTGGCGGGCAGCCGTCAACGACAACGCCCACCGCCTTCCCGTGGCTCTCACCGAACGTCGTGCATCTGAAATTTCTCCCGAAGGTGTTCATGCAAGCATCTCCCTCACCAGTGCGGGCGTGACCGCGATCCCGGTGATCAGTCGGAACTGCTCCACCGCCTGGTGGACAAACATCTCGGTGCCCGGTATCGTCTCGCACCCGGCCTCCTTCGCCGCCCTGATGAGCGGAGTCTCTGGCGGCGTGTAGACGAGGTCAAAGACGGTCGTCCCCGGCTCAAGGTCGCCGGGGGCGAGCAGGCTCCGGGTGTCAGGCTCCATCCCGACCGGGGTTGCGTCTACCACCACATCGACGTCAGCCCCCCTGAACTCTTCCAGC